>JBGCFY010000048.1:0-11864 GCA_045110315.1 Saprospiraceae bacterium
GTCTTATACTTTGCTTCTGATATGCCGGGTGGTTTTGGTGGAATGGATTTGTATATGTCCGAAAAAGAAGACGGAAGTTGGGGACCACCATTAAACTTAGGACCAACGATTAACACTGAAGGAAACGAAGTTTTTCCTTATTACCACCAAGATAAAAAATTGTATTTTTCTTCTGACGGGCAAATTGGCTTAGGAGGATTGGATATCTACTTTATGGAAGATAAAGAAGATGGAGAATGGGGCGCTATTGAAAATCTAGGTTACCCAATTAATTCTATCTCAGATGATTTCAGTATCATTTTCAACGAAGAAGGTACTTGTGGACATTTTTCTTCTGATCGAGAAGGTGGAGCCGGGAGAGATGATATTTATAGCTTTAAGAAAGTAGCTTCGCCAGTTGAGATCTTAGTTTTCGACAAAGAAACGAAAGAACCAATAGAAGGTGCCGAAGTATTAGACGACTGTACTGGAGAAACTTTAACTACCGATAAAGAAGGTAAAGTGCGCATCGATATGCGGATGAATGAATGCTGTACTTTTACGGCGAGCATGGCAACTTACATGAATAATGACGAAGAAGGTTGTACTAAAGATATTAAAACGGGCACGCCAGTATTCGTAGAAATTACTCTGGAAAAAGAACTTGGTTTTGAAATAGAAGGTATTGTCTGCGATCAAAGTACTGGTTTGCCTTTAGAAGGTGCTTTGGTTACACTTACGAATGATTGCGACCAAGAAACACAGACGATGACAACGGATGCTACTGGAACGTATAATTTCAAATTAGAAAAAGATTGCTGCTACACGGTGAATGGAACAAAGAAGAGTTACTTCGGTAGTCCAATTAAAGATCAGTGTACCAGAGGTCTAGAAGAGGCAACAACTTTGCAAGCAAATCTAAACCTACAACCGATTTCGGTGACGGACGCTCCTGGAGAAATACAGCCTATTGGAGATGGTCCACAAACACTTAACGGAGAGAAAGATCCTTGTGCTAATGTTTACAAAGATGTTAATCGAGGCATCTATATCGACGGTAATACGGGAGAACCTTACACCGGAGATTGTGGTGGTGTGACGTACGAAAAAGGAGTACCAAGCAATATCGCAAACTCAGTTTTCCCAGTGAGTCCAACGGAATATCCAACGGAAGAAGGAGAAACTTCAATCGCTTACTTATTGCATATTTACTATGATTTCAACCAATCTTACATTCGAGGGGAGGCAGAACCAGAATTGCAAAAACTATACGATATGATGGTCGCAAATCCTGATTACGTAATCGAGTTGAGTTCTCACACGGATTCTCGTGGATCAAATTCTTATAATCGTACCTTATCTCAGCGACGTGCAGAAGCAGCGGTAAGATGGTTGATTGATAAAGGAATTAACGAAGATCGTCTAATTCCAAGAGGATACGGAGAAAGAAAGAATGTTAATGGATGTGCCAATAATATTCCTTGTAGTGAACAAGAACACCAGTTGAATCGTCGAACAGAATTTAGAATTGTCGGCTGTGTAGGAGATGAGAAAGTAAGAACTTTATCACAACCTAATCCTAGCCCAAAGTTGGATTCCTGTCAGGGATGTCCATTCTAAACAAGCCAAAAAACCAAATTATAATAGAAAGCAGTTATTTTAAATAACGCAAAGAAAAAAATGAATAGTCGTCGCAAGAGGGCTATTCATTTTTCTTTTTAGAAGCTGTTTTTAGACAACTATTTGCATTTTCCTTTTTGCCAGGTTTTTACCCCCGCACTCGAAGCTGCACAAGCGTTGCTGTAGGTAACTTGATTACAACCACAAACGGGATCGTAGTCTTCTGGACAAGGTTTTGGACGGATTTTATCGGGATCAATACATTTCCCACAAACGCCCGGAGTCATGTATTTTAGCCCTTCTTTCTCTGCTTCACATTGATTGTTGTAAGTCCTTCCATCACAGGCACATACGGGTTGATAGTTTCTAGGACAAGCTTGTGTTGAATTTTTCTTTTTAGGATCAACACAATCTAAGCATTCCCCCTCTTGCCAAGCGGTGACGCCTGCTTTTTCTGCTTCGCATTCGTTGTTATAGCTTTTTCCATTACAACCACAAACGGGGCGATAAATTTTAGCACAAGGCTGTGTTGGATTCACTTTGCTTGGGTCGATACAAGCTGCTCCGCACTTACCATCCGTCCACTTTGTTACTCCTGCTTTTTCTGCGAGGCAAACATTAGCGTAGGTATTATCATCACATCCACAAACGGGTTTGTATTCTTTGGTACAAAAAGCATCTCGGTCAATTTTACGTTTGTCAATACAATCTTTACTGGCTTTCGCGGCAAGCTGCTTCGCTTGATTATTTGCGGTCGATGTTTTGCAGGCTTGACTCAATAAGCAAAAGCTAAAGAGTAGCAACATTAGATAGTTTAAGTTCTTTATCATCATATCGAAAAATAGAAAATATTAAGGAAGAAGCCAAATCTAGAAGTTTTTTAAAATAACTTCAGTGTATACTGCTCCATAAAAAAACCTAACAGCCTGTCTAATACAAACTGTTAGGTTTTGAAAATAAGATTTACGTGTATTACTTAAGTCAACGCTTCTACTTACTTCGAGCTATTGGTTTTTACTAATTTTTTTAAACTAGTACCTTGCGCTGTTTTAATTTTAAGGAAATAAATTCCACTGGTCAAGCCGTCTAATTGATCCAATTGAATATTTTGTTGCCCCGTAGTTGCAATCGTAGTGAAATTACGATATATCACTTGTCCCGCAACGTTAATAATTTCGATATCAATCGCACTCGCAGCTTTTAAATCAAAAGTGATCGACAAGGCATTTTGAAATGGATTTGGGAAAATTGTCAAATCACTCAAACTTGGATCTTGTGCTACACTTACTGCACAATCCGTCTTAAAAGTCTTGGTATCAGAGTAGTCACTATTCATGTCAAGGCAGTTTGTTCTGACTTGATACTGATAATCTCGACAGTCCATTAAATTATCAATTTGATAATCAGGTCCAGGGATCGTTACGGTCGTCCAGGTAATGGAGGTAGGTTCTTTATAGCGAAGGTCGAAGGTAATCGTATTCAGCATAGAACCCTCCCAAGTGATGACGGCGTAATTTTCGCCAACTTCAGTGGTGTCAATATTTATAGGAACATTACATTCGCAAGTAGTAGTGAAAACGTAGTCCGTAGAGTAAGGGCTTGTTTCATTATCACAAACGGAAGCCACACGGAATTCATAGCTTGTGCAATTTTCTAAGTTACCAAGAACGGTACTGAGATCGGTTACGTTTTGCTCGATCCAATCGATGGCGCCTAGAACTCGATATTGAAGTGTGTAGCTATTGGCTAAGAAAATTCCATTCCAACTCAAGGTAGCCTCGGTTAAGCCAATGTCTGTTACATTGAGTCCTAAAGGTGCATCGCAAGTAGGCACGCCAGCTGTGATATTGATACAGTAATCTTCGTATTCTCCGTCGTAGCCCGTTTCACAAGGTGATGGTTTAACATCATCATCTGCTCCTTCATTCCAAACCATACCGACGCGCATTCTAGTCGTACCCGCAATGGCATTTCCAGGGATAGAAATTGTTCCATTAACGACATCGCTAGTTCCCGTTTCCGTTTGAAAGGCAATCTCTCCCGGCTCATCAAAGCTGCCATTTTGATCGTAATCAATCCATATCTTCCAGTTAACATTCTCTGTAAAGCCAGGAAAAGCAACGGTAAGCGTCACATCATAAATGTTATTCGTCTCAACGTCCGTTGAGGTTCCCGTAAAGTCACCGTATCCATCATTATTGCCTGAGTCATTCACCAGGGTATGAATGGTGACGGCATCAATATATTCGTACTGCGTACTTCCATCTATTTCACAATAGGGTAAATCAATACAAGCGCCACAGCCAGAAGTCTGGAAAGTGACGATAGGAGCATAATCCACGGCTCCGGTCGTACAAACGGTTTGAACCTGTGCTTCGTACGTTGTACAATTAATTAGATTTTCGAGGGCTGTTGTTGTTGCGGTAATTCCAGTTACTTCGGTCCAAGCCATCGTACCTTGTGCTCGATAACGCAAGTTATAAGAAGTGGCAGCTAGGATACTAGACCAATTAAAGCTAACACCATCATCGGTAATGTCTGTAAAAGCTAAATCATTGGGAGAAATACAACAGCCATCGGTCTGGAAAGGATAACTAACAGAAAAGCCACTCATCGTATCAGGACAAATCGCCTCTAACTGTATTTCGTAATCTGTACAAGCGGTCAGCATATTTAGAGCCATTGGGCTAGTAGCATTGTTTGTTGTATTCCAATTTGCCGCACCAACGGCTCTCCAACGCATAGTTACTGCGGTAGCAGAATCAGGAACACCCCAAGCTACTTGTGCTTCAACGTCCGTGATATCAGTTACCTCTAAGGCAAAAGGCTGAGGGCAAGGACCACAATTTTCCAAAACTAATTGCAAACTATTATGTACGTTAAGACGACCTCCCGTTACGGTAATGCCATCTAGACTTTGATTAGGATCTACGCCATCAAAAATATATTGTCTAACTAATAGAGCAGCTTCTTTTGGATCGGCTTTCGCCAAAGCGGTCAAATTGGAACAAGGCGCTGAGTAGAGTAGGGCGATGGCTCCTGCTACGTGGGGCGTAGCACCAGAAGTACCACCAAAACCACCGTAACCATTATTTCCTTCTACGGTCCAAGTTTGTGCGCCAAAAGCACCTAAGTCAATAGTATTGGTTCCGTATCCGGCGCCATTGACTTTGATATCGTTGCGGTTCATATTTGTCACACTAATCATAAAGTCACTGGGGCAGGCTGTAGGTAAATCACCAACAGCATCAATATCGAAGTCAGCGTTTGCCGTTGCACCTGCGCTTAAGATACCGTGATATCCTAAAGTATCGTAAAAGGCACACCAAAGTGGTGCATCTGCGGGTTGACCTTGGTTAATTCCCCAAGAAGAGTTGGTTGCAACTACAAATGCTCCTTCTGCGCCGTTCGTTTCGTTGTATTTTTTACGGAAGCCTAATGGGTAACTATAAGCTTCAAGTACTTCGGATTCTACGCCGGTACCACCTGCGACGACCATTACTTTCACATTCCAGTTGACTCCTGCGACACCAATATTGTTGTTACCGACAGCGCCAACGATTCCCGCTACGGAAACGCCGTGATCATTGAAGGTAACGCCTACATTGTCATCATCAGAGCTAGTATCCCAGCCGAAGTAGTCATCTAAAAATCCATTGCCATCGTCATCAATTCCATTGTCTGGAATCTCAGCGTGATTGATGAATAAATTTTCTTGCATATCTTCGTGGCTGAAGTCCCAACCAGAATCTACGACACACACTACGATTGTATCACCGTCCGTGGTCAATCCACCAGTAGTAATATCCCAAGCAAGGTCCATGTCAATATCGGCACCAACGGTACCACCATTAGCCCCCGTATTGATGTATTGCCATTGATCCATAAACTGTGGATCATTTGGAATTGTTTGCCGGTATTCTTCAATAATATGATTGAATTGAGCAATATCAATACTTGGTTGAGCTCTCAAATAGGCTAAAAATCGCACTTCGTCAACTTTAGTGAAATCAAAATGGAGTAGCCATATATTCACGTGTTCCGAAATGCGTTTTACAACTCTTAATTTAGTGAAGTGACCATCAAAGTACTGAAAATCTCGAGAGAGTTGGTGTACATCGGTATCGGAAGGTACTTGAATCATGACATCTCCTTGAACATAGCTCAATTTTTGCGCTTGTGCTGAATGGAAGCTAAATAAGGATAGAAATAAAATAGCTAAAAAGTAGCAGGATCTTTTTTTCATTGTTAGTGGGTGCTTAAGTTAAATTTATTGGTGATCTTATCTAAAGGTATTTATGAAGTTGTTTTAAAATGATGTTAGCAACCGAATCTGCCGGTCAGGCAGGGATAAAGGCGTGTGAATCAGGACGAAACTCTTTTGCATCTCATCCGCAAGCGGTAAATTCTGTTCAGAATTTATACAGCCGTGGCTGCAGTGATGAGAAAAAGCTGAAGTACTGGGTTGCAAGCCTTGAGCGGGAGGTCTTAAGATCTAACTTTTAAACAACTTCTATACTATAATTGACACTAAAATAAAATAACTTGTCTTTACTTGTCTGAAAAATGCACTAAAATATGAAGTCATGACATAAAGAAGACAATGTTTTGACGATTCGAGTTGAATATCATTTTTAAAACACTGTTTTGAAATGCTCGGGGTGAAGGTGAGTAAGGTGTTGTAAATCAGCGTGATACACTTTAAGCATTTGCTCATGAGTACAGGGTTTTATTTATGGTTTTTATAGCGGTGGTTGAGAAGTTAGGAAAGCTGAAATATTGGCGTTTAATACGTTCTTCAAAATGGCTGTTTTTCATTTCTCTTTCAGGTATTAGCGCGTAAATACCCATAATACCTTATTGACTATTTTTAGTATAAAATACAAACTCATATAAAATGGAATAAGTGCTTTAGTTTACTTTGACACTCAATACGAAAGATATCCATTTATAGCTTAATTACCCTTAAAAAGATACTTTAGTTGATGCCATAAATGCCCATTTATAGGCTGGTATAACAGTATATTTCTAAAGAACAGATACAGTAACTTTATACCACTCGTAGTATGATCTTACTATTGGGTTTATGTAAAATGATTACTCCTGACTATTTTATAAACGCTATACTAACTTTAATTTTATGCTATCAAAGAAAGGTCTATTAAAGAGTAGTTGAGAAGTAGTTTTACCCGTTAATATTTTACAAATTACAAGAGAAGTTTTTCCTGAAATTTAAAGGTAATGCGAGTACAAAATTAAAGATTATATATGCTATAAAAGGATGATGCTACAGGTTAGAATAGCTCATGTCAGAAAATCAAAACAAAAAATGTCAATATTTTTCGAATAAGGAGTATTAAAATTTGCTCTTCTATCTAAGAGAAAGTTCAAATATGTTTTTGAAGTATTGATTATGAATTTACTGTATTTTGCGAAATTTTTATGTGCCTTTCTGGTTACATGCCATTAGAAAAATAAAATAAATCACAAATAGTAAAACGTAGAGAATCGTTTGATCATTCATCTTGTTTTGAGGATTAAATAGTAAGCTTTTGGCTTATTTATTTGTTGAGCAAGCATTTTACCAATGCTTACATACTAAACTTTATCATTTTGAATACTTTCAATGCTTTGAAAAAAAATGGTCTAGTATTACTATTGATACCAACCTAAGTACATAAATACTGTTGAAGCGGCTAGTAATTTTTATTTGAAGAATTAGATTAAGAACCTAAAGAAACAATTAAGACTAGACCACTTTATACTATTTATCAACTACTCATACCGAAGTAAGTCTTATTGCCAATTAATCAATCAACTAAATGTGCTTTACCTCAAGTCACTAACTACGAGAAAGGGCTAGTAAGAGGGAAGTTCAGTTTATGCTAAAGCATAAACTGAGTCAAGATTAGGTAGAAGCCTAATAACCATGTAAAGTCTAAAAATATAAATAAAGATGAATCGTTTTCCGTTGCATTTATCACAACAAGAAATTTATTTTGATCAAGTAATCAAGCCTAACAGTCCATACTATAATGTTGGAGGTTATGTAGTCCTAAAAGGTAAGCTTGATAAAAGTGTTTTTGCACACACTATCAATAGTTTGCCCGAAGTATTTGACGCATTGCAGCTTCAATTTAATTTCGATGAAATAGCTCCTCAATGTGAATTTTCTTCTGCGATCCCTGCGCCCCAATATGCAGAAATGGATTTCAGCGCCAGTTCAGATCCTCAAGGGACCGCAATTGATTGGATGCAAGGTCGTTTCAATCAAGCTTTTGACTTAAAAGGTAATCAATTCTATGAAAACTACTTGCTTCAGATAGGAGTGGACGAATATTGGTGGTTCATGCGGTACCATCATTTAATTACGGATGGCTTTGGCTTTTCCGTATTGATGCATTACGTAGCAGATCAATATTCGCAATCCGTCAACTCGAAGATTGCTCCCAAAACTTTTAACTTTCCTACTTATCAAGCAGAAATCCAAAAATCGTTGTCTTACCTAGACTCTGCTTCTTATGCCAAAGATGAAAAGTATTGGTTGGATTTATTTGCACAAGTTCCTGCACCAATTTTATTAAAAAAAGTTAATCCAGATAACTTAGTCGAACAAGGTGGTATTCTAACGCTGGAAATTGGAGCAAAACAAAGAAAACGTTTTGAAGAAATAGGACAATTGGTGGGAACGGGATTGCAACAACTAACCTTGGCGGCACTAACCTTACTTTATGGTCGTACTGAAAATCGAGAAACCCTCGTTTTCGGTGTTCCTTTACACAAGCGTAGAAATAAAATTCAACGGAATACCGTCGGAATGTTTACTGGCGTAATTCCTTTTAAAGGTGTTTATCAAGAAGACCAAACGCTAGAAAACTTAATTAAGGCTGTTAAAAGCCAACAACGGACGGACTATCGGTACCAGAACTATCCCATTAGTCATTTAAACCGTGCCCTAAAATTATTACAAGAAGATCGAGCTCAGTTATTTGAAATTGAAGTGATCTACGATCAACTCGATTTTGTCTTGAATTTAGATGGACTTGAATCTAAGTCTCAGTTCCTCTCAAGTGATGCGAAAATTAGTCCACTTGAATTTAGATGGTGTGATTACGGCGCAGCGCAACCGCTTGAATTAAAGTTGAGCTATGCTACGGACTATCTTTCGAAAGAAGAGGCAGATTTACTAATGCATCGGTTGTTACATATTCTTGATCAATTTGCAACGGCGCTAGATCAAAAAGTATCGAATATTGATATTTTACCGAAGGTAGAAGAACAACTACTTTTACAAGACTTCAATCAAACGGAAGCGACTTATCCTCAAGATCAAAGTTTAATTGATCTATTTGAACAACAAGTCGAGCGAACACCTGAACAGATTGCACTTAGTTTTGCTGACGAAAAACTGAGCTATCGTGAACTCAACGAAAAAGCAAACCAATTAGCGCATTTTTTAGCGAAAAAAGGAGTGAAGGCGAAGGATATGGTTGCCGTTTTACTTGAACGTTCCACAAATATGCTAGTCAGCTTATTGGCTATTCAAAAACTAGGCGCTGCTTATATTCCCATTGATCCAGCTTATCCAGAAGAAAGAATTGCTTACATTTTGGAGGATACGGCGGTGCCATTAATCGTGACCAGTAAGGAACAACAAGCTCTTTTGCCATTGCAAACGGAGATGGAAATTGTTTTTGTCGCTGCTAGCCAAAAAACTATTCGTAAAGAATCTAATAAAAACCTGAAGCTTGTATCCGCTCCAGAAGCAACCGTATACCTTATTTATACTTCAGGGTCTACGGGTAAGCCCAAAGGAGTAATGATTTCAAATCGAGCACTGATGAATTTCTTATCTACGATGTTAGATAAATTGATTCTTCAGCCTCAAGTAAAATTTGAACGATTACTTGCGTTGACCACCTACAGTTTTGATATCGCATACCTTGAATTATATCTTCCATTGATTACGGGAGCAGAAGTAATTCTAACAACGAGAAGCGTTAGTATGGATGCGGAGTTATTGAAAGCGTTAATCGCCAAAACTCGCCCGAGCTTGATGCAAGCAACACCTTCAACTTGGCAATTGTTAGTCGATGGTGGTTGGACAAACGAAGAGGCGGTTCTTATTCTTTCTGGAGGAGAACCAATCAAAGAAAGACTTAAAAATATCCTTACGGGACTCAGTGCACAAACCGTTTGGAATATGTACGGACCAACAGAAACTACCATCTGGTCCACAATGGGAATATTGCAACGAAATACAAAGGTAAACATCGGTAAGCCGATTGCAAACACACAAGTTTATATTTTAAAAACAACTGCGGATACACAAACCGTTGGGCGTGAAAATTTATTGCCAATTGGTGGCATTGGAGAATTATGCATTGCTGGAGATGGATTGGCAACAGGGTATTTAAACCGTCCCGAATTGACGCAAGAAAAATTTATTGCGAACCCATTTAGTGATACGCCAAACGCAAAACTATATCGTACCGGAGATTTAGCAAAATGGTTGCCTAATGGAGATTTAGCCTGCCTCGGTAGAATGGATGATCAAGTCAAAATTCGTGGACACCGAATTGAATTAGGGGAGATCGAAACCGTTTTACAACAATATGAATTTGTAAAAGCTTGTGTTGTCGTTGCCAAAGAAAACGTCGTAGGTCGCAATACACTAGTCGCTTACCTTACCGTTACCCAAACTTTTGATGAAGCGGCACAACTCCAACTACGGGCGTTTTTAGCCGAGAAGTTACCCAATTATATGATTCCAAACCTTATGCACGCTTTGGAATCTTTGCCGTTAACCCCAAATGGTAAAATTGATAAAAATGCCTTGCCTGATCTTGATGGCACGATGCTTTTGAGTACGGTGTACCTTGCACCTCGCACTGCGCTCGAAACGGAATTGACTGCGATTTGGAAAACGGTATTGGAGCTTGAGCAAGTTGGAGTTATGGACAACTTTTTTGAGTTAGGAGGACATTCGTTATTGGCCAGTAGAGTAGTGGCTGCAATTCGAAATGAACTCGAACTTAACGTCGCCATTAAAGATTTATTTACCCATAAATCTGTCGCAGCACTTGCAAGTTATCTTGCGGCACAAGAAGCAACGACAGTTCCTAAAATTACGACAACAACTAGACCCGAGCAAATTCCTTTGTCCTTTTCACAAGAGCGACTTTGGTTCATTGATCAACTCGAAGGAAGTACACACTATCACATGCCATTCGTTCAACGGATGTCAGGTGATTTGTCGATAGACGCGTTAACGGAAGCATTCAAAATACTAGTGAATCGTCACGAAGTTTTAAGAACGGTAATGCGCGAAGAAGAAGGTATCGTCTATCAGCAAGTATTAGCTAAAAATCAATGGAGCTTATCCTACGAAGATCAATTGACGGATACAAGTGAGGAGGCTTTAACATCATTGGTGCAAGAAGCATTGGCAAAGCCTTTTAACCTTGCGAAAGATCACTTACTTCGAGTGAAAATTGTAAAGCTTTCTGCTAAGGAGAATTTATTAATACTCGTCTTACACCACATTGCTTCGGATGGTTGGTCTAATTCGATTTTTATTGAAGAATTAGCTGCCTTATACGAGGCTCAAAAAAATAACAAAGCTGCCAACCTTCCTGCGTTGCCGATTCAATATGCAGATTATGCCATCTGGCAACGTAATCATTTACAAGGAGATTTGTTAGAAAATAAATTGAATTACTGGGTTGAAAAAATGCAAGGTGCAGCGGTTTTAGATTTGCCTACTGATTTCTTACGCCCCGTCGTACAAAGTCTGAAGGGAAGTCAGTTCGACTTTAAAGTATCGAAGCCGATGGCGAGTGCCTTAGAAGCGTTAGCACAGCAAGAAGGGGTGACGATGTTTATGCTATTGTTATCAGCGTTCAAAACTTTATTATTTAAATATACCAGACAAGAAGATATTACCATTGGTACTCCAATTGCCAATCGGTCGCAAGCAGAATTGGAATCCTTGATTGGATTTTTTGTCAATACGATTCCTTTGCGTAGCAATTTAGGCGATAACCCTCGGTTTCACGATTTATTGACGCAAGTAAAAACAACCACACTTGACGCTTATCTACACCAAGATGTTCCTTTTGAAAAAATTGTTGAGAGCGTAGTAGAAGAGCGAGATTTAAGTCGTTCTCCTTTATTTCAAGTTCTTTTTTCTTACGAAAATAATTTAGAAATTACTACTGTTGATTTAGCATCCAAATTAAATCTTAAGCGTTCGGAAACTACCG
>JBGCFY010000049.1:0-9489 GCA_045110315.1 Saprospiraceae bacterium
AACTAATAACTTGAAAGCCTTTTAAGCTTCTACTTCGTTAAAAAGCCTCGCCAATGCTCCGGCATTGTCTGTGTTTTTTGCCTCGTTTAAGCTCAAAATTCTTTTCAACTTATTGTAAACTCAATTTCTGCGAACTACTTAAATAGATGAAAAAGTTAATCCCGCGTTTCCTTGGAAACGCGGGATTACTTTTATTGATCAACTTCAATTTAACACCGAAGTTCTTATACGATCAAATGTCGTTCAAGGTCATCTTCGTCGTCATTCAATAATTCCGTAATTTCTGCAAAGGCGACATACTGTGCACAAAATACAATGGGAATGGTAAACAGCATTCCCACCAAAAGAAGGATCGCACCTGACACTGTAGTAAAGCCTAAGACAATTAAGAAAAAGAAATACTGTAACCAGTTTTTCATGATAATCTTTCTACTCATTTCCATTGCGTCCCAAAAATTCATTTTATAAAAAACGATAAAAAGGCTACTCCAACTCCAAGAAACGATCAAGTAGATCAAAGGAATGAAGATCAAGAAAGAGAAAGGAGAGAAGCTTTCTTGTAAAATATTCATTGGTTCGCCAAAGTAGAGGTCATAATACACACCGGCAAAAGGTAAACCGAAGAAAAGACTAACTGCCATGGTGACTGCGGTAAAAATGACCAGTTCTTTTAAGTAATCCGTTCCTTTAAAAAAATCGGCAAACTCATGCGTTTCTCTTTTGTAAATTTTGTGGGCGACAATGTAAGGACCAACGGAAAGGACAGGACAAAGCACCAACGTAAAAGCAAGATCCCCTAAAATGGGAATTAGGTCAGCAATGAAATTAACGGCACCCATGACTAATATAAAACCAACAAATCCGCCCATATTTTGGCGAAAGATATCGTAACCTTTACTTAAATAATCGAAGGTGTTAAATTCGTAGCCGTTGCTAATGATTTCTTCTAGTCTTTCTAATTTATGTGGTTCCATATTAATGTTTTGATGAATAAGATAATAAATAGTATTGGTACTTAAGAAGGAAGTTCTTGCTTTTTGTCTGGGATAAAGGTATTGGTATTGTACCGCTTTGTCAATTCTTTCGGATTAATGACGTCAAATCTTAGGCAAACGGTATAAAATTGTGATTAATCGCTCTTTTTTATGCTTCCCGTTTTGAACAACTTTAAAGTAAAAATGTGATTTTTTTGGATAAAACGATAAAGTTTGCCTAAATCTTTTCACCAAGCATTTTAGAAAAACGCATTGTATTTATTCTCCAAACATAAGCTACCGATAATCAAGTAGTTTTACCAAAATAGTATTTTAATAATAATAATTTAGCTCGAAATAGGATGCGCTGATAGTGCGTTATTTCCTAGCTTTTTATCAAAAAAATAGAGCCCCAGTAACTTTTTGGTATTAAATATGGTGTAGTTAAATAGTAACCTAAATCACTTCGTCCCCCGGAAGAACCATCAAAATGAAAATTTAAAATGAGTTCAACCCAAGTTTTATTTCGTCCATCCTCCCATATTTCAAGTTTGTTCACTGCGATATTTTGTCTCGGTCTTTTGTTACCACAAGGGAATGCACAAGCAATTTCTTATGAAGGTATTTCGATGCAGATTCACAACTTCGCCTTTGAAAAGATGAATATTTTCGATCAAGAAACATTCAACGAAAGCATGATTGTGCTGTTGAAAGATAAAGAAGGTAAAGATGTAGGGACCTTGAGTTTGGCCCGCATGAACTATGCGGAACGCACAACGGTATCTAGCCAGCAAAATTCAGAAACGAAGGTCATGCAAAATGATAAGCGAGACGTCACCAAAATGGATAAAGGAGTCGGTGCGTGGGTCTTTCAAGGCAACGTTAAGGTCGATCAACACAAAGCCCAATATTACGAATTAGATTCTAAAATTGCCCGTAAGGGGAAAATGTATTTGATTGAAACAACGAAGGATCAAATTGTCATCAAATTGATTTATAAATCAAACATGGATGAGCAATTAGTCAATAATTTTAAAAATTGGATTACTGATGTTAAAGTACTTGTGAATCAGAGTCCTCGAAATAATTAATTTTTTAGCCATTGAGCATTTACCGATTATCAGACTACTCGTTTGGTAGATTGTATTGATTTTGCTAGCTTTATCTTTGAAACAACTTCATTGTCAAGTAGGGAACTTATTCGTAGCTTCCTTCCGCAAAATACTAATGACGAACTTGTTGGCCGTTTATCTTGCTACTGCCAATAAACTTAAGACAAGTTCGTGTAGCTCAATTTTTGGAAATGAAAGAATCTACCCTCGAAGAACTTGCCTATCTCATCCAATCTGCCAAAGAAAACAATCTACCTAAGCCAATTGTATTTTTAGGCGCAGGTGCTTCTGCCACGGGCGGTATTCCATTAGCTGGCGCCATCGTCAAAGATATTCTAGAAAAGTATCCACACAATCCCAAGATTAAAAAATTAGCGCCAGAAGAGCGAGTGTACGCCAAACTCATGGAATGCTTGTTGCCAACGGAAAGGAATAGACTGCTGAAAGAATACATTGATCGCGCTAAAATCAACGTTACACACATCTACCTTGCGCATCTCATTACACAAGGTTATGTAGATTATGTCCTTACGGTCAATTTTGATAATCTCATGCTACGTGCCCTAGCACTTTTCAATTACTTTCCACCAACCTACGATCTAGCCGTACTTAAAGCCTTAACCACGACAAGTTTACACGAAAAATCAGTCGTTTACTTGCACGGTCAGCATCACGGTTTGTGGTTGCTAAATACCGATGAGGAAATGCGAAGCGTAGATCAAATGGTTCCGTCAATTCTTAATAAAATAGCGAGCGAGCGACCTTGGATTATTATTGGCTATAGTGGTGTAGATCGTATTCTCAATCATCTCGTCGATTTAGGTCGTTTTGATAATGGAATGTTTTGGGTATGTTATAAAGATTACCTGCCAGAAGAAAAAGTTTGCCAAGCATTACTGAATAAAGCGAATCGAAACACTTCGATTATTAAAGGCTATGACGCGGATACTTTTATGCTTTCTTTGAACACTGCTTTGGGATTGGGGCAACCTTTGATCTTAGACAAACCATTCAGTTTTTTGGAAAATGCAGTTAATAATATTGTCGAAAATTACGAAAAGAAAGAATACACGTCGGTCAAAGAGCGCTTAACGATTACCAAAAAGCAAATTAGAGTAGCGGTAGAACAGTTTGAAGAAGGGAAGGTAATCCCAACTAAGAAAATTGGGAAAGAGATTATTTCGGATCAGCGAAAGAAAGAAATTATTAATAAAATTATCCAAAAAGATTTTGAAGGTTTAGCCGCTTACCGCGAACTCATCAACCAGTCGGACGACTTAGATCTCAAAAGTCAATTATCAGACTTATACTTCGGTGCGGCAACTGCCTTGTCTGAAAAGGCAAAAGAAGAAACGGGCGAGCAAGCGAGTGAACGCTTTCAGCAAAGTATCGAACAGCTGGAGATTAGTTTGTCGCTCAACCCCAAGTCCAATAAGGCACTGAGTGAAATGGGATTTGCTTACATTAGTTTGGGAGATTATCAAGAAGCTGCTGCTCAAGAAATTTCCCTCAAAAAAGCAATTGACTACTGCCAACAAGCGACTCAAATTGATGACACAGATGTCGTATCGTATTGTAATTGGGGAATAGCCTTGGATCATCTGGCAAGACTCGCAGATAAAGAAGCTAAATTTGATTTGATTCAGCAAGCGATTGTTTATTACGAAAAAGCGATTGCGATAGATGAGCATTACGAAAGTGCGATTAATAACTTGGGCGCTTGCTATTTAGATTCCATCGAATACCAAAAAATAGAAGATCATTTGCCGCTTTTGCGGAAGAGTCAGGCGCTTTTTCTCAGCGCGAATAAGGTGAATCCTGAAAACATAGATTATCTCCTTAATCTTTGTACTGCTTTGTTAAAGGGAATGCGGCACGAGGAGGAAGAGATTGAAGTTCAACTCCAAAGCATTTTAAAGTATTTAGATCAAGCCGAAAAATTAACGACAGACCTTACGCTTATTGCTCAATTCCGAGCAAATAGTTATTTGGAAGCTGCTTTTCATTCCAGTGGTTCAAAGCAAAAAGTGTACTTCGAAAAAGCAATTGCAATCGTTCAGCATACTTCGGAATGGAAGGAGCAACAGGAGTTACGCTATCATATTTTGGGAAGCTCTTTCTTAGGATTAGCCCAGCAGGAAACGGGCGATGTTGCTCTAGAATTAATCCAAAAAGCACTTGCCAATTTCGCACTGGAATTAGAACTTAACGACCAAAATCCAAATCTGCACGATGACTACAGTGTTGCTTATCGCGAACAGGCAAAGTATCAAACGGGGCTCGATCAGGTCAATTCTTTTTTTGAATGTGAGAAACACATTTTGCGGGTAAAAGAATTGAGTGGGAGAGTATACAATCTTGCCTGTTTCTACGCCATTCGGGGCTTGAAAGAAAAAGCGCTAGTTGAGTTAGAAACGGCTTTGCAGGATTATGAAGTTACTGCGGAATATGTCCTCGAAGATATGGATTGGTCAGCTTTACGAACGGATCCAGCCTTTTTAGCGATTGTCAACAAATACCAAAATAATACAAGTGGACCAAATACATTTTAGTCTTAATTTCCCTTTTTAAAATTATCCTGTCACAGTACTTGATCCTAGCTGCTGGCAAGGCACACAAATTTAGTGCTTGTTTGTAATCTATTTAGTTCAATTCAGTTGTAAATCCCTCCGCTACTTTTTTAATAAATTGGTCTTGCCACTTAGTGGTTCTTTAGTTGGTTAAAAGTAGCAATGAACTAGAACTTGTAGATTAGATTTTAAATATTTTGGTGCATGAAAAATTAAGCTTACCGCTAAAAGGGAAAGCTGATCGTCGAAGGAGAAATTGCTTCCTTTGAGGATTCGCATTGCGTTTCACCGTTCTGTGGTGCACGTTGATCTTCTCGACTTAGATCAGTTTTTAAAAAGCTGAAATTAGTCTTCCTTTATTTTTCTATTCAAAATATCAAATACTATTTTTTCTGCTCTTGTTCAAATTAGCGAACGGTTCCCTCAATAGAATTTGTTTTCTTTTTGTCCAGATTACGGCGTAAGGTATTCGCTGTAATAATTTCAATACTCAAGAGTGTTTGTTTATCATAAATTACAGTCAATTAGTGGAGGGGAAGGCTTTTGGTACAGGGCATTCCCCTCGTTTTTTGTTGGCTAGATTCTTTTAACTTGACTGAGTTTTCATAATCTTACAGAATTGGTGTAAGTTTGTAGGATAATGGAAATAATTTCTAAACTAAAAACGACGCTTACGGATGGATGATATTGTAGTAAAAGATAGTAACGGGAATGTACTTAGCGAAGGGGACTCGGTACAGTTGACGAGAGATCTAAAAGTAAAAGGAACTTCCACAAATCTTAAACGAGGAACTGTGTTCAAAAATATTCGTCTTACGGGTAACGACAAAGAAATCGAATGCAGAGTTGGTAAAGGTCAAATGGTACTCAAAACCATGTACTTAAAGAAAAAATAAATACCGTTCTTTACCGCTATTAACTTTGTGTGGAACAACTTCAAGACATTGTCAACGCTCCTTAAAAAAATAGGATATTACACTCCAACAATTGGTCTGCTGCTTTTTGTTGGACTTTCATGTTTTGCCGCAGCACACTATCCCGGAGGCTCGCCACTCGATGCTCAGACGGTAGGTTTTGATTGGCGACATAATTATTGGTGTAACCTTTTTAATCTCCAAGCCATCAATGGTGCCTTTAATCCGGCAAGACCTTTCGCCATTGCGGCTACTTGGTTAGCCTGTCTTAGTCTAACACTTTTCTTTTTTATTTTTTCTGCCGCATTTTCAATACCTAATTTTTGGAAGTGTACTATTCGGATCTCTGGAACGATTGCAATGTCTTTTGGAGCATTGATCGTCACCGAGTGGCATGATCTTATGACCATTTTGTCGAGCGTTTTTGGGCTTTTTGCAGTAGTGGGCATGCTCAAAGTAATTGTGAGAAGTCGCCGTAGTATTTGGCAAATGACAGGGGGAATTTGTCTTGTTTTATTGGGACTGAATAACTATATCTATTATACCGGACATGGCTTATATCATCTGGCTAGTTTGCAAAAAATAACGCTACTCTGTGTACTATCTTGGATTGTTTTGCTCAATTTTGCGGCGGCAAAACAATTAATTTTGGAAGAATTTTAAATTTATAAAGTACTGGATTCGAGGCTAGAATTTTGTAGTTTTTAATGAAGTTGTTTTAAAATAGATAGATGATTTATTTGCAAGCCATTGATTTCCAATATTTCAGCTAATTTTTTTCTCCGGAGCTATGGCTACGAAAAAAAAATGGAGCTTCCTCTTGAAAACCACGCGCTTACAACTAATTTCAACCCCCATTTTAAAACAACTTCAATATTTTATTAAACAACCTCAATTTATACGATGGTTTATACTTTATTTCGTTATTTTTTATTGCTTATTCTTTGTTTCAGCTTGGCTTGTCAAGAAGAGGCGGTCATTTTATTTCAAGATGATTTTGAAAGCTATCCATTGGGGAAAATAACACAAGGGCCTTGGACTACCGCTGGAGCTGGAGCTATCCGAATTGACGAGACAAACGCTTTTTCTGGTCGACAGGCAGTGCAGTTTATCTCAGGAGAAGGATATGCCAATCGAGCATTTTTAGCATTGGAAACGATTTTTCCTTTGTTGGGAAATCAATATTTTGGTAAATTAAATATGTATCTTGAAACTGCTTCTCCCGATGGCATCCATTGGACGATGATTCAAAGTTCAGGAAAAGTCGCTGGACAGAACTTTAGAGCTGAAGTACGTTATGGCGGACAACATCAAAAGCAGCTCATGGCTAATTATGATACTCAAGGTGTAACATCAGATTGCTGGCAACACGCGCCAATACCGATTCCTGAAGGTCGATGGTTTTCCTTAGCATGGGAATTTAATGGTCCTCAAAACCAAATGAAATTATGGCTTGACGGGAAACTTATCGAAGCGCTTACTATTGATGGCAGGGGAGAAGGTTGTGTCGAAAATGGTACGCAAGGTCAGTGGCTTTTTCCCGTGGTAGAAAAACTATCCCTTGGTTGGGTAGATTACCAAGAAGGAGGCGGGACGCGAAAATTATGGATTGATGACGTGGTGATTAGCAAAAAGAAAAGCCCTCAAAAAAGTAGATGACTTTCCTAAGGGCTCGTTCTTTTGAAGTAGACTTTCAAACGACTGCTACCTAAATGGGTACAATGGAATCAAATCCTTGGGTAAGGAGAAATGATAACGCTCGTTTTTTGTACCAAAATAATCTACTTAGTAGCGCAAACAAAAAACAATCAAATTATCTCACCACAAGTTTATTGACAGTGTACTTGCCACTCGTCAGGTAATTTATTTTTACAAAATAAATCCCCGGCGATAGCTCCGCCAAATTGAGGCTAATTTGATTTTCTCCTTTTCTAATATTTAATTGATCTATTCGGAAAACTTCTTTTCCATCTGCGGAAATAACTTCTAGTTGTGACTGATCACGAACGCTAGAGGCAATGTTTACCAGCGTTTGTTGCCGCGCTGGATTTGGCTGTAAACTGACCTGCAAAGAAGGATCATCAATCGAGACTACTCGAATGGGGAAATAAGTATAACTGCCATCAAAATGCACTTGCTTGATGCGATAATAGGAAATACCTTGATAAGGCGTCGTATCCATCGCAGTATATGCAGCACCAACATTCGAATTACCCAAACCATCCACAAAGCCAATGGTTTCAAACTGCTGTCGATTCTTGCTCCGCTGAATTTCGTAATAATCATTATTAACCTCACTGGCAGATTTCCAACGAAGCTCCACTTGCTTCTCCGCCGTTACATTGACCTTGAAATAGGTCAACGCTACCGGCAATACGGTAGTCGCTAACGCTTTTACTTGCGAAGCCAATAAGCGAATGTATGCCGCTTGATAATAAATAGCAGGTTCAGAAATTTCCCAAGAGTTATTAGGAAAGTCATCATTGAAATCTAAGTAACTTTTTTGGATTGGTTGACCGTAAGGAGGTGTTAAGGTCGTAACCGTGAAATTCTTATTCGCACCACCAGATAAAAAGCCTGGAGCAGGTCCGTAAAGCGAAGTAAGGGCGTGATCGTAGTCCGTGCCATCAGCAAACCAACCGTGGTAAATTTCGTTGACACAACGATCGCCACCAAGACCGTAAAGGTTAGAAAGGTAAACTAGTCCCATCGGATTAACACCGTGGAAATAATGCATTTGCGTGGCAACTTTTGCTTGGTAGTCGCTTGTCGACGCAGGATTAATATTATAGTTGACCAATTGTAAATTTAGAATGCCATATCTCGCTTTAGAAAGATTACTTCCCCAATGGTAACTATAATCAGGCATATACGATCGATAAAGGTCAAGCGCATTGGTGCCAAAGAAATTTTCCCAATTGTTGCTTGCCATCGTACCAAAAGAACTTGTAATCTGATTCGAAACCGTTGCATCGGCATCGCTGAGGGTGGTGTACAACAGTAACGCGTCGTGCGTTACCGTTTTTCCTGCCCCCCAATAACTATTATCAATTGCCTCCGTATCATTGAGGTGGCTCATTACATACTGATTGTAACTATTGTCACCGTGGAGTTGCATCAAATAAACCGCAGCACCCACCGCAAATTCTTTTTGCTCATCTACCGTCCAATCGGCATCTCCTGCTTTAATGGTGCCATCGTCACAATCCGTTTCTAAGGTATTATTATTTAAAGCAGGTAAAACGTAATTCCAACAATTGGTAGCATTGGTTTTTAAAGTATTGCTATAAGCACTCATGCTGGCAAATTCTTCAAAAACTTTTGCGGCGTGTGCAAATACACTAGCATTCGAAATGGAAGCGGAAGTACAAGTTGGTCCATAATATCGAGGGTCTGTATTGGCGCTTGGTGGAGACGAGACATTTTCACTGTAACTAATACTACCCATTTTAATATGGGCGGAACCATCCGGATTGGTCATTTTTAGCAACCAATCCAATTCCCATTTTATTTCGTCAAGAATATCGGGAATGCCATTGCCACTTTCCGGAATATTCCAGTTGTCACCAAAAACAGCAGGATTTTCTTGGTACGCCCAAAGCAAATCGTGTAGGGTAGAATGGGTAAAGGTTACATATTTATTATAATCGCCGGCATCGAACCATCCGCCGCGTAAATCTTTTTCTAAACTAGCATTATTTTGATCATTAACGTAACGACAATTGCCATCTTGCAAAGGATTGTCAAAAGACATGGCGTCGGTCCAATTGCTTGCGGCGTAAGGTGCCGTTTTAGGGATGTTGCAACGGTTATAGTAAAACATTTTAGTCGCAGCTTGTAAAACGGTCTCGAAGACTTCATCTTTAATTTCAAAGTTGGGAGAACGCTGTTCCGTAACAGGATCATAAATGAAATATTC
>JBGCFY010000050.1:0-49228 GCA_045110315.1 Saprospiraceae bacterium
ATAGGGGTTGCGCTCGTTGCGGGACTTAACCCAACACCTCACGGCACGAGCTGACGACAACCATGCAGCACCTTGTTTCGCGTCCCGAAGGAACTCCGGCTTTCACCAGATAGCGCTAACATTAGAGCCTAGGTAAGGTTCCTCGCGTATCATCGAATTAAACCACATGCTCCACCGCTTGTGCGGACCCCCGTCAATTCCTTTGAGTTTCATTCTTGCGAACGTACTCCCCAGGTGGCTTACTTAACGTTTTCACTTGGATGCTCAGACCGAAATCCAAACATCGAGTAAGCATCGTTTAGGGCGTGGACTACCAGGGTATCTAATCCTGTTCGCTCCCCACGCTTTCGTGCCTCAGCGTCAATAAAGGTCTAGTTAGCTGCCTTCGCAATTGGTGTTCTATGTCATATCTATGCATTTCACCGCTACATGACACATTCCGCTAACCTCAGCCTTATTCAAGCTCCACAGTATCAAAGGCAATTCCGCAGTTTAGCTGCGGGCTTTCACCTCTGACTTATGATGCCGCCTACGCACCCTTTAAACCCAGTGATTCCGGATAACGCTTGCACCCTCCGTATTACCGCGGCTGCTGGCACGGAGTTAGCCGGTGCTTATTCTTTAGGTACCGTCAGACTCAGATAAATCTAAGTGTTTCTTCCCTAACAAAAGCAGTTTACAACCCATAGGGCCGTCATCCTGCACGCGGGATGGCTGGATCAGAGTTGCCTCCATTGTCCAATATTCCTTACTGCTGCCTCCCGTAGGAGTCGGGTCCGTGTCTCAGTACCCGTGTGGGGGGTCACGCTCTCACGCCCCCTACCTATCGTCGACTTGGTGAGCCGTTACCTCACCAACAATCTAATAGGACGCACACCCATCCTTAAGCACCGAAGCTTTAATTATCTCTACATAGTAAAAATAATACTATGGGGTATTAATCTCAGTTTCCCGAGGCTATCCCCCACTTAAGGGTAGGTTGTGTACGCGTTACTCACCCGTTCGCCGGTCGCCATCAGAACCGAAGTCCTATGCTGCCCCTCGACTTGCATGTATTAAGCCTCCCGCTAGCGTTCATCCTGAGCCAGGATCAAACTCTCCATAGTAAAAGTTCTTTTGTTCAGTCCGTAGACTGAACCGTTTCTTTGACTTTTACAAACTTTAGTTTGACCTGTTTCAAATTTTGAAGTAAATATCCTTAACGGTAAACCGTTAAATCAATCTAACTTCGAATTTCAGGTAGCTTTGAGTTGTGTACTATTACTCTCATAATAGTCTCAATGATTTCGAAAAATCTTACTGATAATCTTACAATATTTAATATCGTAAATCATCATAGTTACGCGTGCTAATTACTTCTTCTCTTCTTAAAATTAGTAATTTGCTTCTCACTGTCAATGAACTTTTCAGCTTAGTTTTCTTCTACTACTAGAAGAATTTTCAGCCAGTATTTTTGTCACTATTTAAAGTGCTGTATGCCTTTCTTCAAAAGCGAATGCAAATCTACATAAAATTATCTTTACAAACAAGAGTTAATATCGAATAAAAGAAAATAAAAGTCTTATCACCGAATTTTTTCCATCCAAAAAACGGATATTCAAAATCTTATTTCACAAACATTTACTTAATAATGCATTATATTCTACAAAAATTTTATATTAGACTAAAAAAAATTTAAAGTTTTTTTGATTATTTATTTTATCCTCATTTTAAGGAGGACTTAAAGTCTTAGTTTAAGCAAAAAGCGAGCTTAAAAAGGGAAATTAATGGAAGCTGTTTTGCGCTTCCACTCCTTTTTTCTGGTAAAAGAAGCATATTTCCTTCTTCGCAATACTTCGAACGTCAGAAATTATTGATTATGGATAGAAGATAAGTAGCAAAGCAAATTAATTCACTCATTAACTTGCATCATCTTTTGAGCAGTCTCTTCGTTACTCAAAGCCTTCCTAAGCAAAGGACTTAGGAAGTAGCATTTTTATAAAATCCTGTTTGAGCTATTGCTGCGTTTGTAAAGAGGAAGAGGTAAAACCTAAAGATTAAAATAGATTTGAGATCGCTGGTAAGATTGTTTGAAGGAAACCTTGATTTGAAGTAAGGCTACTTTATCAAGACTTGGGAAACTATTTATGCTTAGCTGATTTCAGTCTTTCGTATAGCCACATCACAGAGAAAAGCATCGCAAAAGAATAGATCGAATCATCTAAAGGAACGGAGGTTAAGCGCACACCTAGATATTCAGCAGGATTGTATACTACGACTGGAGCATTTGTATAAGACCCCGTTAGAGCACCATTTACCAACATAAAAGGTATCCAGCTAACTAAATAGGCTAAATAAAATCGTTTCCTAAAAGCGGCTTCACCATAGAAGCAATGACAGAGGAGTACAAAACCTGATAATAAAAAGGTAGTAGTAGTATAAAGGTTAGTATAGTAAATCGTACCAATACTGAGGAAAATTAAAATTAGAATAGGCGTTAAGTAAGGTTCGATAGAAGCGAGATAATCTTTGGGGAAATAATAGTTTAAACATTCATAAATGAAGGTACAAGCAAAAGGAACCGTAAAAAAAAATAAGATTTCCTCAAAAGGTAGATAGAAAAAAGAGATTCCACTTATATAGTCGGGATTAAAGCCCCAAACTCCCATCTGGGTAAAAAGTACATCCCAAATAATAAAGAATACGGCAACAACAGTGATTGCAGGAAATAAGCTTTTCCAATTTTTATAAAAAGCGACTCGCCGATCAAAACTAAGGCAGAAAACGGGAACAAAGGTGAAGATATGTAAATAGCTATAGAGCCATTTTGTTTCTAAAAAAGAAAAAAGATATACTTGATCAACGCTAAAGATCAGGTTATCGGTTTGAACAAAAGAACTTACCCAAGCTAGTACTAGCAAAATGAGTGGAGCGAAAAGTATGGCTAATCGCAGCACCGCTGGAAGTTTGTTAACACTAGAGGATAAAGTATTCAAAGTTTAAGCTTTAGCTTCCTGTAAAATTTCTTATAAAATATTGAGTGTATTCCGTAGCGCAGAGCTAAAGAGTAAATATACTTTCTTACCATCATTGACTCGAATTCGTTCTTCTTTTAAACGATTGGCCGTCGAGCGTTTTATCTTTTGGAATAAATTGATGTAATATACGTATGCTAAGTATACTCCCAGACGAGCACCGCTCGGTAATTCTACGATCCCTGTATAAGCATGGTCAAAATCTTTCTTAATGTCTAATTCGATATTGACCTTGTCCTCATTTGTAAAGTTTAAAAAATCTACCCCTGGGAAGTAAACTCGACCACGATCATCAAAATCACTCTTAATGTCTCGGAGGAAATTTATTTTCTGAAAAGCAGATCCTAAGCTACAAGCCGTAGCTTTGAGTCGTTCATATTCGGTAGCGTCTCCAGCACAAAATATTTTCAGGCACATTAGACCGACTACTTCCGCAGAACCGTAAATATAAGTTTTGTAAAATTCATCGTTGTATTTATGAAAGTGAAGATCCATTGCCATACTATCCAAAAAAGCGTCGATTAAGTCTCGCTCAATGTTATATTTATTCACAACTTGCTGAAAAGCGTGTAAAACGGGATTAAGACTAATCCCGGTTTCAATAGCCTTATAAGTGTCTTTCCGAAATTCATTTAATAATTCTTCCTTACGATGATCGTGAAAGGTATCTACAATTTCATCCGCAAAACGAACAAAACCATATATACTATAAATTGGTCCTCTGTATTTTTTATCAAAAAGTCGAATCCCCATTGAGAAAGAAGTACTGTAACGTTCAGTAATCAACTGACTGCACTCAACACAAGTTTTATCGAATAATTCTATCATATGATTTTGCTTAGGGTTTGATTAATTTATGAATTTCTCGAGCCACTACCTGTCCAGAAATAATTGATGGTGGTACACCTGGACCAGGTGTAGTTAATTGACCCGTGAAAAATAAATTTTTAACTTTCTTACACTTAAGCTTGGGCTTTAAAAAAGCAGTCTGTAATAAAGTATTCGCTAAGCCATAAGCATTACCTTTGTATGCGTGGTAATCACTTTTAAAGTCTTTGTGAGCAAAGGACCTTTTGTAAACTACTGCCTCTCTAACACGCTGTCCGGTGATTTGTTCTAGTCGATCCATTATGATATGGTAGTACTTTTCCCGTAATGCTTCCGTGTCTTCTAGGTCTGGTGCTAGTGGAATTAACAAAAATAAATTTTCCCCGTCAGCAGGAGCGATACTATCATCCGTTTGACTTGGGCAACAAGCATAGAACAAAGGATTGCTTGGCCATTTTGGATCATCGTAGATTTCGATGGCGTGTTGCTCAAAATCTTGATCAAAAAATAGATTATGGTGTTCTAAATTTTTAAGCTTTTTATTGATCCCTAGATAAAACAAAAGGCTAGAAGGTGCCATCGTTCGTTTATCCCAGTAAGTTTCTGTATAATTTCTATATTTCTCTTCAAGCAAGTGTTGCTCTACGTGGTGGTAATCCGCACCGCCAATGACGACATCTACCGAATAAGCTTGATCTTTCGTTACTACTTTTGTCGCCACGCCATTCTCCACTTCGATCTTCGTTACCTCTTGTCCACAAATTACTTTGACGCCCAACTCCTCCGCTAAGTTCAACATACCTTCGATAATTTTATACATTCCGCCTTTTGGATACCAAGTACCTAAAGACATATCAGCATAATTCATCAAACTATAAAGTGCGGGCGTATTCTGTGGTGTTGCCCCCAAAAATAGCACGGGAAATTCTAGCAATTGGATCAATTGCTCATTACTAAATAACTTTCGGATTTCTTTAGAAACAGATTGAAACATCTGTAACTTAAATAAACTACTGACAACGCGCAGGTCAGCAAATTCAAAAATGGAATGTCCTGGCTTTTGTACAAATTCTTTAATGCCAACGTCGTATTTATATTTGGCTTCCGCCAGAAATTTTTTCAACTTGGGACTACTGCCGGGCTCATACTTTTCAAACATTTCGTAGAGCGCTTCCATTTTAGCGGGCACGTCCATACGATGCTCTGCACTAAAAAAAACAGAATAAGAAGGATCCAAACGAATAAGATCATAATAATCGCTCGTTTTCTTACCAAAGTTTGCAAAGTAATCTTCAAAAACTTCTGGCATCCAATACCAACTTGGTCCCATATCAAAAGTAAACCCTGCTTCGGAGAACTGTCGTGCTCGACCACCGGGAACTAGGTTTTTTTCTAGTACAGTAACGTCGTAACCACGTTGGGCCATGAAAGAGGCGGCAGAAATTCCTGCAAAGCCCGAACCGATAACGATGACTTTTTTTGCCATTTAGGAGGTCGCTTTTTGTAATTTAATAGGTCGTACGGCGAAAAAATAAGCCAAACCACACAACGGTTTCAGTTTGAATAAATACCATTTTGTAACAGTCCCTGATCAGTTTTGTTTAACCTTTTGTGTTATTTTAGCAATAAAAATTAAACAAAACGAGAATAATCCCCTATTTCGTGAAACTCATACTCGAATTCATTTGAAAAATTGGTGTTCTTATTCTACGACAAGTTATCTTATTCTTTCGCTTCCCAGGCTAAGTAACCTCCCTCCATATCATAAATTTCTTTGAATCCCATTTTCTTTAACTTGTGGCAGGTCTTTCCGCTTCTTCCACCACTTTGGCAATAAACGAAGAGTGGTTTTTCTCGATCTAATTTTTGTAATTTTTCAATAAAAAAATCATCGTGATAATTGATGTTTACTGCATTATCCAAGTGTCCTTGATTAAATTCTTGAGGAGTACGGACGTCAATTAGTTGAGCATTGGGTGTGGCTGCTAGTTTTTTGGCAAAGTTTGTCACGTCCGCTTTTTCACTACGTACTACTGTACCGTCGGCAGTTGTGGTAGAAGTACTTTGTGGTTCAGATTGGCAAGCTCCAAAGAGCAAACATAAGGTAAAGAGCAGGTAAAAGGCGTTTGATTTCATCATATTAAGTTACTAGCTAAGTGAATAAGAAATTATTTTGATTAAAAATAAAAAAAAATCCCCGATTAGAAACTAATCAGGGATTTAATAGTACCGAAGTACCAAAGAATTTTATGCTAATTATTCTTTACCACCTTGTAAAGAATCTTGCCATTCTTTTAATTTGTCCCATTCTCCGTTGGCAGCCATTTTAGCTTGATCTGGCCAAGTTGTTGGGTCATGCATTTTGTATCTGCTTCCTGCTGCGGTAAGAATCTCTTTGATTCTATCGACAGTAGCTTCCGAAAGTTCCTTGAAGGTTTTGATACCGTCATTTTGCAATAACTCCGCAATCTTAGGACCGATTCCTTCGATTTTCTTGAGATCATCGCTAGTTGTAACAGTTTCTGTTTTTACTTCCTCGACTGTTTCTTCAACCTCTTCTTCAACCTCAGCAGCAGCAGCTACTTTGTCCTTTGGTGTAGGAGCAGTGCTCGCCGCAACAGCGTCATCTTTAAGTTGTTGTTTCAATTGAGAGAAAGCATCTAATTCTCCTAAGGTAGTACGTTCAACCTTTGATTGCTGGTTTTTAACCGCGCTTCTAGTTTGTTGACGTTCTTCCGTTTTTTCTTTCCGTACGGCATCATCAGCTTCTCGCTTGATATCATCGAGATATCTTAAGTGAGATACTAAAATACGCTTATCATCTCGGTTGAATTCAATTACTTTTACCGTCAACGTTTCGTCAACTTCTGCTAAAGTATTGTCTTCCTTCTTCACGTGCTTGATTGGAGCGAAAGCTTCCAAACCGTAAGGCAATTGTACAATTGCACCTCGATCATCTCTACGTAAGATAGTAGCTTCGTGGTAAGAACCGATTGGGAATACAGATTCGAAAGTATCCCATGGATTTTCTTCGATTTGCTTATGTCCCAATGATAATTTACGATTATCTTTATCAATTTCTAGGATCACCACTTCGATGTCATTACCTACTTTAGTAAATTCAGAAGGGTGAGAGAAACGTTTTGTCCAAGAAAGATCAGAAATGTGAACCATTCCACCGATACCTTCTTCCAATTCGACGAATACGCCGTAAGGAGTTAAGTTTTTGACAACGCCTGTGTGGCGGCTATCTACTGGGAATTTAGTTCCAATTTCGCTCCAAGGATCTTGAGAAATTTTCTTGATACTTAAAGACATCTTACGATCTTCGCGGTCGATGGTAACGATCTTCGCATCATAATTCTGTCCTAATTTGAAAAACTCTCTAGCGTTGATTGGTTGATTGCTCCAAGTAACTTCCGAAACGTGGATCAAACCTTCTACACCAGGCTGAATTTCAAGGAAAGCACCATAGTCCTCAATGTTAACGATTTTACCCGTCACCAAGCTATCCTCTTGCATATTTTCTGTCAATACTTCCCACGGGTGAGCTTGTAACTGCTTCAGACCAAGAGAAATTCGTTTTTTGTTCTCATCAAAATCAAGTACAACTACGTTGATTTTCTGATTCAAAGCAAGAATTTCACTCGGGTGAGAGATTCTACCCCAAGAAATATCCGTAATATAAAGTAATCCATCAACACCACCTAAATCAAGGAAAGCACCGAAATCCGTAATATTCTTAACGATTCCTTCAAGTACTTGACCTTTCTCAAGGCTACCGATGATTGCTTCTCTTTGTTCTGCCAAATCACTTTCGATCAAGGCTTTGTGAGAAACAACGGCATTCTTGATCTGCTCATTGATTTTTACCACTTTAAATTCCATCTTCTTACCAACGTACGCATCGTAATCGATGATCGGCTTGATATCAATCTGTGATCCGGGTAAGAATGTTTCCAATCCACCTGCATCTACGATTAATCCACCTTTCGTCTTACTGATTACAACACCCTGAATAACGGTGCCGTTGTTGTAAGAATCCACGATACTTTCCCAAGCTCGTAGTAATTTTGCTTTACGTCGTGACAATACTAATTGTCCACGATCATCTTCTTGCTGTTCTACGTATACTTCTACCATGTCCCCAATTTTGAGGTCTGGTAAATCTCTAAATTCAGAAAGCGGTACTAGACCGTCTGATTTGAAATTAATATCTAAAACAACATCACCGCTTGATCCAATCGCAGATACTTTACCCTTTACGATTTCGTTTTCTAAAACGGAAGAAAGCGTAGATTCGTACTGGTTAAGGTAAGTTTCGATTTCTGATTCACTGTACGGAAGAGAGTGTCTTCTATCTTGTGACCAATCAAAATCATCGTGAGCAGTGGGTTTTTCAACAACCGCTTCGGTCGTTGATTCAACAGTCTTTTCCGCTGAGGGAGCTGTCGCATCAGTAGCTTTTGGTGTAAGCTCCTGATTATCAAGATTCTTTTCGTCTGACATATATAAGAATCTTCGTTTGTAGTCTCAAGTTCTATTGAGACGAGGTTAAGAAATATTTTTAGCGGTGCAAAGGTACATTTTTTTTATGGTTAAAAAAAGTTAAGGGGCTTGAAAATTAACGGGTTAGTGATCTTAAAGCAGATGGCGGAACCTACGCGCTACGCTTTAATTTCAGTAGTTTTGGAGGAAACACTAGAAAATTGTATTTTTTTGGCTAATTTAATGACGCAAATAACGCAACTGATCCTCCTTACGTTTAGGAAATGCACCCGATTGAAAGATGAAATGTGCAGATAGTATCAATTCGCGTTCTTTTATATTCGCAATAAAATACACGCTACCTATGTCAGAAGAACGGCCTTGGCTAAAAAATTACCCGAACGGAATTCCTGCTAACATTAATCCTGAAGCTTACAATTGTCTCGTCGACTTATTTGAAGAGACCTTCGAAAAATATCGTAAGCAAGATGCTTTTGCTTGTATGGGCAAAGCTATCACTTTCGATGAAGTCGATAAAAAATCCATCGCTTTCGCTGCTTACTTACAATCACGAGGCTTGGAAGTTGGAGATAAGATTGCACTGATGATGCCAAATATGCTACAATATCCGATTGCTTTATTTGGTGCTTTACGAGCAGGTTTAATTGTTGTCAACACCAATCCACTTTACACGCCACGAGAAATGGAACATCAGTTTAAAGATGCAGGTGTCAAAGCGATTGTAATCTCAGAATTGTTTGCTGCTAATCTTGAAAAAGTACTTGGCGCTACAAAAATTAAAACCGTCATTCTGACGAGTGTCGGAGGAATGCTCGGAATGGTCAAAGGAACGATAGTCAATTTCGTGGTGCGCAAATTTAAGCGCATGGTGCCCGCTTTTAATATTCCTAACACGGTCGTTTTTACCACTGCGATCAAAGAGGGGAAAAAATTTAGTCTAACGCCGCATCACGGTAAACCAGACGATACTATTTTATTACAATACACCGGCGGTACCACAGGAGTAGCCAAAGGAGCCATGTTGACAAATCGCAACTTGATTTCAAATATGCAACAGATTCGTGCGATTATGTTACCCTTTTTAAAAGAAGGAAAAGAGGTAGCTTTATCTCCCCTACCAATGTACCACATCTTCGCCTTTTCTGTCAATTGCTTGGCTTTGATGAGTATTGGGACGCTCAACGTATTGGTCACCAATCCACGAGATTTACCGACGGTGATGGAACCGATTAAAAAATATCCGATTAGCTTAATTTCTGGTGTAAATACACTTTTTAATGCGTTACTCAATCATAAAGATTTTGCAGCCTTAGACTTTAGTAGTTTAAAAATTACCATCGGTGGTGGTATGGCTGTTCAAAAAGCCGTTGCCGAAAGATGGAAGTCTGTTACGGGTATCCCACTCTCAGAGGGTTTTGGAATGACCGAAACTTCTCCGGTCGTCTGCGTTAACCCACTCGATGATTCCGGTCAACTGGGAACGATCGGTGTTCCCGTGCCTTCTACCGATATGCGAATCGTGGACGAACAAGGGCATCCGCTTACCGTAGGACAGGTTGGTGAAATCCAAGTAAAGGGACCACAAGTGATGAAAGGATATTACAATCGGATAGAGGCTACAAAGGAAGTTTTGACGACGGATGGTTGGTTAAGTACGGGTGATATCGGTACAATGGCAGAAGACGGTTTCTTCAAAATTGTTGATCGCAAAAAAGATATGATCCTAGTGTCTGGTTTTAATGTCTATCCTAATGAAATTGAAGAAGTCCTTGTTATGCATCCGAAAGTATCAGAACTAGCAGCCGTTGGCATTCCCGACGCTAAGTCTGGAGAAGTTGTCAAAATCTACGTTGTAAAAAAAGACAGTTCTTTAACGAAGGAAGATTTAATTAGTTTTTGTCGGGAGCATTTAACAGGATATAAAGTACCCAAGGCGGTCGAATTTCGAGAAGAACTTCCAAAATCTAACGTCGGTAAAATTTTGCGGCGGAAGTTGAGAGACGAAGAGAATAATAGCTAATAATATTAGCAATAAAAATGCCGCTGCCAGTCTTAGACTAGCAGCGGCGTTTTTTATTAAAGAATTCTTTTATTCAAGCTTAGCGCTTCGCTAAGAGATCTCGAATTTGAGCAAGTAACTCTTCTTGTGTTGGTCCTGGTTCTGGAGCTGGTTCTGGCTCCGGTTCTGGATTAGCTTTATTGTACGATCGTACAATCAAAAATAGAATAAAGGCAATAATCAAAAAGTCAATAATAGTATTGATCCATTTACCATAACGGATTGCTACCGCATCTTTTCCAGCAGTGACAACTTCACCAGTTGCGCTTTTTACTTCCGCTACTGCGGGATCAATTACATATTGTAGCTCATTAAAATCTACACCACCCAATGCTTTCCCGATGGGAGGCATTAAAATATCGGCGGTAAACGAAGTAATAACAGCACCAAAAGCTCCGGCGATAATAACCGCTACGGCTAGCTCTAGCACATTCCCCTTCATAATAAAATCTTTAAATTCCTGAATCATTAGGCTTGTGTTTAGTTGATTAATAATTTTGTTTACTCAGTATGTTTGACGAATATAATCAAAAGGAGTCACAAATTTAAAAAACAACTTATTCTTATTACAAAACAAAAAGGCTCAACTTACCTTACGACAAGTTGAGCCTTCGCCTAAAAAGGACTACCGTTTAACTTATGATACTCCTGCGTCTTTTCTAATTTTATTAAGTGCACTTCCTGCTCTCACCCATTCGATTTGGGCTTCGTTATAAGTGTGTGCTACTTCGAATTTCTCCGTTGTACCATCAGCATGATGCAAAACAATCGTTAAGTTTTTGCCTGGTGCAAAACTCTCAAACCCTTCGATATCAATCAAATCATCTTGACGTACTTTTTCGTAATCTTTATTATTAACAAAAGTAAGTGCCAACATTCCTTGCTTCTTCAAGTTTGTCTCGTGAATTCTAGCAAAAGATTTTACAACAACTGCGTGTACCCCCAAAAATCTAGGCTCCATCGCTGCGTGTTCTCGAGAAGATCCTTCTCCTAAATTTTCTTCTCCGAAGATGATCGTTCCAATTCCTTTTTTCTTATAATATTTTGCAGAATCTGGAACTGCCATATATTTTCCTTTCTTCGTAGCCACTACGTTGAGTACCTTATTCGGTTCTCCGTTGAAGTAGTTGATTGCTCCGATGTAACAGTTTTTAGAAATATTTTCTAAATGTCCTCGATATTTCAACCAAGGTCCTGCCATTGAAATATGATCCGTTGTACATTTTCCTTTTGGCTTGATCAACAAACGCATCCCCGTAAGGTCATTTTTGGTAATCGGTTCAAAAGGCTTTAATAATTGTAAGCGATCTGACTTCTTAGCCACTTTCACTACTACGCTACTACCATCTTCCGCCGGTGGATTAAAACCAGCATCTTCTACTTCAAAACCTTTAGGAGGTAATTCAACTCCTTTAGGAGGACTTAGCTTCACTCTTTTTCCGTCTGCATTGACCAATCGATCTTTAAGTGGATTAAAAGTAAGGTCTCCTGCAATGGACATTGCCGTTACGATCTCAGGAGAAGCAACGAAAGCGTGTGTATTTGGATTACCATCGTTTCGTTTAGAGAAGTTCCGATTGAACGAAGTAATAATAGAATTTTTTCTGGTTGGATCATCAGAGTGTCTCGCCCATTGACCAATACAAGGACCACAAGCGTTGGCTAAAACCATTCCACCCATTTCTTCGAAGGCTTTTAATAAACCATCTCGTTCTACGGTATAGCGAATTAGTTCAGAACCTGGTGTAACGGTAAATTCAGATTTCACCATTAATTTTTTCTTAACGGCTTGTTTAGCCAAAGAAGCTGCGCGATCCAAATCTTCGTAAGAAGAGTTTGTACAAGATCCGATCAAACCTACTTCCAATTTTTGTGGGAAATCATTTTCCTTGACCGCTTTCGCAAATTCAGAAATTGGCCAAGCGCGGTCAGGACTGAAAGGACCGTTGATGTGTGGTTCTAATTTTGACAAGTTAATTTCGATGACTTGATCGAAATACTTTTCTGGTTGTTTGTAACATTCTGGATCTCCCGTAAGATATTTTTTTACTTTCTTCGCCATCCGTGCAACTTCTGGTCTACCCGTTGCTCTTAAATAGCGATCCATAGCAGGATCAAAACCGAAAGTAGAAGTTGTTGCTCCAATTTCTGCTCCCATGTTACAGATTGTACCTTTCCCCGTACAAGAAAGTTTTTTAGCACCAGGACCAAAATATTCTACGATAGCACCGGTTCCACCTTTTACCGTAAGGATTCCTGCTACTTTCAAAATGACATCCTTGGCAGAAGTCCAACCTGATAGTTCCCCCGTTAATTTAACCCCAATCAATTTTGGCATTTTTAATTCCCAAGGCATATCTGCCATTACATCCACTGCATCCGCGCCACCTACGCCAATCGCAATCATTCCTAAACCACCAGCGTTAGGCGTATGAGAATCGGTACCGATCATCATTCCTCCAGGGAAAGCATAATTTTCTAAAACGATTTGGTGAATAATTCCTGCACCAGGTTTCCAGAAACCAATTCCATATTTGTCAGAAACAGATTCTAAGAAGTTAAAAACTTCTGAACTGGTATTGATTGCATTTTGTAAATCTTTTTCAGCTCCAACTTTTGCTTGGATCAAGTGGTCACAGTGTACGGTAGAAGGTACCGCTACTTTATCTTTACCTGCCATCATAAATTGCAGCAATGCCATTTGCGCAGTTGCGTCTTGCATCGCTACTCGGTCGGGAGCAAAGAAGACGTAATCTTTACCACGCTTATATTTTTTCAACCTTGATTCTGGATGAAGGTGTGCGTAAAGAATTTTTTCAGAAAGTGTCAAGGGACGTTTCAAACGTTTTTGAACCTTGTCCACCACTGTAGGAAGGGCTTCGTAAAAAGCCTTAATCATATCAATGTCAAATGGCATAATTTTTTTTGTTTAAAGGTAAACTAGATAATTGCGGAAAGGAAAACCTTGGCTTTCCCAATGGTCATCCTCTTGATGCGAGTACAAAAATAATATTTTTAAACCAAAATTGCTACTCCTCTTTAGGAATAGCAACAAAACTACAAAGGGCTTTGTTTAATGCACCGCCACTTCACAAAATAATTTGAGTATCGCTGTTGCTAATTTGAACTTTCCGTTCGAGATAAAAATTGTCACGTTGATCTTCTAAGGAATGGAAATTTTGCTATTTTTAAAAAAAGTTTCTAAAATAATAGATTTTGAAAAGTAAAATTATTTTTCAGCTTTTAGATTTTTTTTAAAAAAGTTGCACTAAAAGTAAAAAATCAAAATCAAACAAAAAAAAATTTATCAAAAAGAACCACTACAAAACTGTGCTTATGTTCTTTTTGATAAACTTTCTCTTCGAATATTTTTAACTTTCTTTTGATGCAGTCGTTACTTTAGCGATCTAAGCGCTCCATCAATCTACTAGAAATGCGCAAGAAGTCCATCTCCGTAATGATACCAATCAACTCATCACCTTGCACCACGGGCATACAACCAATCCGATTCGTCCGCATTTTATTGAGCGCTTCCAAAATTGAGGCGTCAGCTGTAATCGTAATTGGCGCTTCAATCATAATATCTTGTACGGTAAGTTTCTTTCGACTTTTTAATTTTGCACTTCGCACATAATGACGTAAGAGCAGTTTCGAAGTAATCAAACCAACTAGTTTGCCTTTCGTATTTTCGACGGGCATGAATCGCAATTTTCGCCAATCCATTAATTCTGCCACCAATTCAATGATATCATCTTTTTGTACGGTAAAAAGATCCGTTGCCATAAATTCGGCTACTTTCAACTTTGAAGGTTTATAATTTTCTAAGTCGCTCAATTCTGGAAGTTTCCAAGTATGTACTGGCATTTCTTTTTCTTGATTTTTAACCATACAGGCCGTTAGCACACTTAGTGCTTCGTCTCTTCCGACCTCTTTGCTCAGTTTGGTAAACGATCGTAATTGCCAACGCGCACCATTCATATGACTTTTGGCTCGAGCTTCAATTACTCCTAAATAACGATCAATATCTTTTTGTAGGACTTTGCGTTTTGCTAATCCTTTTCGTGCTAATGGAAGTAACTCTTTCAAGACTAAATCACAAACGTTGATCTTTTTATCTTTCATCCAAGTAAACTTCGTATCAATGCCGTACTGCGCTGCTTTCGAGAAATTATCGCGAACATCCTCAAAGGCAATATTTTTAGTAATATCTTCGTATTTATCGGCCATGCCTACCATACATCCCAACCAAAAAGTAGCATTCGCCATTTCATCAATGATGGTTGGTCCTGCGGCTAAAACTCGATTTTCGATCCGTAAGTGTGGCTTGCCATTATCGCTGATTCCATAGCATGGACGGTTCCAACGATACACGGTAGAATTATGAACTTGCAGTGCGCGCAGTTTAGGAACTTTACCTTTTTCAATCAAATCTACGGCATCCTCTTCTACGTCGCCACTAATCAATACTCTAAAGCGGGCGATATCTTCTTTGTAAATTTCCATGATGGAATTTTTCAACCAATCATTACCGAAATTTACTCTCGGGCTACGTTCCCGCATATGATCGTGAGAAGTACGCGTATCCAAAGATTGTTGAAATAAGGCAATTCTAGATTCGTGCCACAAGCGCTTTCCAAAAACGAGCGGAGAGTTTGCAGCGATAGCCATAATCGGTGCTGCGAGCGTTTGGGAGATATTGTACATTTTGACGAACTCTTTGGGAGAGACTTGCAAGTGTACTTGAAAACTAGTATTGCAGGCTTCCAGCATTGGAGAATCATGCTTCACAAATAATTCATCAATTCCCGACAACCGCAATTCGTAAGCATTACCAATTAATTGTTCGTCGATCGATTTCATCAAAGCGTGATACCGCTTTTTAGGTGTAAGATTGTGTAGCCCTAAATCTGCTTTATTCAACGTGGGTAAAATTCCGGTCAGTACAAGGTTCGAATCTAATTGCTTGAGTACTTTTCTAATTTTATTCAAGTTACTCACATTCTCTCCCTCCATCTTACTCAGGCAATTCCCTTTTAATTCTCGGGGCACCATATTCGTTTCTAGGTTGAACTTGGCGAGTTCCGTTTCTGCCCAAGGATAGTTTTTCAAAAGCTCCAAAGCTTCCATCGCAATCGTGGCCGGTTTATAGGTAATGTTTGAAACTAAACACATTTCTTGTTCCGCGCCAATCCTCGTGATACCTTCTTCAAACCAATCATTTTCGAGCATGTATTCTAAAGCATGGACGTCTTTTAACAGGTGCTGCACAAATCGTTGCATTTGTGCTTGTGTTTTTAAAAGAGATACTTTCTGTTCTCCCATTTGGTGAATGTTATTTTTGAAGTTGTAAAAACTTCGGAGTGATAAAGTTAGGTTTCGACTTATTGAGCTAATAATAAGTGTGCGTCTATTTTCTATTGTCTTGTTTGTAAAACGGGGAAAATTGGGTAGCGTCACGTAATTCAAACAGCTTCTTAAATATAGCCAAATATTTAAGAAACTGTTTTGAAATTTGGAATATTTTTTCTCTGCCGTAGCTAAATGCCGATATCTGAGCCATTCTCCAAATAAAGTTAAGCCTAAACGGTACTTTGCGCAAAAGAATCCAATTCCGTAATTTGCAGAAACGGTAGTGACAATAAGTTGAAAATATTATCAAAATATTAAATAGTTGTCCTCACAAAAGAATATTTTTGTAAAATGGAAGTTATAAGTTTTAGGGACTTGATCCGTCTTTCGTGTCTCGTGAAGTAATCAAATACTTCCACTCATTTAAAAATCTAATCGTTAATAGATATGAAATATATAGGAATGATTTGTTTGGTAGCGTTGTTGTTTACCAATTGTAAAAAAGATGAAGAAGATATCTTATTTGATATGCCTTACTTTGTCGATTTTGAAATTCCGGCCGGATTGAATCCCTTTACTTCTCATTATTTCTTTTTCGATGATATCTCTAGTTTCTCAGATTCTATTTTGAGTAAAAATAATATCAGTTTTTCTGATTTAAAATCTATCAACCCTAAGATCGCACGATTGAATTCTCTAATTTCAGGTCAGGCAGATTACGATTTCATCCAAGAAATTTCGATTGACATTTACGAAAAGGATCAAAACAAGAGTCTAGAAGTTTTTTGGCATCCGCAAGTAGATAATAATGTGGGCTCAACCATAGGTATTCCAGCTAACCTTCCAGATGTAAAGCGGTATTTTGATGCGGATAAATTTGGGGTTAAAATTCGATTAGTATTAAGAAATCCATCCCCAGAGTTTATCTCTTCTCGTTTGGAATTTAGCTTTGTAGCTCGATAGTTAGCGAACCACTGCGTAAACTGCTAAGACAAGATTATAGCTTTGATTTTGATTGAGGGAAAATTCCTTTTTCTATCAATTCTTGATCCCCCAAAACGCCCAAGCCAAAGAGTGCAAAATCGTACTTTACGGGATCAATTGGATCTAAGGTACGCAGGCGCTCCGTCAATTCTAAAACCGTTCGCCAATCCGTTTGTTTTCTTTCCACCAATTTCAGTCGCCGAGCGACTCGATCTACGTGTACATCCAAAGGCATTAATAACTGACTCATTTTAATATTTTGCCATAAGCCAAAATCTACGCCACGATCATCTTTTCTGACCATCCACCGTAGAAACATATTCAAGCGTTTACAAGTTGATTTTCGCGTGGGAGTGGCAATGTGCTTGCGAGTACGTTGAGGCGCATCTTCCAAGGAGAAAAATAAATTATGAAAGCCAATTAAAGCTTGTTCGACCGTTTCGGCTCCCTTTGGTAAATATTGGGTAAAAGCTTCTTCCAGAGAATGATGCCGCTGGTAATACCATTGAAAAAATGCTAAAAAATAGAGCGTATCAGTAGGCTGAAAAGTACGATGCTTAAAATTTAAAAAAGCAGCTCGATCTTTTTCTGTATGATTGAGGATAAAATCGTGTGGGGCGCCATCCATCAGCGCAATCAGTTCATTCGATTTATTAATAATCGTTTTACGCTGTCCCCAAGCGAGCATCGAAACCCAAAATCCCATGATCTCAATATCTTGTAATTTGGAAAACTGATGAGGAATGGAAATCGGATCGTTAGGAATAAAGTCGGGCGTATTAAATTGATCTACACAAGCAGCCAAATAATCTTTTAAATGCACAGTCATGGATTTGTAGTTTTAAAGCAGCGCGCAGTAGCAAAATATTGACAAGGCATCACCATAATTTGGGTAGGATGAAAATCACTTAATGCCTAGTTTAAAATCACAATTTGTCGTTTGTATGCTATACCAAGAAAATTTAGTTGGGCTTTTCGTAGAATAATCCTTAAGTTTATGATGTTAGTGTGAGTTTAGCAAATAAAAAGTTGGTGAGAACCTACAACTTCTAGCTCCAAATATGATACCTTTACAAAATATTTAAAGTTCTTCGCTATTTTTTTTCGCAGCGTGCTAAACCCTGCAATTGGCAAGAATCCTAATCAAACTAGCTACCGAATAATGACCGCTACTCTTACATACACCCTCGTCCTTGCAGCCATATATCTAGGTAGAAAAGCAATCAATTCTATCGAGGAGTAATTCCTTCCCATTCTCACTTTCCCTCGTAAATAAGCGTTTACCGTACCTTATGGTTTCTTATACATATTGAACCGACCAAGTTTGATGCGTTGTAAAAAGTGGCAAAAAGAAACTCTTAACACGCCCAATCCATACTTTACACTTCGTTGAAAATTAATTGACGATGCTTCTTCAAAATATTTTGTGGGACAAGTTACTTCTGCAATTGGAAAACCTGCATAGATGATTTGAGAAAGCATTTCATTATCAAAAACAAAATCATCCGAATTTTCATTGAAATTAATGCGCTCTAGTACTTCTCGACTGAAAGAACGATAGCCCGTATGGTATTCTGACAATTTATAGTTGACCAAAACATTCTGCGTAAAGGTCAATAAACGATTTGCAATGTATTTGTACACGGGCATTCCTCCGGCTAAAGCACCTCTTCCCAAAATTCTCGACCCTAACACTACCGGATAAAGTTCATCTCCAATAATATTCACCATCGCAGGAATCAACATCGGCGTATACTGATAATCGGGATGCAACATAATTACAATGTCTCCTCCCAATTCTAATGCTTTATTGTATAAAGATTTCTGGTTTCCACCATATCCTCGGTTTTGCTCATGCCGAATCACATGCTTAATGCCTATTTTTCTTGCCAACGCAGAAGTATTGTCACTACTCGCATCATCGCAAAGCACGACATCGTCTACCAAGTCCATTGGAATTTCGCCATAAGTTTTTTCGAGGGTCAGTGCCGCATTATACGCTGGTAGCACCACAATTACTTTTTTACCTTTATACATCTTTCTTGAAGATTTTAAAATTAAAGCTAATTAGGAAGGTTTAAATTTAAAAAAAAGTAACTCCGTACACTGTAATCTAAACCTACGCTAAGTTTTGCGCTGCAAAGATAGAAGAACCTATTTAATTTTTATCCTTTGTCCTATAAAATCCACTCGATGCTCCTTCCTCCGACGGCTTTTAGCGCTTATCTTTCAAGCCTTTAAGCCCTATTGTTATTTTGTCGACTGCTTCGTTAAGGCTTTCTCGCAATTTTTTCTATTTTACAACGAAGGGAATTAAGCTATTACTCGAAAGGGGCAACTTTTTGTCACGATACTTGTTTCAACTCACAACTAGTCATTACCTACACTAGATTTTATTTTAAAATAGTTTTAGCATAAAGTCTACTAATATATCACAACATGAAATGGATTAAAAGACTCTTGATTTTACTCGCGATCCTCGTTGGCATCGGAGTCATCGGATATTTTGCAACAAACGAAGCCTTACCTCAAGGAAAAGAAGGACCCGCCGCGGATGCACTCGCTCAAAAAATGCTCAACGCAATTAATCAAGAGGCTTGGGATACAACCGCCGTCGTGCAGTGGACTTTTAAAGGAATGCATGATTTTGTGTGGGACAAAAATCGCCACTTTTGCCAAATCAAGTGGAAAAATAAAGAAGTCTTACTGGACATCAACAAACTCAAAGGGAGAGCGTGGGAAGATCAAGTAGAACTGCAAGGAGAAGTTGCTCAGCAAACCGTATTGGAAGCTTGGGAATATTGGTGCAATGATTCTTTTTGGCTCAATGCACCAAGTAAAGCTTTTGATCCCGGTACAAGTAGAGCAATCGTAACCAATGCCGACGGCCGACAAGATTTACTGATCAGTTATACTTCCGGAGGTGTTACGCCTGGAGATGCTTATTTGTGGATTTTAAACGATGAAGGGTTGCCTACAAGTTGGAAAATGTGGGTTAAAATTATTCCCGTTGGTGGATTAGCATTTACTTGGGATCAATGGAAAACGACCGAAACCGGCGCAAAAATTGCGAGCTTCCACGAAAGTGCCATACTCAATCTAGACATCAGCAATTTAAAAACAGCTCCAGATTGGAAAAGCTTCGGTGCGAGCAACGACCCTTTTCAGGCTATTCTTGAATTGTAAAATACGCGATTTCTGCTATTTTAGGACGGGACACAAACCACATAAAAAAGGAACCATCGCACTGCGGTGGTTCCTTTTTTTGTCCTCTATTTTGAAAACGAAAACTTAGTTAAGTAACAGTCTTTGCTAAGCTTCAAAAATTAAATCCTCAATTTCTTTTTTAATAAATGCGCCAAGTTCACGGACGTATTCGCTAGAAAAGTCAAATTTGATCCCAGCTGCTTCGTAAATCGTTCCGATCGGTTTTGTATACCCTAAACGTAAAGCTTCGATATACTGTGTAACCGCTTGATCAGGATTTTCTCGATATCTTTTCCAAATAGCGATGGCGCCTAATTGTGCCATTCCATATTCAATGTAATAAAAAGGTACTTCAAAAATATGAAGTTGACGATGCCACTGATGTGTCAAATAGTCTTCCAATCCTGTGGTATCAACAACGTTAGATTTGAATTCCCCGTAAATGCGAATCCATGCGGTAACCCGTTCTTCGTTGGTGTGACCAGGATGAGTATATAACCAGTGTTGAAATTTATCAATTGTTGCGACCCAAGGCAAAGTAGATAATACTTTTTCTAATTGCCAAATCTTCGCGCGGCGCAATTCTTCTTTGTTATCCAGAAAACTATCCCAGTAGTCCATCGTTAACAATTCCATCGTCATCGCCGCTAATTCTGCAATTTCAGAAGGCATTTTTTTGGAAGAAGTTAAACGATAATTTCTGGTCAAGAAAGAATGAACCGCATGACCGCCTTCGTGCATCATCGTTCTTACATCGCGAACCGAATCGGCCGCGTTCATAAAAATAAAAGGTACCCCAACCGAAGGTAAAGGCATATTATAACCACCTGGCCGTTTTCCTTTTCTAGAATCTAGGTCTAGGTGTTTCATCCCATCCATAATGTCGATACATTCTCCAAAATAAGGACGCAATCTAGCCATACAATCAATTGATTTTTTGATCAATTCTGGCGCACCACTAAAAGGCTTTAAAGGTGTTTTTCCACTCGTATCCACTTGCATATCCCAAGGACGAAGCGTCTTCAAACCAAGATCCGTCCGTCGAATTTTGTCTAGTTCGTCAATGATGGGAACAATTTCACTAGAAATAGAATCGTGAAAATCAAAGCAGTCTTCTACCGTATAATCAAACCGACCGAGCGCTTTAAATTTATAATCTCGATAATTATCGAATCCAGCATTGGTTGCCACTTCGTGTCGAATACTAAGGAGTTCATTCATCAAAGTATCCAAAGCGGGCACTGCTTCTAATAAGCGTTTGCTTACACTATGATAAACGGTTTCTCTTAAGTCTCTATCCGTTTCCGCTAATAAAGTGGTGGCTTGCTGTAAGGTTTTTTCTTCCCCTTCGTAATTAATGGTAATCGTCGAAAAGATCGTTCCGTGTTCTTTGGCCTTCATGGCCATTTTGGTAAACAAAGGAATATTTTCTTCTCGGTATAAAGATAGCTTGTTTTCGATTCCTCGGAGATAAATGAAGAAATCATTCTGATTCAATTCCTTGGTCAGCGGACAATCAACTAATTTCTGATTAAGCTGTTGCTCGAAAGAAGAGATTTTAGGTTCTAATTCTTGAATGGCATAACTGTAAGCTTCCAAAGCCCTTTTGTCATTGCTATCTAAGCTAAGTCGAATGTATCGCCAATTAAATTCTTCTTGAATAACGGCGATCAATTCGCATTTATCATAAATCCATTTAATCAAATCTGCTTCTGTCTGAATAGGGCGTTTAGCTAAATCGCTGTAGTAAGGTTTTAATCGAGACCAAACCGTAATTTTGAATTCTTGCGGAAGAAAAGCCCTTTCCATTGGCTTTGGAGCAGTATTGACATCCATAGTTTATCATTATTTTCTCATAGAATAATTAGCCTTCACAACAGAAGGATAAAACATTATATCAGACTGTATTCAAATATTATTCCTTATTCTCTTCAACGGGCGTATCAGCGGAAGATTCTTCCTCTTCAGGAATATTTAACATATCTCTTTGCTGTAAAAAGTTAAACCATTTGATTACTTTCTTGATATCGCTAATGTAAACGCGATCTCGATCAAAAGCAGGTAATACTTTACCAAAATAGTCGGTAATTTCAGCGGTAGGTGCGTTAGTGGATGGTGGTGGAGTAGCGGCTAGTTCATCTAGCATATTCTGAAAAATATACTTTAATTCGGTAGTATCGTCGTCCGTGTAAATTCCGATGGAAGCTAAAGGCGTGAATTGGTGTTTTCTAGCCGAAACAAATCTTTTCTTTCCGCTATCTAAATCTTCTACAATTAATCCATTACTACGATTAGCGGCCATTTTAAAAACACCTGGAATTCCACTAACTGCAACAAAATCATCTAATTTCATTCTATTTTTTTTGTGCTTAGTATACAAATATCTAAAAAATACCAGTAAACTAAAGCTATATTCAAATAAATATTAACTTGTTTTAAAATGTATGAAGCAATCAAAGCTAACAGCATAGTGCACGGAGCGAAGCTCTTTTTTCATTTTACCGTAGCTACCAAGACCACAAATGAATGATTACCCATTGATTTTCAACATCTTACATCCAAAAAAAATCTATGCTGGATTTTCCGTATGCTATCATAGCACAACTTCCGTAACGATCTGATTTACAAATATCTTAGTAAGTTATGTTTGTTGAACTACCTAGGCGCTTTAAACGGATTGCTCTCTTCGTTTAGTATTCCAGTAAACGTGCTAGTTGTTCTTTCAAACGTGCTATCGGCAAAAACGCTGCCTCTAATGATCCCGCAAAAGGTACAGGAGTATCTAAACTTCCGACGCGCAATACTGGTGCATCTAAGTATTCAAATAAATGCTCTGAAATATAAGCTGCAATTTCTCCGCCAATCCCACCAAAAAGTGTGTCTTCGTGTAAAATAAGCGCTCGATTGGTTCGCTTAACAGTAGCATCAATCGCGTCGTAATCTAATGGCGATAAGGTTCTCAAATCTATAATTTCCGCATCAATCTCCATTTCTTCTGTCACCTTTGTTGCCCAATGAACACCCAATCCGTAAGTGATAATCGAAAGACTCGTTCCCGCTCGGACCGTTTTGGCTTCTCCGATCGCTACCGTGTAATAATCATCCGGAATGTCTGCGGAAATACTTCGATATAAAGCTTTGTGTTCAAAAAATAGAATTGGATTTGGATCTTCCAAACTAGCAAGCAACAAACCTTTCGCATCGTAGGGATTAGAAGGATAAACGACTTTTAAGCCGGGCGTATGCGTGAACCAAGCTTCATTGGTTTGGGAATGGAAAGGTCCTGCTCCTACACTTCCTCCGGTGGGCATCCGGATAACGACATCCGCTTTTTCTGCCCAACGATAGTGAATTTTAGCGAGGTTATTGATAATTTGATTGAAGCCACAAGTTACAAAATCAGCAAATTGCATTTCAACCATCGCTTTGTATTTTTTCATACTCAGCCCCAAAGCAATTCCAATGATTGCGCTCTCGCAAAGTGGTGTATTTCGTACTCGGTCTTTACCAAAAGCATCCACAAACCCATCCGTAATTTTAAAAACACCACCATACTCTGCGATATCTTGTCCCATTAAAACGAGATTATCATGTTTTTCCATTCCCAATCGCAAACCGTCCGAAATAGCATCAACCAATCGCTTGGTCGACTGGGCAGCAGAATTCGGCGCTACAACTTCTTGTTCGTGTGGATAGTATACATCTCCTAATTCCTTGGAAATACTTGCCGTCACCGGTGGTGCATCAAAAGCATATTCCAAGCCGTCCTTAATTTCTTGTTTGATTGCTGCTCTAAAGTTTTCAATATCCGTCTTGGAAATAACCTTTTCTTTTAGCAAAAAATCTTCGTACTGTTGCAAAGGATCTTTCATTGCCCAAGCTTCCATTAACTCCTTCGGTACGTATTTCGTTCCAGACGCCTCCTCGTGTCCTCGCATTCGAAAAGTTTTGCATTCCACTAAAACGGGTTCGGGCTTCTTCCGTAATTGTTTAGCTAATTTGGAAATACTATTGTAAACGTCCAAGACATTATTACCATCCAAAACGACAGAGCGCATCCCATAACCTTTCGCCCGATCAGCTAAATCTTTACAGTAAAACTGCTCGGTGGAAGGAGTGGACAAACCGTATCCATTATTTTCAATCAAGAAAATTACTGGTAATTGCCAGACGGAAGCTACGTTGAGTGCTTCGTGAAACTCTCCCTGACTCGTACCGCCTTCTCCCGTAAAGGCCAAGGAAACCTTAGCTTCTTTTTTCAATTTATGCGCCAATGCAACACCACTTGCCAGTGATAATTGTGGCCCGAGATGAGAAATCATTCCGACAATATTGTAATCCATTGTACCGAAGTGAAAAGAGCGATCTCTACCTTTCGTAAAACCAGCGTCTTTACCTTGCCACTGACAAAAAAGACGCTCCAAAGGAATATTTCTTCCCGTAAATACGCCTAAATTTCGGTGCATTGGAAAAATCAATTCATCTTCTTCTAATGCCGCCGTAGCTCCTACGGAAATGGCTTCTTGCCCAATTCCAGAAAACCATTTAGAAATTCTTCCTTGCCGCAGCAAGATGAGCATTTTTTCCTCCACCATTCTAGGCTTTAGAATCGCTTGATACAATTGAATTAAGCGATCTTTTCTTAGTCTTCCTTTTTTGAATTCCATAACCTTACTTGAGATTAGTTGCATGGTTAATTATGAGTTATAACTGGCTGTAATAATAAGTTTACACCGATTTGTAATGATCGAATATCGTGTCAAAAAACATTCCTATTTTTTTGATAGCGCAAAGGTAAAATAAAAAGATGAAGTTGCTAAGAAATGTTACGCTTGGATAGCTAAAGGATAGCAATCTGATTAGTTTTGACTGCGGCTACACAAATTTCGCGCTGGAGGCATGATATATTAAGCGAATGCTTAACTTTTCTAAGAGAAGTAAGTAGCAAAGCAAAAATGTTTTATTCCCTTGTACTAGTACACTGTAATCTAATATTTCATACAAATATTTTTGGGCTCCGTAAAGAAACGGAGTGCTTCCAATCCACCTTCCCGACCTACACCAGAGTTTTTGACCCCTCCGAACGGTGTTCTCAAATCTCGTAGCAACCAGCAATTAATCCAGACGACGCCAGCCTGCAATTTTTCACTCATTCGATTAACCTTTGTTATATCTTTGGTCCAAACCGTCGCCGAAAGACCATAACGAGTGCTGTTCGCATACTTTAATGCTTCTTCTTCCGTATCAAAAGGCATAATCGTCACCACTGGACCAAATATTTCTTCTTGATTCACTCGACAGTCGTAACTCAAGCCTTCTACGACGGTAGGTCGTAAGAAATAACCGTTTTTGAAATCTCCAGTCATTGGTACCCGTTCTCCACCACAAAGTATTGTTCCACCTTCTTCTTTTGCTAAACGGATGTAATCACGGACTTTCTCTAAATGCGCTTGTGATACTAAAGCTCCTAAATCCGTATCGCCCGCCGCAGGATTTCCGACCACTAGCGATTCCGTTCTTTTGACCAGTTCTGCTTTAAACTTATCGTAAATGGAGCGTTCTACCAAAATTCGAGAACCACAAAGGCAAATTTGCCCACTATTAGCGAAAGACGAGCGCAGGGTTACCTTCATCATTTCTTCAAAATCACAATCCGCAAAAATGATATTCGGATTTTTACCGCCCAATTCCAAAGAAAGCTTCTTAAACATTGGTGCAGCGACGGCAGCAATTCTACGTCCCGTTTCTGTTCCTCCCGTAAAAGAAATCGCTTTGATTTTTGGATGTTCGATCATCGGTTGTCCCGCTTTTGGTCCAAGTCCGTGTACAATATTCAAAACACCTGCGGGTAATCCTGCTTCAATACAAGCTTTGGATAGCATATACGCCGTCATTGGAGTTACCTCCGAAGGTTTAGCTACCACACAATTTCCTGCGGCTAAAGCTGGCGCAATTTTCCAAGTAAATAAATATAAAGGTAAATTCCAAGGAGAGATACAACCTACGACTCCGATGGGTTGCCGTAAGGTAAAGTTGATCGCTTGACCGACCATATGATGTGCTTCCGAAGAAAAATGTAAAATTGCGGTAGCAAAGAAATTAAAATTATCCTGTGCTCGAGGAATGTCGATAGTCGTTGCCATAGCAACTGGCTTCCCTGAATCAACGCTTTCTGCCTCCGCAAAAGCAGTGAGATTTTGTCCAATAATTTCAGCGATACGACTTAGCAAGCGCGAACGTTCCTGTAAGCTACTTTTCGACCAAGCTGGAAAAGCTTGTTCGGCAGCGACTACTGCTGATTCGATATCTGCTGCTTCCGAGTCTGGTAAGTAAGCGTAAATTTCGGCGGTGGCAGGATTTACATTATCTAAATACTGTCCCGATTGAGGAGGCACTAGCTCACCGTTGATGTAATTTTTAAGATATTGGTCAGGCATCATTAGTCGTAGAATTTAGAGCAATTATTTAGAAGCTGTTTGGGTTTGGCTTTTGAAATTTGTTATCGTTCATTTTTTAGCTAGTCGAGGTTCAAAAAGGGACATCACAAAATCAAAGTGTTGAGTTCAAACAGCTGCGTAGCTAAAAAATAAGCTTTTTTTTGATATTCCGGTCGGTGAGTGACCAGTGGAAACGCCATTAAGCTACTCAAAAGATTTCCTAAAAAGTCCCCGACGCTGATTTATAAATAACTGCGACAACCACTTGCCCTACGGCTCTCAGACTTTGCTTATCAATAATATCAATTTGATCGTCGTGTGTATGCCAATGTGCGCCGAATCTTCCCGTAGCTTGTACATTAATAATATCCAGCATTGGAATTTGAGCGATGGTATTCACAAAGTAATGATCATCCGTAATCCCTTTTCCCGTTTCACTCGTAAAATAATTTCCGTAGCCCATTGCCATTGCTAGTTTCCAGACTTTATTGGTATAATTCCCTGCGAATTGCATCGAAACGGCTTCTCTCGCAAAACGAGCATTCTTCGCCCCTACCATATCCAGCAAGATTCCAAACTTAGGCTTTCGCTCCGAATAATTAAGATTTCGAGACCAATATTGAGAACCTAAGCACCAAGAATTGGTATTTCCTGATTCATCATCTCCATAGTCTTCCAAATCAAATAACACGATATCAATTCCTTGGTCACCAATACCATTGGCTTGAATCAAACGCGCAATTTCCATCAAAACCGCAACGCCACTTCCTCCGTCGTCAGCCCCCATGATTGGTTTTTTACGCTCGGAAGCTTCCGTTTCTTCATCTGCCATGTGTCGGGTATCCCAGTGTGCAGCGAGCACAATGCGATCCGTTTGTGCCGGATTATATTTGGCGATGATATTCGTTCCTTTTAGCATTTCTCCCGTATAGGCTTTCGCCTCAAAGTTTTGCTCTTCTACCGTGGCTCCAAATTTCTTGAATTGACTGACCAACCAATTTTTACAAGCAGTATGTGCGTCCGTATTAGGTTTACGAGGACCAAAAGCCAATTGTCCTTCCACGTAAGCATAGGCAGAATCTTTTTGGAACTTCGGAATTTGCAACTTTTCTTTAGGCTTTACCTCAACGATCGTTTCTGTTGGTTTTGGATCTTGGTTGCAAGACCATAAGCTCAAACCTAACAACAACAAAAAGAGGAAAGACAAACGGGAAGTAGACATACTATTATTATTTTTGGTCAAAATTTAAAAAGCTAATATAGGAAACCTACGCAAAATACTGCCACGCAACGTACATTAAACCCAAGTTTGAAAGCAAGGAGAGCCATAACCACATAGAGGAGCCTCCAATCAGTTCTTCTTGAATAAATTCGTCAACGTCTTTTTGTACTTCGGTTTGAATCGCGGGTATATTCTCTACACTTAAATCCATACTTTCACTAATCCTAGATAGAGACGCAAAGATAGGGGCTCTTTCTAACAAAAACTTAAGCCCTGCTTTCAAACTACGATTCGATCCAACTGCCGAATTTTTAACGTAGTCACTCACTCCATTTAAGGTTTTTCCGGCGAAAGCCGAACTATTACTCAAACCTTCCTTACTACTAACGACAGCCTGTACAACCGTTCCCAACACCGAAGCAATCAAGCCCTGCGTATTATCATACAATAAAGCAAGCCCACGCATCATCACATATTTTCTGGCCATCCAAAAGTAAAATACCGGAAAGACAACTAGAAAAAGGGCAAAAAATACAATTGCATAGATACTTCCTGCCCAACTGGCACCATTCAACCAGCCTCCAAGAAAGATAAATGCAAAGATAATATTTGCGATCATTCCCAAAAGGAAAGGCAACAGCACGCGTAAGATAAAGCCAAAGCCTGATTTAAACGGGCGAAGTACTTTTTGGGTAATTTTGGTAGGTTTTGACATTAATGTTTTTTATCAAAAAAAGTATTTAAATTATTCTTTAGACCAAGCGGTTCCTTCTTTTCCATCCTTAAGTTGAATTTTCAAAGCTTGTAAGCCATCTCGAATTTTATCCGAAGTAGACCAATCTTTATTGGCGCGAGAATGTTGGCGCAGATCAATGATCAATTCCATCAAACCATCTAAGGTTCCATTCGCATCGGCACCGGCGGCAGCTTCGTCCACCAAACCAAAAATATCATAAATAAACTCCTTGAAGCTCGCTTGAAAACGCTCCAGTGTCGCCGCCGAAATCGTATTCAAATCAACTGCTTTACTTTGCATTTTATTGATCTCTGGCACTAGCTCAAACATTGTTGCTAAAACTCTCGGTGTGTTGAAATCATCATCCATGTTGTGATACATCAGCTCTACCAATCCAATGATCCGTTCCTCGTAAGCTTCGTCGGTAGCAGTACCACCACCATGCTTAAAGTTCTGCAAATGCTGATTGGCTTCCATCAATCGACGATAAGCTTTTTCTGCGGCGAGTAAAGATTCGTCCGTCAAGTCTAGCGTACTGCGATAATGTGATTGCAACATAAAGAAGCGAATCATCATTGGGCTGTAAGCCTTAGAAATATGTTCGCTATCTCCCGTAAAAAGCTGCTGTGGTGTAATGGAATTTCCATCACTCTTAGACATTTTTTTACCATTCATCAAAAGCATATTTGTATGCAACCAATACTTAGCGGGTGCACAACCACAAGCGCCGTAGTTTTGAGCAATTTCATTTTCGTGGTGGGGGAATTTTAAATCATTTCCACCGCCATGAATATCGAAGTTTTTACCCAAGTATTTTGTACTCATTGCGGAGCATTCTAGGTGCCAGCCGGGAAATCCGACAGACCAAGGAGAATTCCAACGCATCAGGTGACTAGGATCTGCTTTGATCCAAATTGCAAAATCGGAAGGATGATTTTTTTCACTCTGGTGTTTCAAGTCTGTTCTAGTCTCTACCAATAAATCATCAATTACTCTCCCTGACAACTTTCCGTATACGGCTTCTTTTTTGGCAAAACCAATCGTATCAAAATAGACAGAACCATTTTTTTCGTAACCATATCCTCGATCCAGAATACTTTGCACCATTTCGATTTGCTCGATGATGTGTCCCGTTGCTCTTGGTTCGATGCTAGGCTCTAGAGTATTAAAGATGCGCATCATCGCGTGAAAACCATTGGAATAACGCTGAACGATTTCCATTGGCTCTAGTTGTTCCAATCTTGCTTTTTTACCAATCTTATCTTCTGCTCCGATATCTGTATCTCCTTCTAAGTGTCCTACATCCGTAATATTTCGTACATAACGAACTTTGAACCCCTTGCTTAGGAGATAACGATAAATTACGTCAAAACTTACAAAGGTTCGGCAATTCCCTAAATGTACATCGCTGTAAACGGTAGGTCCACAAACGTACATTCCCACGTGATTCTCGTGAATGGGTTCAAATTTTTCCTTTGTTCGGTTAAGGCTATTGTAAATGCTTAATTGGTTCTCCATATCGCAAAAGTATAAATTAATTTTTGATTAGTCTAGCTCAATAATTGGTCTACGCAAATTGTGCCCAACGGTTTAATTATTAAGGTCTTTTTTTCTTACGTTTATTACTTACATAGAAGTTGTTTAAAAACTCTAAAAATGTTTGCGAATTGATCTTTTTGTCCAACTTTTCAGCTTTTTTATCCTCCGTAGCGGTGCTACGAACTCCAAAAAGAGCTTCAACTTGAATAAAAATCTCTCCTTCTCAACTGCTTTTCGAATTATTAAACAACTTCATAATAATAAATGGCTAATTACGGGATAATGATCCGAAAATTCTTCTTTGATAATTTGATGGTCCAAGATTTGAAATCGTGGATCAGCTAAAATATAATCTATCCGCAATGCGGGAATGCTTCCCGCATAAGTAGTACCGAGACCAGGTCCTTTTTGCTGAAAAGCATCTTGCAATTGCTGGGTCAAAATTCGATAACTATAAGATTGAGGCGTATCATTGAAATCGCCACATAAAATAACTGGATATGGAGATGCTGCCATATGTTTGGCAATTCGGCGAGCTTGCTCTGGTCGCTTAAGTGCTGCTTTTTTTACTTTTTTTAATACTCCTCCGATATCCGACCAAGCTTCTTTTTGTTGGAGTTTATCCAATTTCAAAATCTTAGTGGCGTCACTGCTTACCTTGTTGGATTGTAGATGAATCGAATATACTCGTACGCGTTGTTTCCCAATTTCGAGGTCCACCCAGCTACACGAATTCAAAGATGCTGTAAAATCCATTTGCCCCGTTGCTTTAATCGGGTATTTTGTATAGACAGAAGTACCTTTAAAATGGTGGAAATATTTGAGTTTAAGGCCATTTTTGAGGATATCTTCATCAAACTTCGTAAGTTCTTGTCCACAAAAAATATCTATTCCTGCTCCATCTTTAAAATACTCAAAAAATGCTTTTTGCTTGGCTTCTTTAATCTTTCTGAGTCTAGAACCATTCGCTTTGCTATAAAAAATATAAGAGGCATTAAAACTCATTACCTTAATACTTTCCTTCGGAATCGGGGGCGTATTTAAATTATAACCTATAAAATTATTGAAATGGTTCCAGCCCATAAGCATACAGGCTAAAGAGAAGAGGAAATATTTTTTCTTGAGTATTAGCCAAGTAATCACAAAGAGGATATTAGCCAATAGTAACCAAGGATAAGCGATACCAAATAAAGAAAATTGCCAGCAAGTTTCGGGATTAACGTACGGGGATAAGTAAGATAAAAAACTTAATAGAATGATCGTGAGGTTGAACCACCGTAACAAGGACATCGGTTAGTGAGGTATTTATGCTAGCATCAAAAAATAAAGTTACCAGCGTTTATGCCAAATAATTTAGGCTAAAGTCTACTTTTTACTTGCTTTGAAAAGGGTTTCTTTTTCTTCCTCACTCAAACTTTCGTAGCCAGATTTTTTAATCTTTTCCAAAATAGAATCCACTCGGTCTTGAAAGTTGCGATCTCTTCCACTATCCGTTCTTGCACTTCCTTTCCCCGCTTTTGCGGTGACTGGATTTTTGTATACCATTTTAGGTCCTTTACTTTTGCCACTCAAGCTCTCTTTAATATCACTAAAATAATTGGCAAAAAAGTGTAGGAATTTATTGACCGGCTCCGACAAATCTGATCCTTGATTCAATTGGCGGATGTATAGCCAACCCATAAACGCACCACCTAAGTGGGCTAAGTGACCACCTGTATTGACACCACCTGAAAGACCAATCAAATCTAGAAAAATAATGAGTACCACAATGTACTTCATCTTTACTCGCCCAAGCAAAATTAAATTCAATTCATACTCTGGTGCGGTCGTTCCCGCAGCTAGAACTAAGCCCATGACAGCTGCCGAAGCCCCCAAGGCATATTGTCCCATTGGTAAAGTCGTCAAATTGGCACTCAAGAAATAAACTAAACTTCCAAAAAGACCACTGAGCAAATAGATCGGTAGAATATGGTGCTTTCCTAGTAAATCTCGGACAATAAAGCTCAACCAATAGAAGAGAATCATATTCCACAGAATATGCATAAAGCCTTCGTGGAGAAACATTGTGGTCACTAACACCCAAGGATGCGTCAAATTGTGCCACCAATCTTTACCAATACAAAAGAAATGTAGAAAATCAGAGAATTGACTAGATCCCGGACCGTAAAAGCCCGCTAAAATAATTTTCATCAAATTGATAAAAACAAAAAATATAATATTGACTAGAATAATCCTCGTAAGGATATTCCCTGAACTAAATTCTCGCTTAACATCGTCCCAAATGGAAGCTAACATAAATTAGCGTTTTTTTTATGCTTTTGACAAACTGCCAAGAAGCCTGCTTTACGAAGCTATTTAAACTTCATTTTCAAAAATAAAAACTTGTGCTTACTTTATCAAGTTTTTTATAACTCAAAACTACTTTGTTTTACCAAAATCAAATAATCCGTAGGCGATGGTAAATCAACTTCTTTCCAAACATCATACCTATTTAAACCATATTTCCCGTCTTTCGCCAGTATAAGATGATTAACAAGCCAAACAAAGCTCCACCTAAATGGGCGAAATGGGCGACACCAGTATTAAATCCACTGAGTCCTAAGTACAATTCTAAAGCTCCGTAGATAATAACGAAATATTTGGCCTCCAAAGCAAATGGAAGTGGAAAAATCATCAATTTATTATTCGGAAAGCTCATTCCGTAACCTGCCAAAAGACCAAAAATCGAACCCGAAGCACCTAAAGCGGGCGCATTGAGTAGCGCATTGAAGCCACCTAAATCTGAATTCGTATAATTTCTACCTTGTGCAATGAGTTCTCCACCATTTTTCAACACCTCTTGAACCATCATTGGATCCAAGGTCGACAAAGCGTATTGGTATTCTATATATTTCACTAGAAGGTACAAGAACGCTGCCCCGAATCCCGTAAAGAAGTAATAAAATAAAAACTTCTTACTCCCCCATAAAGCTTCTAGGGCGCTGCCAAATAAATACAAGCCCCACATATTAAAGAATAAGTGCATCAAATCACCATGCATAAACATGTGAGTGACGAGCTGAAAGGGTTTAAAAAATTCCGACAAAGGAAAATACATCATCAACATAGCTCGCCATTCTCCCGGCAAAGCCATCGTACCGATAAACATCAGCACATTGATAATAATAAGATTTTTAACTACTTCCGTTACATTACCCATATCAATAGATCATTCAATTACTTATCCGCTTCGTGATAGCCCGTAAGGTAAATTTATAAATACAATTGTAGCGTACAAATTAGACAAAAGGATAAAACACTTAGATAAATACGCATTAACAATCTATCCCTTCCAAAGTATACTAACCGTTAAAACGCTTTTGGAGTTCGTCTAGTTCAAAGGTGATGAAACAATTTCGCCCCGTTGGACTTTTATACGGTACGGCACAAGCGAAGAGTTTATCCGTCAAGCTCTGCATTTCTGCTGCCGTCAGTTTTTGCCCTCTTTTAATCGCCGCACTACGTGCCATAGAACGAGCAATATTTTCTTTATTATCTAAACGGAGTTCTAGGTTGGCTTTGTATTGCTCTAAGAGTTGTTCGATCAGTTGTTGTTCATCTTCTCCTGAGTTTAAGTTTGCCGGTACGCCGTGAATGACAAAGGTATTATCTTTACCAAAAGCTTGGATATCGAAGCCTAGAGCATTGATCGCAGGCAAAATTTCGCTGAGTAAAGGAGCATCCGTCGGAGACACCTTTATTTGTTTTGGAAACAATTCTTTTTGAGTAAAGCTTTCCTCTTCGTTGAGGGCTGCTAAATATTTTTCGTAGAGGATTCTTTCGTGCGCTGCCTGTTGATCAATCAACAGGAATCCAGATTTGATCTGGCTGACGATATAAGAAGTGTGAATTTGATAAGCAGGCCTTTGCTCTTTTGAAAAGCTTCCCGAAGCATCATCCATACTCCCCGTCTCATCTGACCATTCACTGCCGATGGTTGTTACATTCTGCTGATTCTCTTCCGAGAAACGCTGTTCGTTATTGTTTGTACTTTCGTCAAAATCATCCAACCCATTGTATAATTTCTCCCAATTCTTTAAGTTGGAAGCTTCCCGAGGATCCGTATTTCTCGAACCACTATTTCCCGCTGACGAAGCAGAAAAGTCAACTTTATCGAGGTTAATAGGTCGAGTAGAAGGAATTGGCGTATTCGAAAAGTGTGGATCTTGTTCAAAATCCAAGGTTGGTGTAATGCTATATTGCCCTAAAGCATGACGAATGGCGACTTTTAAATAATTGTAAACCAAACGTTCGTCGTCGAATTTAATTTCTTGTTTGGTGGGATGTACATTGATATCGATTCTTGCGGGATCAATATCAATAAAAATCACGTACAAAGGAAAAGTGTCTGCTTGCAACAACTCTTCGTAAGCCCCCATAATCGCATGATTGAGGTAAGCACTTTTGATGAATCTACGGTTGACGTAAAACAACTGCTCCCCTCTCGTCTTTTTAGCAAATTCGGGTTTACCAACGTAGCCATACAATTTCAGCACGTCCGTCTCTTCCGAAACGGGTACTAATTTTTTGTTGCAACTATTTCCAAAAACATTAACGATGCGCTGACGCAAATTACCCGATGGTAAATGAAATACTTCTGCTCCATTGTGATGTAACGTAAAGAAGATATCTGGATTCGCCACTGCAATTCGCTGAAATTCATCCAAAATATGCCGCATTTCTACGGTATTAGATTTCAAAAAATTCCGACGGGCGGGAACATTGTAAAAAAGATTCTTGATGGATAAACTTGTTCCCGCAGCACATTGACAAGGCTCTTGTAAGTTTACGGTAGAACCTTCAACCACCAGCCGCGTTCCCAATTCATCTTTTTGCAAGCGAGTCTTCATTTCCACCTGAGCGATCGCAGAGATAGAAGCTAGCGCCTCTCCTCGAAACCCCATGGTTCGAATTTCAAACAAATCTTTAGCCTGTCTAATTTTGGACGTAGCGTGTCGTTCAAAACTCATGCGAGCGTCCGTTTCCGACATACCACAACCATTGTCAATGATTTGGAGTAAGGTTTTCCCTGCATCTTTGACGATAAGTTTGATATTCGTGCTACCAGCATCAATTGAGTTCTCAATCAATTCTTTCACCACCGAAGCTGGACGCTGAATCACCTCACCAGCAGCAATTTGATTAGCAATTGAATCTGGAAGCTGCTGAATAATATCAGCCATATTGTCTTTAATTTTATGAAAACTATATAATAGCCTTAGGTCATGCCTACCTAAGTTTACATCATTTCGATTAGTCGAGGCAAATATACATTAAGTAATACATATGATAGCACAAGTAAAACAACAATTATTGCCAACAGCAACATATTCGACCGAAAGACCTGTTTCGATCGGTAGCGTGTATCCTTATTGTAACCTCTGCGAAAACCACTGGAAATGCGGAGTTTAGTAGCTTCTGCATTATTTTTTTCTAATTGTGCCACTCTTTCCCGTAATTTTTCTGCCTCTTCCTTCTTTTCGTCCCAAAATCGAGGTACATAATTAAACGACCGATGATTAGGGATTTTAAATCCTTTTAATTTCAACATAAGTTTGTGCTTTAAATTTCCAACAAATATTGGGGGATCTATGTTTATCAGAAAACCATAATATTTAGACTAATGCCTTATAAAATAGTTACGTTGCAAGGTAGAACTTGCTTATTGGTCTGATTAGGAGCCGTCAAACTCCGTACCTAGGATGCTTATTTGAGTTCAACTAAGCTATAGTTAAGAAGTGCTCCTATTAGAATGTGTAATTTAAATAAAAAATATAAGAATTTAACATTCTCAGCCCTGAAATACACGGCTTCTCCAAGTACAAAGTGTTAAATAAATTGGTTTCTAATCTTTAAGTAAGTGCTCAAGCAAGCAGGCCATTACGATTCCCATTCATTGAATCTGTGAATAATGTTATTCCAAAATCCTTTTAGTAGGACTTCTTATAGTTGTAAGATGTAATTTTTATATTGTCTGGCGTATTTCATTTCCTTTTTAAAACAACTAGGGTTATTTGTTCGATAACTATAAAGCTCATATATTTGCACTTTCTATTTTTCTGGGCTGGTTAATTCTATTGAATGAGCGATCAAATCAAGCATGAGTGTGGTATTGCTTTAGTACGTCTATTGAAACCACTTGACTATTATCACAAGAAATACGGTACCAATCTTTACGGTATTAATAAATTGCGATTGTTATTGCAAAAGCAACGAAACCGAGGGCAAGATGGTGCAGGAATCGCTACAATCAAATTGAACCCAGAACCTGGAACACGTTACATTAGTCGCCGGCGGAGCATTAGTTCTAATTACCTCACCGATTTGTTTCAAGGGGTTTATGGTTACTTTAATGATTGTACGCCAAAGCAATTAGCCAACGCAGAATGGTTAAAGCAAAACAAACCTTACATGGGGGAGTTGCTCTTAGGACACCTCCGCTACGGCACGCACGGTGTCAATACTGTTGAGACTTGCCACCCTTTTCTCCGTAGAAATAATTGGATTAGTAGAAACTTGGTTTTAGCGGGTAATTTCAACATGACCAACGTAGATGAACTTTTTGAAGAGTTGGTCACCTTGGGACAATACCCTAAAGAAAAATCGGACACCGTAACGGTACTGGAAAAAATTGGTCACTTCCTCGACGACGAAGTACAGCGCTTACACGACTGGTATAAACCGGACAATCGAAGCAAGCAAGAAGTCAACGAATTGATTTTTCAAAACCTTGATGTACAACGTATCCTACGACGTGCTAGCCGTAAATTTGATGGTGGTTACGCCATGGCAGGCTTGATTGGACATGGAGATGCTTTCGTCATGAGAGACCCTTCTGGCATTCGTCCTGCTTTTTATTATACCAATGAAGAAGTTGCGGTCGTGGCTTCCGAACGACCAGCCATTCAAACTGCTTTTGACGTTCACTTTAGTAAAGTGAAAGAAGTACAAAGAGGTCATGCGTTAATTATCAAACGTGATGGCAGCATTAGTGAAGTACCTTTTGTGGAACAACGCAAACGAAATGCTTGTTCTTTTGAACGTATTTACTTTTCGCGTGGAACAGATAAGGATATTTATCTTGAACGGAAAAAATTAGGTTATCAATTAGCCTCTTCTGTACTCAAAAGTGTACACCACGATTACAAACATACCGTTTTTTCTTTCGTTCCCAATACCGCCGAATCGGCCTTTATGGGCTTGGTAGAAGGCGTTCATAAACAATTGAACGATTATAAAAAACGAAAAGTCATGAGCCTTATCGGCGATGATTTGAAATCTAAAAAATTAGATAAAATTTTCGCATTGACGCCAAGAGTAGAAAAGATTGTCGTCAAAGATGCTAAATTGAGAACCTTCATTGCAGACGATACTTCGCGAGCAGATTTGGTTTCACACATTTACGATGTAACCTACGGAATCGTTGAAAATGATAAAGATTATCTTGTGCTCCTTGATGACTCAATTGTGAGAGGAACTACCTTGAGAGACAGTATCATCAAGATTGTTTCTCGCTTAAGACCTAAGAAAATAATTGTTGTTTCTTCCGCACCACAAATCCGTTTTCCAGATTGCTACGGCATTGATATGTCGAAGATGAAAAACTTCGTCGCTTTCCGTGCTTTAGTTGAGTTATTAAAACAAAATGGCAAGAAGCATCTTTTAAAAGAAACTTACGAACGTTGCAAGGCTTCCGAGAATCAGCCTATCGAAAAAGTGATCAACGAAGTTATTCCACTTTACGACACATTCAGTTACGAACAGATTTCAAAAAAAATTGCGCAAATCATTACGCCGAAAGGCATCAAACCTAAAGTAGAAGTCATCTACCAAACCGTTGAAGGTTTGCATAAAGCTTGTCCAAATAATAAGGGAGATTGGTATTTTTCAGGCGTTTATCCAACACCGGGTGGAAACAGAGTAGCCAACCGTTCTTTCATGAACTTCATGGATAAATCGAACGAAAGAGCTTACTAGCTAAAAGATAACTTTCTTACTAGATTCGTTCCGCACAGTAATCACATCAGAATAGGGCAACATTACAAAAGTGATGTTGCCCTATTTTTTTTATTTTTTTATGATGCCCCTTTTTCAACTATCCTTCGGTGCAAAAATGCTCATTATGCTTACCGCATAACTCCCCCTTTTGAACCTCGACTAGCTAAAAATGAACGATAACAAATTTCAAAAGCCAAATCCAAACAGCTTCTTAGAAAATATGATTTTTAAATCGTACAAAGCATTTCTGCCGCGGCGGCTAAAGTCTCTTCTTTTTTTGCAAAACAAAATCGGATGACATGATCATTCCTTCCGCTAGAATAAAATACGGAGATTGGAATCGCAGCAACCCGATAATCCTTGGTAATGCGTTTCGCAAATTCAACATCACGCTCTAGGCTAATCGCACTGTAATCGACCAGTTGAAAATAAGTACCTTGACAAGGAATTGGTTTAAACCTTGACGTGGAGATTGCCGACAAAAAGTAGTCTCTTTTCTTTTGAAAAAAATCACCAAGCCCCAAATAATTCGATGCTGTTTTGAGGTAATCTGCTAAAGCATACTGTGTAGGCGTATTAATCGTAAAGACATTGAATTGGTGGACTTTTCGAAATTCCTTCATCAAGTACTTCGGCGCCACACAGTATCCTACGCGCCACCCCGTCGCATGAAAAGTTTTCCCAAAAGAAAAAGTAACAAAACTGCGCGCCAACAATTCAGGATAACGCAATACACTTTCGTGCTGAACACCATCATAGATTAAATGTTCATAAACTTCGTCGCTCAAAACGATAATGTTCGTATCTCGCGTCAACGCTTGTAAAGCCTCCAAGTCCGTAGCCGTTAAAATACTTCCCGTCGGATTATGTGGCGTATTAATGATAATCATTTTCGTCTTGCTCGTCACTAACGCCTTAAAATGATCCCAGTCTATTTTAAAGTCTGGCTTAGTCAATTCGTAACAAACCGGCACGCCACCACAAAGCTCAATAGAAGGTCGGTAAGAATCATAAGCCGGCTCAATCAAAATAACTTCCTCCCCTACTTGGATGCAACTACTAATAATTGTAAAAATCGCCTGCGTAGCACCCACCGTAATCGTAATTTCATCCGCAGCAGATAATTTAGCACCATACATTTTTTCTATTTTCTGCGCAATTTGTTCGGTCAACGCAGGTACTCCGGTCATTGGAGCGTATTGATTTTTTCCGGCATTCATATACTGATTGACCAATTCCATCAAAGCAGGATCACAGTCAAAATCGGGAAACCCTTGCGAGAGGTTAATCGCTTCGTGTGCTTTGGCTAGCTGAGACATGACCGAGAAAATAGTCGTACCTACTGTAGGTAATTTAGAGTTTAGGGTAATCGGTGTTGATGACATAACGAAAAGTTAAAAGTATAAAATGCACTTACGAAAAACCTATTGGTATTTCTTAAAAATAGTCGAGATCGTTTCTGCAAGTTTCCGATCTTTTTCGGTAACACTATTTCCAGCATCGTGTGTTTGCAAAATAATATCCACCGTATTCCAAGTATTGGTCCACGTAGGATGATGGTTCTGTTTTTCGACGTGTAGCGCAACTTCCGTCATAAACCCGAAGGCTTCCGCAAAATCTTTAAACTCAAATTTAGCTTGTAATTGTTGATCGGCTTCTTTCCACATAGAAAGTTATTTTTAGAATAAAAAAAAAGTAAGAGAATGTTAAAATAAGCATTTGTCTCACAAATTTTAGCAATACGAAGAATAAATAAGATTCTATATTGAAATTGATGTATTTTGCGGAAAATATGGATAAGCATACCTCGTAGCGAAGTACACTTATGACTCTGTTTAAATAAGTTCAACTCAAATCGATTTCACAGGCAACCCAGCAATAATGTCTCTTTTAAAAAAACTAGCAGGCGAAACAGCGATTTATGGCATCAGTAGTATTCTCGGGAGAGTTTTACACTTTGTAATTCTTACCGTTTATTTGACGCGCGTATTGGAAGACAGCGAATATGGTATTTTCTCTGAGATGTATTCTTACGCGGGAATGCTGATGGTATTATTTACCTATCGGATGGAAACCGCTTTTTTTCGCTATGGTAGCAAACCTGGCGAATTAGACAAAAGCTTTTCTACCGCTTCCATTTCACTGATTGTTTCTACCCTCTTGTTTGTAGGAGGCATCGTTCTATTGGCACCACAGATTGCTGAACATTTACTACAATATCCAGATCGTGCAGACTACGTAATCTGGTTTGCACTCATTATTGGCTTTGATACCTTGGCAGCAATCCCTTTTGCACGACTACGCTTAGAAAATCGACCGATTAAGTTTGCGGTGATTAAGATTTTAAACATTTTAATTAATGCGGGATGTATCTTTTTCTTTTTAGAAGGAATCCCTTTTTTAATTGCACAAGGCTTCGACAATTGGGAAGCTTTCTATTATCCCGAGCACTTATTGAGCTACGTTTTCGTTTCCAATCTTATTGCTAGTGCCTGTGTGATGCTCTTGCTGTTACCTGCTTATTTCAAAATAAAATTACAGTTTGATTTTTCCTTATGGCGTACGATGATGCGATACACTTTGCCGTTGGTCGTTGTTGGCTTTGCCGGCATTTTCAATCAACTCAGTAGTGTCCCTTTATTAAAAAGTTTTTTGCCGGGTACACTTGAACAAAAACAAGCTGCGATGGGACTCTATAGTGCCTCTGCCAAGATTGCTGTTTTGATGAATTTGTTTATTCAAGCATTTAACTACGCGGCAGAACCCTTCTTTTTCAACCACGCTGATCGAAAAGATGCGCGACAAATGTACGCCCAAACGGCACAAGCTTTTGCGATGGTGGGCAGTTTGGTTTTTTTGGGTATTCTCCTTTATTTAGATATTGTACAATTGATGATTGGAGAAAACTTGCGTGGTGGAGTTGATATTGTTCCTATTTTATTACTCGCTTACTTTTTCCTTGGCTTGTACTACAACTTTTCAATTTGGTATAAACTAAAAGATCAAACTAAAATTGGTGCTTACATTTCCATTACGGGTGTCCTAATTACCTTAGCTATTAACTTCTTTTTACTACCTCGCATTGGGTATCAAGGTGCCGCTTGGGCAGCTTTGGCCTGCTACGCATTTATGGCAGGAGCCAGTTATTGGACCGGAAGAAAGTATTATCCTATTGCTTATCCCATTCCGAAAATCACCACTTACATTGTAGTAGCCGTTTTGGGATACTTCGCGAGTCTATTTTTGAGACCTTACTTACAAGAAAATTTGTACCTAATTTTGTTAGTCAATACTTTAATTCTATCCATTTGTTTAGCAATTTATTATCAATTGGAAAAAACAGTTATCCGAAATTTGTTAAAACTAGATCAATAAATTGAAAGCATAAACCTGCATTATAAAGTTGTTTTGATTTTCATTCTTTTTGATAAAAATACTTCCCTGTATTTTCTGAAGTTGATACTATGAAATCGTTCTTTAAAACACCTACGCCTTACCTTATCGCTTTACTGCTGACCCTTTTGTACCTCAGCTTACCTTGGTTAACACAGCAATTCATTAGCGACCCTATTTTCTCTAAAAGTGCGGAGTTAGATCGTAAAAATATCGTCCGTTTTGTTCGCTACGCGATGGCTTTTCCACTGAGTAAATTACTGGCAAAAAAGTACGTACTCCTTTTAATCTTCCCTTATTTTTTGCTACTTTGCTTTGCGCTAAAATTTATTTATAACCGAACCAAAAAGGTTTTAAAATATGGAAGTCTTGCGATGGTAATCCTCCTTTTGTTCTTATATCTTTTTCCTAATAGTTTACTTGTCTTCGAAAATGAGCGTGCAAGTATTAGTCATGGTACCGTCGGAAATGGTTGGCTGGAAAACGGTAAACGTATCCCTTTTGAAGGTGAGAATTATACGAGTTACAGTTTCTTAGGTTATTTATTGGGAAGAACTTTTGCACATGAGCGCGTCAAACAAACCTTACTCGACGCTTATGACATTTGTAAAACGACTTGTCCTTCCATTTACTTTGTCTTGGGAGAAACAGGGAAATGTAAAGGCGGAAAATTTTTACCACATCGTACTCATCAAAATGGCTTGAGTGTGGATTGTATGAGTCCGTTACAAAAAGGAGCGCAGCATTATCGCACTCATCATGTATTCAATCTTTGGGGCTACGGCTTGGAGTTTGATAGCCAAGGGAAGACGCCGACGTATGAAATTGATTACGAAACGATGGCGCAACATCTACTCGCCCTCAAAAAAGCCGCCGCTAAAAATGGCTTGCGCATCCAAAAAGTTATTTTTGATCCTGTGATCCGACCGCAATTATTTAAAACAAGCGTAGGTGCGCAAATCCGTAACTTACCCTATACCAAAAATAGGGTCACGGTACGACATGACGATCACTACCATGTTGACTTTGCCTTGCGTTAGAAGGAAGCAACGTACCGTTTGATTTAAGTCGCCTAAGTTATTGTTAAGGAAAATTAATACGTAAAGGTGTGAAACCAGTCATAAATCGACCAGCGATTTTTATAGATCAGCACGAGCAATGCGACCAAACCGAAAATGAAAATAAGGCGTGCATTGCGCTTGGTTTTTTCGTATTTTTCCCGCCTAGTTTTATATCTACGTCTTCCTGAATAGGACATTTTATAAATCTTTATGTCGTTCCCAATAATTTTGATCTTCTATCTCCTCGAGTATCTGTACGTAATTGTAATATCTTAATTCACTAATCGTGCCGTCTTCAATGGCTGCTTTTACCGCACACTTTGGCTCGTTACGATGCGAGCAATCACCAAACTTACATTCGGAAGAAAATTCAAAAAACTCTCTGAAGTTGTGCGCAACATCCATGGGCTCTAAGTTATTAAAAGCCAAAGTTTTGATGCCCGGAGTGTCAATAATGTAACCACCTACATCCAAGGTAAACATTTCTGCAAAAGTTGTAGTGTGCTGCCCTTTCCCAGAATAATCGGAAAGATCACCCGTCCGTAAACCTAAGTTGTCCTGTAGTTGATTGATCAAGGTAGATTTACCAACCCCCGATTGACCGCTGACCAAGGAAGTTTTATCCTTTAATACTTTCCTTAATTCTTCTACGCCATCGCCCGTCTTGGCAGAAACGAGTAACGTTTGATAGCCGATAGATTCGTAAATATCTTTGAGTGCTGCAAAAACCAGCAAATCCTCTTCTCCGTAAACATCCGATTTATTAAAAACAATACAAGCCGGAATATCGTGCGGTTCCGTCATCAATAAAAAGCGATCAATAAAACCTTGTTTTAATTTGGGTTGTGCGATCGTAATGACGAGTACTGCTTGATCAATATTACTGGCAAGTAAGTGGAGGTGGTGCTTTTTACGAGGAGATTGTCGGACTACATAATTCTGGCGTTGACCGATTTTGCGAATAACGCCCGTTTCTCCCCCTGCTTCTTTTTCGACACTTACGGCATCTCCAACCGCTACTGGGTTGGTTAGCTTCAGTCCATTCAAACGGAATTTACCGATAATCCGACATTGAATTTCACTTCCGTCTTCCAACAAAACCTGATACCAACTTCCCGTAGACTTAATGACAATTCCTGCTTCCAAATTCTATTTTTTTTTGCACGCAAGTGCGCTGAAAATTTTAACTTATTCGAATACTTCTTGAAAACTAATATTTTATGGTACAAGTTCCGGTCGGCGCCGTTTTTTTATTGAAATGCATTTATTAAGACTGAAGTTGTTTTAAAATGGGGGTTGAAATTAGTTGTAAGCGCTTGGTTTTCAAGAGGAAGCTCCATTTTTTTTGTAGCCATAGCTACGGGGAAAAAAATTAGCTGAAATATTGGAAATCAATGGCTTGCAAATAAATCATCTATCTAGTTTAAAACAACTTCACTATTTAAACACTGACGCCAACGGAATGTACTGCTTCTGCCATTTCCAAAATCAATTCGGGTTGCTCTTCAATTGCATTACCAACTACGATTACATCTGCCCCCGCTTTCGCATTCGCCAACGCTTTTTCTGGTGTACGAATGCCTCCTCCAACAATTAAGGGAATTTGAATACCACTACTTACCGTTTCAACCATAGAAGTGCTAACTGGATTTGCCGCACCACTTCCGGCGTCCATGTACATCATTTTAAGACCGAGCAATTCTCCTGCCATTGCGGTACACAAAGCCACATCATCTTTATTCGCAGGAATAGGCTGGGTGTTACTCATATACGAAACCGTAGTCGGTACTCCACCATCCACGAGCATATATCCTGTAGAAATAATTTCGAGCGGACTCATTTTCAAGTATGGCGCACTTACGACGTGTTTACCAATGAGCAAATCAGCATTACGACCAGAAATCAAGGAAAGGAAGAGAATAGCATCGGCGCGATAGCTCAATTGGAAAGAATTTCCTGGAAATAAAACCATTGGAATATCACAACGTTCCCGAATAGAAGTCAGACATTGATCCAGCATATTATTGACAATCAAACTACCGCCAATAAAAAAGTAGTCGACTTTAGCCTTTACGGCCAACTCTAGAACCTTATCCATGTTCCCCAGTCGAATTTTATCGGGATCAATCAGTACGACAAATTTCTTTTCGCCCTGACTTTTAGCGATTTGGAGAGATTGGTAAATCTGCTGCGTCATATTTGGATGTTTAATCCTCCCAAAGATACGCTTTGAATCAAGATTTACAAAGAAGTTGTTTTAAAACTGAAAATGCCTTATCAAAGACGTGAAGAACTTCATTCTTATTTTTTCTTTTAATTGTAACATTATTAGTTATGTAAAAGTGCATTGCTTATGGATAAAGTCCGTGTATCCACCTAGTGCAGATGCTTTAACCTTGGAAATTACGTTTTTTTCTTTACCAATACCAATTTCATCTTGTCCGCTTTCGTAATCGCTTTATAGAAGTCACGTAATTCGTTGTAGCGAGTAGCCGGTAAATCTATTGACTTCAAAGCAAGCTTCCGTTCGTAAGTAACTTGGTTATTTTCTACTTGAATATTGACGACATAACTTCCGAACTCTGTGTCCAATTTAATTTCCTTTTCGGGAATACTTTCTACTTCGTAGCCTTCGGGAATTTGCAGAGCAATTCGATCTTCGTAGGAAGAACCTAAGCTAATTTGAATTGGATACAGGCGATCTTCATCTTCGGGTAAATTTCCACTAAAGGTATTAATGCAATTGATGGGTACAAACAATCTTTTACCTGCTTTAGAAGCATATCGTGGTATTTGAAGTGTGTAAGTTAGTGCTGCTTGGGGTTCCTCCTCCTCGTAACTCAAATCTAGTTTATCAATGGTAAAAGAAGGTAAATCTTTATCCTCATGAAACCAGTCTTCTAAATCTGATTGTGCAATTTCCCTGCGGTAGCGTTCGTGCTTTTCTCCTGTAAATATTTCTTTATTTTCCAACTTCGCAGCGCCAGAGGGAAGTAAAGAAATTACTACATCGTTTTTAACGAGGTTTTCATCAATCGTCATGATAGGCGTTTTTGTCAACTTCCCACCCGTTTCTGTAAGAAGCAACGCATCTCGACCTGCATTACTACTTCCTAAGTAATTAAAAGGTGTGTTCTTACTAGTACACTCTAGCCAAACGTCTTCTCCTGGAATGTAAAGGATCACATGGTTAAAAGGGTCAAAAACCAAATTTGGATCAATTTTTACAGGTCGATCTCTTGACGACTCTACGAAAGCTACATAAGATTTAACATCTATCTCTTTCAACATTGCCATCATAAAATTAGACAATGCTTTACAATCTCCGTATTTATTTTTCTCTACATATTTAGCGTCAAAAGTTTGCCAACCTCCAATACCTAATTGCACACTCACGTAGCGATTATTTTCCTGTAAGTACTTGTATAGGATTTTAATTTTTTCCCGATCACTTTTTGCTCCAGCAGTCAAGGTTTTAATTTTCCCACTTAGTTTAGTAGATATTTTGTCTCGTCCTTCGTTGAGTTCATACATGAATTTCCCATAAGTAGTCCAATTCTCGATCCTTCCTTTGTAGCCTTTTACGTGTAGTTCATTCGGAACAATTATTAGGAAAGGTAAGCTTTCATTGTCTGCAGGCATGTAGCGTTCTCGTTTGAGGGGAACTATATTTTTGGCAAGCCAAGTGTACTTTTTCACTCCTTTATGCATAGAAATCGTTGGCTCCAATTCCATATTTCTTAGTTGATATTGAAACGACATATCTTCCGGAATACTCAGCACCACCATAGAAAGTTCCTGTCCTCTAAAAAATCGACCAAGCTTGAAACGTGGATAAGACATCGTTTCATCATTTTCCTTTTCACACTCAAACTCAATCGTGTAAGGATAATATCGATGATTGATTTCGAGGCGCTTTAACCGATTATCATTGTACAAGCTAACACCATCAAAAGCAGCGATATCCTTAAAATCATTGATGCCATACTCCTTTACTAATTTCCCTTTTGCATCGTATACTTTTGCTTTCAGCTTGGTGATTTCAGAATACTGATTGTAAGAGAAAACTAGTTGATTTTCATTAGTTTTATCATTCAACAGAGTGATCACACACTTGACCGTCGTTTTAGATTCCTTCGGCGAAAGAATTTCAAAGTGTCTATAGTTATAGCGGATCACCGCATTCGCTCCTTCTTTCAAACTATCCGGAATGCTGGCCGCGGCGTATTGCTGTGCCTGACTTAACGTCGTCAACAAAAAGAATAAGGTAAATAGACTAAGTGTTTTAAGTTGGAGTACTAATTTCATGTTTTCTTATTTTACTTTTTTGAGGACTAATTGCTCGCTGTGCTTTTCAACTAAGACATCAAATATTTTTTTCAGCCCCTCATATTCTGATGGTTCAAAAACCAATTGCTTGAGCGAGAGTTTACTCACGAGTTGTAGCGTCCCATTTTTCTCTTTGATAAAATATTGGAACTTCCCTCCTTTATTAGGCAACGCAAGGTTAACGGGTTCAGGCAAATCTTCCACGACGTATCCCTCTGGTAATTCTAAATTAACGACGAGTTGTTCTTTCAGTGGATATCCAATGTCAACTGGGTAAGCACGCTTTTCCTGTTTAAATGGATTCTCACTAAAATCAGAAAACCAAGCCGGAGAAATATAGATGAGATCACCCGATACTTGTGCCGCTTCTGGAATGCGCCAATGAATTTCATCTTTAAACGGTTTGTAAACGTTATCAAAGTTTTCGAATTTCACGGAATCAATTTTCACTTCTGGATATTTGTCAATCAACCGATTCTTCCAATGTTCTCCATTTTTCTTAAACCTTCTTCTTTCCGAAACGCCCGCGTAACCCTGATAAACACCTTGCATCATTCCCGCTAGTGTACCATCTGCATCTAATTTTGCAGTCACCAAATAAACATCTGATCCTGATTGGGCAGGAATATCAATCCAAGCTTGACTATTTTCTTTCAAAATCCACCCTCTCCGATTTAGTGCATTGAAACGAGGATACCCAATCGGTCGATATTTATTATTCGTATCCAAAAACATCGGCTTGCCATCAACCATAGCGTGTACTAAAACGTGGTTGAATTGATCATCTAAAGGATAGGTTTCCGAAACTTTTCCGTGCCCCCGAGTACTAATCATGACCGGATCTGCTTTGATCCCCGCTTCGCGTAAAAGGGCGAGTAACATTAAATTTAACTCTCCACTACTCCCCTTTTTATCTGCGAAAACGGCATCTAAACTTTCTTTTCTGTATCGTACTGCGTAGTAATAACTTTCATTCCAATTCATCGTTCGATTAATAAATTCGTAGAGCGCTCTTACCGTTTCTTTTTCCGTTGATCCTTTTTTCTTGAGGATTGGACTTGCCGCCGCTAGAAGGTCTTTGTAATTATCTCTTTCCAAATACTGCTTCCCGTATAATTTATCCTTCCGCTGTTGTTCCGCAAAATTCTCCCACGTCCCTAAACGCACCTCTGTTGTTCCACCATTATTCACACTTTCTAAATAAAAAGAAATGCTCGCCATGTAATCTCTCAGCGTAGTAATATATCTTTCCCCATCAACCGCTTGCAAATTCTCCATCGTATAACTCCGACCATCTGCAATCGTTAATTTGGAAACTCCTTGATACAAATAAGTATTCTCACCAGTAGTCACCACCCGACCATTAAAGCTTTGTACAAACTGGTACTCACTCATAATCTTTAAATTGTACCGCGAGATACGTACTGGAATTTCTTGTTGAAAATACCAAGTAGGAATAATACCCGCATAAAAAGTTTCTTTTACATATTTATATTCAATGACCGACCCTACTTGCACATTGGGAATGGAAAATTTTTTAATGCTATAATTTTTGTTGTATTCTTCGCTATAGATGTCTTTTTTAGAAAGGGTTTGTCTACTACCAGCGGTCGTAAAAGACTGTGCTTTGATACCTTTAACCTTATCATCAATCCCACTACTACCAACGTAGTAATCAATTTCAACATCACTATATCGGTCAATCGCTGATTCTTTTAAAATTTTCACTCTCCGGTGAACCGTAAATTTGTATTTGATCCGATTTGCTTCATCTACGAAGTATTCAATATTTCCATATTCTCCTAACACGACTGCATCTGCTTCAGTATCCGCGGCATAGGTTTTCATTTTTAAATCTTCTGCAGGAATCTTTCCCCATTTCATTGGATTCCCTGGCACACTTTTTCCCAAAGCGGAAGCGATCGTCAGAAAACAAAAGCTAATAATAGTTAAGAATTTCATGGTAGTGATTTTTTGTGATTTTGTATTAGTACCTCAAGTATACTTTTGTATTTTTAAGGAAGAAGTTGTTTTAAAATAGATCGTAATATCGGCACGCTATAACATTCCAATACTAATGCTAAAGAGGATTCCTCTTTAACGTTTATATCTATATTTCAATATTGGGTGATTACTATCCTCTGTACTCACATCACGATTTTTGAGATGCAAATAGTAAATTAACGGTGAGAGATAGCCTTCTATTTTTTGTTTTAAAGCAGTTGAAAAAGCAACTGCGGCTAAACGTAAGCTTATTACTTACAAAACCAAAGATAGTAAATTGCACACACATCCGAAAATATCAATTCATAAAATTCCTTGCGAAGTTTACACCTTAATACAGAAGTTGTTTTGAAATAGATCTTAATACCTACAGGTAAAGCATTGCAATCCAGTACTTCCCCTTATTTCTCGTCACCGCAGCTATGGCTGCATAAATTCTGAATAGAATTTACCGCTTGCGGATGGGATGCAAAAGAGCTTCGCCCTGACTTACAAGCCTTTACCTTCGGTTGCTAACCTC
>JBGCFY010000051.1:0-14179 GCA_045110315.1 Saprospiraceae bacterium
AAAACAACTTCAATAACTAACGTCCTCGGAAGTAAAATAGAGCGCTCATCCTAACTACTTCTTTTGATGTTGAAAATGACCATAATTATGAACGTAACAATTTCTTACCTATTACTATTCAGTACTTTATTCCTCAGCGAAGGTGTAAAGCTCAATAGCAATAATCAAAAAGTGAATACTGCGATTGCTTCATCTCAAGTGTTGGAAGAGGAAAAACTAAAGATTAACAATGCATATGGTCTTACGGAAAGCCATTGTACCTCTACGCTTAATAATGATGTCAAGACTTATGCCGTAAAGCATGGAAGTGAGGAAGTCGGTAAATCAATTTGGATTAGTCGAAAATCGAAAAGGGCTAAAGCGAAATACTTCGCACACAAATATGGAGGAAGTGACGTACACGATCGCTACACAAAATGGCGCGTTAACGAAAGTAAAAATATTGTATTAAAGTCTAGCGGTGCTTACGCTACGGGCTGGAACAATTCGGATATTCCCGTTGGGTTAACCGTTGACAATGGAGTAATCGTCAATCGAAATCATCATCGTGGAATGGATGGTTTAGTGATTGTTTACGCAACGGGCGGTATTGCGGTCTCTAATATTGAAGATGGAAATTTATACATAGAAACGATGGGACGAAAAATAGACATTGCGAATTTATTTGATCGATATGCATTCCTTAAATGGGCGGTCAAAGAAGAAGCTACCGTTTTTCAAATGCATTTAATGGCGTATAAAAACGTCGTTAAAGTTGGTCGGTACAATAGTAGTAAAGCTACTGCAAGACGTAAATTTTTGGCATTGGCTAAATCTCCAAATGGGGAATTGTTTCATATTGTTTTTTACTTGAAAAATAGAGCATACTCTTTATACGATGCAACGACTTTGGTACTCAACTATCTGCGAGGAAGTAAAAGTATGGACGTAATTGCGATGATCAATTTGGATACTGGAGGTTTTGATATTCTCAATACTGGAGGGGAAGCAACGGATTGTAATAATGTAAACGTATGGGGGACTTCTAGTAACTATGAAGATATGACCAATCTTTTGTCTTACGAATACGATTAAATCTCGCAAGGGAAATGAAGCGTTTTGACTTGCTGTGACGACTTGGGACTGGTGAAATATCTTATTGAGAAAGAACTACTTAAGTAGTTCGCAGAATTAAATTAACTAATAACTTGAAAGCTTTTTAAGCTTCTACTTCGTTAAAAAGCCTCGCCAATGCTCCGGCATTGTCTGTGTTTTTTGCCTCGTTTAAGCTCAAAATTCTTTTCAACTTATTGTAAACTCAATTTCCGCGAACTACTTAAGTACCGTTATGACAATTGTCTATTCCTTTAAAAATACGTTTGCCAATGCTGAAAATTATTGTTTTAGGTTTGTTGTTAGGGCTTAGTTTCTCCGCTGCTGGAACTAACTGGGAAGAACTCGTTGAGGAGGCGAAGGAAAAAGGGGCGGCCGATTTTTTTCAGCAATTTCCTTATGATAAATATTTAGAAAGCTATTCCGTGCAAGAGGTCAATAGTTTAGAAAAACATAGAAGCTATTTGAATAGCAAAGGTATTGACGGTACTCAATTTATCAGTTCAGTTCTAGAACATCATCTTAAAAAGCAAAAAATAGATTTTGCCAGGCCAGCATCCTTGAAAAGCTTATTCCAATTGGGAGAGCAGCTGAGTTACGCTACGGTTTACGGTGGAGATAGCATGATCGTTTATGCCGTATTTAGTGATTTTATTTTTGAAAAAATTGCTAATGCTTTGTCAACTGCGATCGAAGCAGGAACTGTTGATCTTTCAGATTGGGAAATCACTTATTATATTCAACGACTACTGGACTATAAATTTGCGATAGATGTACCCGTTAGCAATTGGACCAAATTGCTCAAATATATAGGAGAAGGTCGTTGGGATTATCTTCTACATAAAGCTACTTCAACTTATAAGCAGGAATTCATGCTAGGTGTAGGAGGTATGTTATTGGTTTTGCTTGGGCTTAGTTGGATTTTATTAAGGTATCGTAAAAATAGGAAAACGAAATAAGATATGGATAAGTTTATAGCTTTCTCCATAAAATAAGAAAACTTATGTGGTCAACTCAACTAGTCTTTAAGGCTTACTTATGTTTAGGTTTGTTTGTATGGATGCTTAACGGAATAACATTAGTAGAATCTGTACCCGCAGTGAAACTTGGTTCGAAAGCATACCCGAAAAAGACTAATCAAAATCTTTATCGAAGAGTGCCTTTGAAAAAAGGAAATGATTCCATTTATTTTGATGTATACTTTGTGGATTTAGATCATTCTGAACTTAATTTTTATCATGAAAAGCCAAGTGGCGAAAAAATTAAAAATATCAAAACCCTCAAGACTTTTCTAGAAAGTGGTAAGCAGAAATTATTATTTGCAACCAATGGCGGTATGTTTAATCCTGAATACGAACCGGTAGGCTTTTACCTTGAAAATGGAATAGAAAAATATCCACTCAACTTAAAAAAAGGTGGAAATAAATTTACCAACTTTTATGATCTCGCACCAAATGGCGTCTTTTATATACAGCAAGATAACAAGTGTGGAATAGTACCCCGACATACTTTTACCAAAGTTGAAAATGTAAAACATGCCACGCAGTCTGCGCCAATGTTGATTGTCAATAAAGAAATTAACAAAAAATTCAACTCGAAATCTAAAAGCGTTAATATTCGTAATGGAGTAGGTGTCACTAAAAAAAATGGCATCATGGATAAGTTTGAATTGATGTTTGCCATCTCAAATACGAAGGTCAGTTTCCATGATTTTTCAAGAATCTTTCTTTACTACGGTTGTGAACAAGCGCTTTATCTGGATGGATACGTTTCAGAAATGTATGTGCCAGATACAAAAAATACTGCGAGAACAATGACCCAAAACGATTTTGCTCTAATGATTGGAGTAACGGAGAATTTCTAAAGATGAAATTAGCCTTGTGATTTTACCTATTCCCGTGAGTGAATTGCTCGAATCAACTTGATTGGTAGATCGCTATTATTTTATTGATGTCAAATATTTCTTATGCATAATTTAAAATATATTTTCTTTGTTCTTCTTATGCTGACCAGTTTTTTATCGAAAATTTATGCACAGAAAGGTCGTGTCAAAATAAGTAATGTTAAGCTACGAGCTTGCGATGGTGTTAAATGTAAAGAGATCGGAGCATTAGCCAAAGGAGCAATTTGTAAAATTATAGGAAGAGGAAAAAAAGAATTTCTAGATAGTTACGGAGAGCACTATTGGTTTAGGGTTCAAAGTAAAAATAAGGAAGGTTACGTTTTTGGAGGACTGATCGATTTACTTAATAATGAAGCTGCGGAACTTACCGTTGCAACCACGGGATACATCAGAGAGGAAAAAGTTAATATTCGAACTACGGCAGGTTTTGAAGGATCAGAAGTTATGTTTCAACTTGGAAAAGGAATTTATTGTAATATTATTAGTAAAACGAAAAAGAGTTACATGGTAGGAGACTTAGGAAGGCATCCTTGGTATTTTATTGAAGTAGAAGGACGTAAAGGATATGTCTTTGGTGGTTTGGTGCAACTGGAAAAGGGACATTTACGTATTGATTCCATCGAAGCAAAGGTTTATGATTTTCCAGATATGAATAGTGGGCAGGCTACCGGTGTCGTCGTGAAAGGAGCTGCTTTTCGGATTCGGTCACAGAGTAAAAAAAGCCAATTGATAAGACCGTTTGGGAGACATTATTGGTATGAGATCGAAGATGAGGACAGGGTAAGAGGTTGGGTATACGGTGCTTTTACTTCGAAAGCAAAAAAGGCGAATGTAGATTGCCAATGTGTTGACTTTGTGAAAAATTCACTGTCGATCAAAGGACCAACTAAAAATGCATTTGAATGGAATGAAGTTTTGGAGGGAATGATTCCAGTAACCATCAATCAAAAGGAAGTCTTTTTAGATTATGAGGAAATCTATGATTTACAAGCTGTTAAGTCAGGAGATATCGTCGTTTTTGATAAACACCACGCGGAAGCACATCGTAAGTATGGGCACATTGGTATCGTAGGAGAAATAATGCCCCAGCAAAACCAAGTGATGGTAGAAGGAGCAAATCATGATTCGCCTTTGGGAGCATTCTACGCTAAACAAGGTTGTAATAACGTCAGTAAAAAACCTTATCTTCTTGATTTTAATGTAACGTTTTTTAGACCCAAAGCAATCAAAAAAACAAAATGAAAAATTACTTGATTAATTTTAGTCGGAATAGGTTTTCGTTCTTCGTTTGTTGCTCTTTACTGGTAGTCTTGTTGCTATGCTTATGGCTTGTTTTTAAAACTAATGAAAGAGAGAACGGTATTGACGAAGTTGGAAATGAAAATGTATCGAGTAATCCACATCGCTTAGCAAAGCTGGAGGACGTCAGCGAAAAAGGAGTGATCAACATTAAAGTATTTGACCAAGAATTTGCTGCTTTTATATTCGACATTAGCCAAGATGAAATTAATTTTTTTTATCAAAATATTGATGGTGAAAAATACAGAACTTTTAGTAATCTTGCTCAACAACTTGCCCGAGATAGTATAAGCCTTAGATTTGCTATGAATGCGGGGATTTTTGATGCGCACAAAAAACCAGAAGGTTTATTTCTCACGAAAAAAGATACGATCTCACCACTTAATCTTCAAGATGGATTTGGTAATTTTTATTTAAAGCCAAACGGTGTTTTTTACCTTACTACCGAAGGTCGCTTAGGTGTTTTAGAATCCGAAGAATTTGCGAACACGAAAATTGAGGCATTGTATGCTACGCAATCTGGACCGATGTTGTTAAGGGACGGTGTTATTCATCCTGCGTTTAACGCCGGGTCTAAAAACTTATTTGTTAGAAATGGCGTAGGAATACTTTCTCCGCAACAGGCTGTTTTTTTAATTTCAAAAGCACCCGTTAATTTTTTTGATTTCGCAAGTGTATTTCAAACGTACTTTAACTGTGAAAACGCTTTGTACTTAGATGGCGCGATTTCAGAAATCTACTTCCCTTCCATGGAGGAAAAAAATAAGCATGGCTCTTTCTCTGGAATTATTGGCGTGGTAGATTGATGGCTAGCTGTTAATACGATTACCTATTTCCCACAATCGCAAATCCAAATAATTAAAAACCCGTTGCTCCGTCGGGTCCAAAAAAAGTACATCGAGTTCCACTTTAAAATTAGCAATCAATTTTTGCTTTGCCACTTTGTCTGGAAGGTTTAACAATTTTCCTAGGAAGCGGAAGAGGGTTTTTTCTGTAGCGTAGAGCGTCCTTCTTGCCTTCAAGTATTTTGGCGTGGAGCGTAATAGAGAATCTAGTAAATCGTAGTTGCCAAGTTCATAATGAATCAGGAGATTGAAGAGGCGAGCGAAATAGAAAATTTCTTTGACGACGTTTTCTTTTGGGTCGGAGAGGATGAGGTTATTCCATTGGAGGGCTTGGTCGTATTGGCGATTTTGAAAAAGGATGTAAGCCGTTAGATAGTAAAAAGTGATGCGGTGGTGCTTTTCTATTTTTTTGCCGAATCGATTTAGCCCTGTTTCTATTTGGGGAATCCATGCAATTGCTTTTTCAAAATCTTTTTGGCGGAGGCTCCAATTGAGTAGCAGTAAATACCGTTGTCGAAAAACGCGGGATTCGATGTTTTTAACAAACTTGAATTCGGGACGTTGGGGCGTTAAAACTAAACGGTTGATGCCTTCTTGCAAAGTTTCGTATTCGCCAATAACCAAACTATCGATCAACATATTGTTCAGCGTGGCGAGGTAGCGTTCGGCGTAGAGGCGTAGGAAATTTGGGTGGGCTTCCAACAGATCCAAAAAATGACTATTGGTTTCGTAAGCTTTCTTTACGTTGCCCAACATGAATTGATAGATGGCATTGGCTTGGTAAAAATAAATTTTGCTACGGAGGTTGGTTGCTAATTGTAGATCTTGCAATTTAGGCGACTGGATGAGTGTTTCGACGTGTTGGCGTTGTACTTCGGTTTGTATTTTTTGAAAACGAGTTTGAAATTTAGCAATCTGATGCGCGAGGTACCAATATTCGCTAGTACTTTTCAATTGGGTCAAACAATCCATTTCTAACTCAAAAATTTGTTGGACCTGCTCATCATCCCGCTTTTTGAATTGTTGCTGAGAAAGTAATTTCTTTTCGATGTTACAGAGCACCAGGAGTAACTCATACAATTCGTAGGTGATGGCAATTTTCTTTCCCTTCTTTAATTCTCGGAAAGCCGCTAGCGCTAAGCCCTTTTTAATTAAAACATTGGCAGCAGCAATCGTTTCCAAAACTTTATCCTCCATGGTCTTTTGACCAAATTGCGTCAGCGACTTGAGAATCAACTCGTAGAGATAACGCTTATTGACGGCTAGATGCGTTACAAACTTGGCGCTTTTGTTGTCCCTTATTAATTGTTCCTCGTCAAAAGTCTGCTGCGCTAGCAGTGCATCCAACAATTGGATATAGTCTTTTTCGCCGTCGCCCGACTGTACTTTAAGGTATCGCTTCTCAGATTTGCTAAGCGTTTTGACTAAATCATATAAAAAAGTGGATGGTGTTTTCATCTTTCGTGTAATTGAAACCTAATTATTCGCAAGTAAAAATACAATTTTAAACATAAAAAACTGCAATATTGGTAATTTAGAAACCTTATTATTAAATGATTTTATACTTGTAAGGCTAAGCGGCTAGTCGTAACTTTGGGTATATTTAAGAGGAAAAACTAGCAATTATAGAAGATTAAAAAAACTACAGTAGCCTCTCAAACAAATACAATATTTTGAAAAAAAAAGAAACTAAGTTTATTATGAAAGTATTACAAATGACGCTCTTTTTCGCACTAAGCATTTTTTTCCTAGGAACCTTACAGGCTCAAGAATGGGTTTCGTACCAAAGTCAGCAACAGGTCAACGATCTAATGGATACGGGAAATGATTTGCTCTTAGCAACTGACGCAGGACTCGTGATGATGAATAAGGATAATCTTGAGCAAACAATTTTTAGTAGAGCGAACACAACGCTGACCAACGATCACATCGTAGCAATCACGGAAGCACCGAATGGTTCGAGCTGGATTGGTACTTATGATGCTATTTTATTCCAATTCAATGGTGGTGAATTTCAAGATATGACAATGCCGGATCACGAGGCATATGATCAGTTTACGAAGCTATATGATTTCAAAATTGCACCCAATGGTGATTTTTGGGTAGGTACAACGGATGGTGTTTTTCACCGTCAAGGTCAAACTTGGTCGCATTATGATCAAACGGAATTGGGCGCTTCTTTTTTTGAAGCGTGGGACATTGAGATCAATGCAGCAGGAGAAGTATTGATCGCTTCTATTGATATTCATAAGTTTGCAAATGGCGTTTGGTCTAATATTTCAGAGACGACGGATTTGGAAGGTTATCTCGATGCCTCTCTTTTTCGAAGCAGTACGGGAGATTTATTTGTTGCGGGCGACTTGGATCAAATTGGTCGATTTGATGGAACGCAGTGGCAAGAATATGATATCGATTTCAACGGTTCAGAAGTCGTGAAATTTACAGAAGATGTTGATGGAAATATTTACTTCAATACTTTTCGAAACGGTCTCTTCAAATTGGAGAATGGTGCTTTTGTACCAGAAGTTGATGTACAGACGGAAGCGTTTGACAACAAAACACCTTACTTCTACATCGACCAACAAAATAACCGCTGGATGAATAGCAACATTAGACTTTCTGTCAATAAGAATGGCGTGATCGAAAATACCTTGATTGCCCCCCACACTTTAGAATCTAATAGTTGCAAAAAGATTCACCAAGGTCTAAATGGTAAAATGTATTTTATTTTGTGGACGCAAGATAATTTTTCGGTCGTTGATGCAGACGGAAATTGGTCCTTCTTACCTAAGCCTCCAATGGCAATGGAATTTGAACTTTTCAATGATATACTGGTACTCGCAGACGATGAGATTTGGGTGGCTACGGGAGCAGGTTTATATCTCTACGATGGGGAAGAATGGAATGCGCTAGCCCTCGATGCTTGCTACAGTTTTGCGATGGATTCACAAGGAAAAATCTACGTGCGATCTGCGGAAAAAATCTACATTTTGGAAGAGGAAACATTGTCGGAATACAACACAGGGAATTCTTCGATCACGGATTTATTCATTTCAGGTCATGGCGTAGATGCAGCGGATAATTTGTGGATTGCTTCGGGTGACTTCGATGAAGATAATGTGATTCAAAAACGAGCGTCCGATGGGACTTGGACGACGTATACCGCAGCGGACCATCCCGTTATTAATCGAGGAGTTGGAGATTTTTATTTTGACCTTGACGGAAATGTTTGGGTATCGGATGACCAAGTCGGAGTGCTTAAGTTTGATGGGGAAAATTGGACCAATCCAATCCAAGAAAATATCAGTGAGCTAGAAAACTATAATGCTTTTTCAATTACGGGAGATGCGGATGGAAAAATTTATTTTGCGCATCAATATGGCGTTACGACCCTTAAAGATGGGGTGTGGGGAGAATTGTTGATTGAGAATGTTCCTCAGGTAAATTCTTCTGTCAAATCTACGATCCAATTTGACGATGCAGGAACGTTATGGTGGGGGAGTAGGGTTCACGGTGTATTTGCTTACACGCCTGAAATGATTAGCGCTACAACTAGTAATTTTGCAGCGACTACTAAATTTGCAGTCTATCCTAATCCGGCTGCGAATCATACTACACTTGATTTTACGCTTGAAAATACGGCGAAGGTAACGGCCTTAATTTACAATCAATTGGGACAATTACAACTACGGTTAGACCTGGGAGAATTGCCCGCTGGTGCTGCTCGGCAGCAGTTTGATTTGACTAAGTTAGAAAACGGTTTTTATGCCATTCAATTGCAGGTCAATGAAAAGTCTGTCACCAAAAGAATTGTGGTACAACGATAAAAAGAAACTGAAGATAATATTGTATTTGTAATCTTCTATGTACTAAGACAAAATGTTTTTACCATTAAACTGTACTAGATTTTGATCAGTATCGAGATGCGGAAACTATCCTGAGTCGTTGTTTAGGAAGGCTCTGAGTAACGAAGAACGTGTTCAAGAAATAGTACAAGTCAATAAGTAAATTAATTTGTATTGGTACTCAAGTAGTTCACGGAATTAAACTTACTAATAATTTGAAAGCCTTTTAAGCTTCTACTTTGTTAAAAAGCCTCGCCAATGCTACAGCATTGTCTGTGTTTTTTGTCTCGTTTAAGTTCAAAATTCTTTTCAACTTATTGTAAACACAATTTCCGAAAACTACTTAAACTTTCCGGCTGGTTTACTTAAAGCCAGCCGATTTTTTTTAGCAATTATTATTGGACGAAGCGAAAGTTTCGTCTTTTTTTTGGAAAAGATTATGGAACTATTTCAAATGCTTTACGCCGCTTCTTTTTTCAAATGCTGCTCCGTCGTCAGGGATAAAAACTCTGGATCAATTCCACTTAAATCAAGTGCACTAGCCAATTTTACTGCTTGTTCTGATTTTTGCTGAATGCTTTTTTTGGCTTCTGTTTTCAACATGGCTAAGGGATACATTAAATTACTTAGTAAGGTATCGTCATTGATGAAAATGGTAACTGACATTAAGCGATTATATGGTAATTGTAAAGCTGCTTCCAAGAAACTAAAATATTGAAAGAGGTTTTGTGTGTCAATCGGTTGGTTGTAGTTTTCTTGTTGTAGTAATGTGTTTTTGACTTCTTGGAAAAGGAAATCAATGCGTTCACTGACGAGGGTGAGGATTTGTTGTTCCATAAGTAAGGGTTTACTTTTTTGTTTAAAAATGATTTTTATTACGCTTAGCTGTCATTGGTGAAAGTGAAATTATGCGTATCTTGTCGTACGCCACAAAAAGTCTGCCTTCCACGAGGGAAGACAGACGGGCGCATAGATTGATCTTTTGGCTTCGGCTGTGTCACGGTTATGTTCAAAAAATATTTGCTCTCCGGAACGACGAACAACCATCATCCAATCTACTGGTAACAGTAATTTTTAACAAATAGGCATTTTAGTGCGTTCGTGAGTTGACGACCCTCACAATACGACTCTAGTTAATTACTGTCAATCTTTTAGAGCCTGCCTCTCCCGAAGGAAAGACAAGCTCACGTCTAAGCGGAAGTTGAAAAGTTTACCAAAGTACTTACAGAAAATGATATGTCACTATCCTCCTTTCTATGCAGGTAAATCTCCTTCCTCACACTTACACGCATAAGGTTACGCATAGGCATTGAGTGCGCTTGTTGGGAGCTCGAACCCCAATAAGCTGCGCTAAACGCTGTTAATAAAAACAATAAATAACACACTGCATCTGACTCGATGCAAGTAGAGAAAAGGATAGTGACAATTAAAATTAAATATAGCTGCAAGATACAAAAAAACTCGAAACTAACAACACGATTGTGATAGCTCCGAGTAATTTCGCATCTTTGTAAAAGAAGGATAGTGACTATACGATTGTTATATCTTCTATAATAATGTTGTTTGTATTCTCACTTGTATTCCCTCCTTTAATCTTTACTTGGTCATCATTTTTTAGAATGTTGACTTGTTTATTTCTAAGTACTGTAAGCTGCATGAATAAAGATTTTAAGGTTATAAAAGAAATCAAAGTATAAAGATTTCTAATCAAAAAAGGTATCTATTAGAACTTGCTTTTCGAATTGTAATTGTTTTGTTTTAATTTTATTTTAAATAAGCTCAATTGAGTTTCAAAAACTTAGCGCTAAAAGAAGATTGAATAATTTGAATATCATTTTTTGGCATTCCAGTTCTAAGTATTAGCATAAATTTATGCTCGTGAAAAACTAGTGTTTCGCCTAGTATTTAAATGACTTCCAGCATTGGTTTTGATAAATCTAGCATAGGATGCTTAAATTAAAAGAGCAAGAAATAGTAACAGTTTTTAGAATAAGTACAGCGCTAAAACAATCATTTTTGGTACTAAAATTTATGCTCAAAAAGGAAAATTTATATATGAAAAAAAAATAGAAATATTTTTTCGTAAGAATTAAAGTTCGATTTTGTAGATTTTTTGTAGAGATATAGCGTTTCAATTTCTCGAAGAATTAAAGTATTATTATATGACTCTCCAAGAGATTTTAAAATTTGCAAATGGTTTTGCTAAAATAAAAGAAGGATAGTGACTATATCTACATTGGAATTGTTATATCAACAACAATAATATTGCTTGTAGCATTACTAGTCGAACCTCCTTTAATTTTTACTTGTTCAATGGATGTCAAAATATTGAATTTCTTGATTTTGATCGTTTTAAATAACATACAATTAAAGATTTTGAGATAAATACGTGAGAGTAAAAACCCTTGAAGAACTGCACCTAAATGATGAAATTCTTCAAAGGGGTTTGCTAAAGTAAAAGAAGGATAGTGACTTATGGTTAAGCTACAATTGTTATATCAGTAATAATATTACTGTTTGTAGTGTCATTTGTAGAACCTCCTTTAATTTTCATCTGCTCAATGCTTGTCAAAATGTTAATTTTCTTGTTTTTAATCATTGTAAATAGCATAAAATAAAGATTTTGAGATAAATATGTGAGAATAAAAACCTTGAAGAATTGCACTTAAATGGTGAAATTCTTCAAAGGGTTTTGCTAAAATAAAAGAAGGATAGTGACTATATCTATGTTGCAATTGTTATATCAACAACAATAATATTGCTTGTAGCATTACTAGTCGAACCTCCCTTAATTTTTGTCTGCTCAATACATGTCAAAATATTGACTTTTTTGTTTTTAATCGTTGTAAGTAGCATAAATTAAGGATTTTGAGATTAAGAAATATTTGGATTAGAACCTTTGAAGAATTACACCTTAATATAAAAATTTCTCAAAAGGCATTTTACCAAGGTAAAGGAAAGCTTAGTGACAGATAGAACTATGTTACAATTGTTGTGTCTACAATAATAATATTGCTTGTAGTGTCATTTGTAGAGCCTCCTTTAATACTTATTTGTTGGTTACTAGTTAAGATATTAACCTTTGTGTTTTTACTTAATGTAAGTAGCATAGATGAAAAGTTTATAGTGAATAAATAAAAGAAAAATAAGTATAAATTAGCTAAAAAGTAGGAGCTAAAAAACATTTTTTTCATACTGTAATTGCATTGTTTTGAATTTAAAGAGTAATGTTTCGTGTAGTTAAAAACTAATAATCTAAATAATATGGATACTTTGCAATCTTATCTTTCAATGGTAGATTCTCGATTATTACACCAATTAACGGGAAAGACTAAAGAGTTTATTCGTGTTTTTCAGGAAGAAAATTATATTTCTGAAAATGCTTTTATGAATAGGGTTTGTGGTGAAAGACATAAACAGCGTTATTATTATTATTTAAAAGCAAATACGATAACGATATTACAGGCGTTTGCTATGGTAAGTCGATCTACAGGCGTAAATACAGTTCAGAAAAAACTAGATTTTTGCAGAAAAAATTTTACTGTCGGTCAGAAGTTTCTAGAACGAGGTGTTAGAGGCGAGGGGCTAGGTCTTATCAGACAAGCTTATAAGATTGCTGTGGAATATGATTTTGCACATTTAGCATGCGAGCTTTCTAGTGTTCTACACCATAATCATGTTTACTATCACAGAAACAAGTATAAAGCAGAATTTTATGCTTCTCAAGTTGAGAAATATCTACGAGATTATACAGCAGAAAAAAAAGCAGAGAGTTATTTTTATCAGGTTGTAGGCAAGTATAAAGGTTCATTAAAATCTATAGAATACGAAGAATCACTTGCTAAGATCAATGAATACAAAGGAGAAAGCCTAAAGTATAAAACTTATAAAGGGATGATTGAAGTTTTTTATGGCTTTAGCATTAATGATTTTGATCTAATAATTGAAAGCTGTAGTAAAACGCTAGATTCATTCAAGGGTAAAAAAGGCGTTTATTTTTCTCATTACTTATTTTTTCTAATGAATATCGGGAAAGCGCATATGGCGATTGGAGATTATGGTAAAGCGACAATAAATTTTAAGGAATCGGAAAGCTACGCGCTTACAAAATCTATCAATTATGCACTTATACAATTGCATAAAGCCCTAAATGCTTTACACGCAGGCGAATACCAACTTGCCTACGATTTATATCTAAAAAATCGCAAATGTCGCTTTGACACCGTGAAAGAACAATTCGCCATCATGGAAGCCTATCTCTGCTACTTATCTCACACCGGTCACTTGAAGCTAAAAGGCAAATTCCGACTTGGTAAATTACTCAACGAAACCATCAAAGCCCAAACGGACAAAGAAGGTAGCAATGTCAATATCATCATCGCGGAATTACTCGTTTACCTCGGAAGAGATCGCGGCAAATTCATTGATCGGGTAGAAGCAGTGAATAGTTATTCTTATCGCCATTTAAAATCTCCAGAAACGCGCCGTGCCAAACGCTTCATCAAAATTTTGTGTACGTTGCCAAAAGTGAATTTTCATCCCGTTGCCTTACAGCGCGTTGCCAAAAGGCATATTGACTATTTGAAAACGCATCCCATTAGCATGGGACAGAATGTTTCGATTGAGATTTTGCCATTTGAAACGGTATTGGAAATGATTCTCGTGCAGTTGCTAAAGAAAGTAGCGTAGCTTAAAAATTTGTAATAAATTTAAGTCTATATAATTATCCTACTAGTTTGGAAACACCGTTTAAGAAGAATTTGTCTGTTCGGGAGTCCATCCTTTTTGCTGCCAATCGTAATGATTGCGCGTACTATATTTTTTACCACCTTAAGATTTTACCAAAAAAATCTAAATCGCTTCCCAAAGCTACTTTCGATATGAACTCCGCTATTGTCTATAAGTAACAAAGCAAATTAACTCACTTATTAACTTACACCATCTTTCGAGCAGCCTTTCCGTTACGCAAAGCCTTACTTAGCAAAGGCTAAATGTGGTTTTCGTGCCTTGATGCTACTCAAAATTCTTTTCAACTTATTGTAAACTCAGTTTCGGCGAACTACTTAAGCACTACTTTTTCTCTACCATTATCCAACTGAAATTCCTGAGGCAAATTTTTCCAATTTTTTTTGTCACGTTTTATCTTTCCAGTGCTTCTATTAGTAAATCAACAAGAAATACACTTATTCGATTTT
>JBGCFY010000052.1:0-6762 GCA_045110315.1 Saprospiraceae bacterium
CCAATCTCGCTCTTCCTTGGCAATGCAAATAAACAAACCATGTTCATCACCAATGGCGCAGTAGAACAGTTTTGTGCCATTGGTGATGAACATGGTTTGTTTATTTGCATTGCCAAGGAAGAGCGAGATTGGTTTCCACGCAACGATAAAGCATATTCTTCGCCTTTCGACTTAAAATTGCGAGCAGGTGGACAAAGATATCAATTAAGTTTTCGGGAAGATCATTTGCAAGTAGATAAGTTAGGAGCAACCAAAGTTTAAGAAATGGACTTTATTTAATATTATACATTTTCTTGATGATTTTACCTTTTAATTTTTGCAAAGGTTTTGACTTTGTAAAGCTCATTGCTGCAAGGTCATCAGGGCAGTTTGTCAAAATTTCGTAGCCATCTTTTGTAATTCGAACTGTATCCGAATGTCTAAATCCACCAACGCCTTCCACGTAAATACCAGGCTCAATACTAACGACCATATTTTCTTTTAATACGGTTTGATCTCCTTCCGCGAGGTAAGGACCTTCGTGGTTGCCCAATCCAATACCGTGTCCGGTACGATGCATCAAGTGATCTTTCAAACCTTCTTTTTCCAAAAAATGTTTGGCGGCAAGATCAACTTCTTCTCCCGTGACGCCCGCACGGAGTACTTGGTAACTTTTTTGCCTTGCGACCAACATTAATTGATATAGTTCCTTTTCTTGCTTCGTGGGTTTTGTCGTAAAAAAAGTTCTTTCTAGTTCGGCGGAATATCCGTTAACCCTCAAAAAAGCTAAGCTAATATGCGATCCTTCTTTCAATACATCTGATACCTTTGGACTACCGTGTGGTTGATGAGAAATTCTACCAGGCCAAGCAGCGACTAGAACATTCGAAGCCAAATAATCAAAGGCTGTTTCTACAATTAATTTTTGTTGTATAGCTCGTCCGATACTAAAAACTTCTAGTTCCGTCATGCCAAAGTAGGCATTGGAATTTAGTTTTGAAATAGCAAAATCACAATATTTAGAAGCGGTTCTAATCAACTCAATTTCGGTTTCACTTTTTATCCACCTTAATACTTCTACAAAATTACAGGAACTCGTTTCAAAAGCGGAGGCGGTGAGAAACGCTGCTATTTCAAAAGGACTTTTATCTCCGAGGCCAATAATTTTTTTATTACCCAAAACGTCCAGCAATACATCTTTCCACCGTTCTCCTTTCTGTGCAGGATATTCCCAATAATATTTAATTTGGGTCACATGATCAACACTTGATAAATGCGCTAGTTCCATTTTTGGGAGAATAAAAGTTATTTCTTTTTCGGTAATGACCAATAGAAAAATTCTTTCTAAGCTCTTGTAGGTCAAGCCGGTCAAATAGTAAATGTCTTCTTCTTCGGAAACAATTAAGGCATCGAATTTACTCGTTTGGACTTTTGCTTTTAGCGCGTTGATGCGCAGCTTATATTCTGATTTGCTAATTTTCATTTTTGTTTTTTGGCGCTATTGATTTAGTGGGGAAATTATCGAGCAAGAAAAGAGAAACAGGGTAGTCGAGAAGTAAAAATTTACTCAAGTGATGCAAAAAGGATCAAATTGGTTTTACCGTTTTCGCAAAGAAAATAAGAACTCAACGCCGCCTTTCTTTCTGGATTTTGCCGAGATTTCTCCCTTGTGAAAAAGCACTGCATTTTTGACGATGGACAAACCGAGTCCCGTTCCACCTTGTTTGCGAGAGCGACCACTATCCACGCGATAAAATCTTTCAAAGATTCGATTGAGGTGTTCTTCTGGAATTCCCATTCCGTCGTCGAAGTAAGAAAAGTAGTAAAAGTTTTTATCCTCGTGGTATTTTGAAATCTTAATTTTTGTACCAATTCCAGCGTAATTAATACTATTTTCTACCAGATTCTGAAAAATAGAATAAACAAATTCTTTGTTGCCCATGATCGTAATGTCCATTGGGAAGTTACAGGATAATTCCATTTTTCTGGCTTCCATTCGCAATTCCGTCGTTTCCCGAATTTCCATGATAATGTCGTAAAGACTAACTCGTTTTTTTTCGAAAAAATCTACCTCGGTCTCTAGCTTATTAATCGTTGTGATATCTTGAATCAACCGGTTGAGTCGTTCCGTTTGGTAAAAAGCTTTTTGAATGAAATAGATCTTTTTCTCTGCTTCAATTTTTGGATTTGCTAAGACGGTTTCGAGAAAAGCTTGAATGGCAGAGATCGGTGTTTTGAGCTCGTGCGCAATGTTGGAGGTCATCTGTTCTTTAATGATTTTATTCTTTTCGCGCTTGGTAATATCGGTAATAATAATTTCAAAACTTTTATCATAAAAAATGATGCATTTAATGAGAAAGTATTTTTGATCTTGTTGGATTTTGATTTGTTTTTCCAATTCATTGCTCTTCGGCAACTTCTGGTCGAGGTAGAGGTAAGGCGCTAGAAAAGCATTAATTTCTTTGAAATCTTTTAGCTTAAAAATATCAAAATCACCGTCAATTGATTTCTCAGCGATCACGTTGATGTAGTTCATGAAGTGCTGATTGGAGAGCAATTTTTTCTTATCGGAAGAAAAAATAGCAACACCTTCATTGATGATGTAAAGGTGTCGAAAAAGACGTTCTTTTTCTTTGGAAAGTTCGAGCTGCGTTTCCTGTAAATTATCGTAAATACGTAGAATTTGTTTACCAATAACTCCAATTTCATTGGTTGGAAAACTTATATTGGTGTCGATGTTTTTTTGTGTACTCGCATTAATGGCAAACTCTTGCAACTTGGAAATACTAAGGGTAAATTGATTGGTGACAAACCAAAGTAAGCAAAGGATTGCTAAAAATAAAAAGAAACTAAAATAGAAGAAATCTTGGTTGGCTTTTAAAAAGGTAATCACGGTCATATTGTATATGACAGCGGTGCGGATATAGTAATTATCCATTTTTTTAGCGTAGTAATAATAGGTCTTTCCTGTAGAACTAGATTGTCGAATACTAGCTCCCTTAGTGTCTTTGCCCGCGGTAATAAGTTCTGGTCGATTGCTATGGTTTTCTAGTTTTTGATAATCTTTGATAAAACTATCGTATAGCACTTTTCCTTCTTTTGAGATGACCGTAATTCGAGTATCTGCCAGAGGAATAATCGACTTGAGGGAATCAATGAATTGATATTGCCGAGAACGCTGGATGTTGTTGTTTTTGATATACTTTCCTGTAATCTCAGCAATATTATCTAGGGTAGTTTCTAATTTTTCTACTTGAAATCGCTTCTCTCGGAGGTATTGAAAACTGATTGAAATCAACAAGAAGATGGTGAAGACAGATAAATAGTATAAAAGTAATTTTCTACGATAAGAGTACTTTGCCATTCGTTTTTTTAAACAACTTCAAAATGTAATTCTGTTGGAACTAACGGAGCCTCCCCGAAATTTGATGTTTTAGCTAAGTTAGGATCGATCAAAGCAATAGCCATATCCTGAACGGCTTTTAATCTTTTTACCAATGATACCAATTTTTTTTCGAATTCTTGCAATGTTGACATCGACGGTTCGATTAACAACAATAACATCCATCGACCATACTTTGGTGAGAATTTCATTACGGGTAAAAATCCTGCCTTCGTTTTGCACAAGTAAAGCTAGAATTTCAAACTCTTTACGCGTCATTTCGACCTTTATTTCACCGACCATAACTTTCTTCGTCGTGAGGTCGAGTGTAAGCTCATCAACCTTAATCATCGTTGGTTTGGTTGCTGGAGGAGGGGAGGGAATGGCACTGCGGTTGATCACGGCTTTGGATCGCGCGATGACTTCTTTGATTGAAAAAGGTTTTGCGATGTAATCGTCGGCACCGACATTAAATCCCGTCAAGGTATCGTTTTCGGTATTTTTAGCGGATAAGAAAATGATGGGGGTGGAAAGTTTGAGTTCGGTTTTAAGTTTGTTGGCAAACTTAAAACCAGACATTCCACCCATCATGACATCTAAAAGAATAAGGTCAAATTCGGTTAAGGGAAGGGTTAATGCTTCTTCGGCAGAATGGGCAATTGAAATTAGGAAGCCTTCACTTTCTAGATTGAATTGAAGAATTTCACAGAGATCTTCTTCGTCATCAACAATCAGTATCTTCTTGTCCATGATGCTCGAAATTAGCAAGTTATTTAAAATAAGGATAGAGCTTACGAAGAAGCCCTATCTTTTACAAAACATTTCTAAACAAAATAAATGCGTCTTAAATATTTTTATTCTTTCATAATTGCTAGGGTTCAGCAAAAAGAACCGCCCAAAATAACGGCATCACTCACTTGATTTTCTTTTCGCTGAACTTGAAATATCACATTTATAAAAGAATCTTACAGTTTAGGAAACAGTCATTTTCTAGTTGACGGAATACGTTAAACCTACAGAAAAAGTTTGTCCTGGGTTAAATTGACTGTAAATATATTCTTTATCATTATAAAGATAAGTTCTTCTGATAGAACTATCCAAAATATTATTAGCAGAAAGTCGCATCGAAAATCCCTTTCCAATGTCTTTCCCAATGTTAAAGTTCAAAGCATGAAACGCTTGCTCATATACATTTGGTGTACCTGCGGCAATTACGACGGCAATTTTCGCAGCTGCCATGTTGTAACTTAGATTAGCATTCAAACCTAATTCTTTATTGTCGTAAGCTAAGAAACTATTGACCACAAATGGAGACTGTCCAAACATTTCACGAGTATCTTCTGCATCTGGATCAGTACCTCGAATAGCAATTAACTCTAATGGATCAATGCTTACGGTAGATTTCACAAGAGTAACATTGGTTCCAATTTTAAAGTTTTTCATTCCTGGAATGAAATTCAAGTTTTTTCTTAATTCAATTTCTAATCCAACCAAATTAGCTTCGTCTACGTTCTTCCAAGATAATTCTGGATTTGCAGCAATTGGATTAAAAGTTGTTTCGATTGGATTCGTAAATCTTTTGTAGAAAGCACTTACGGAAACTAACTCACCCGGTTGTAAGAACATTTCCCATCTCAAATCAAGGTTGTCAATCGTGGTTCTTTGTAAGTCCGCATTACCAATTTTAGTTTCTCCCGTAGAGAAATCGTAAGAAGCATAAGGCGCTAATTCTCTAAAGGTTGGTCGAGCAATCGTACGCGAAGCCGCTAATCTTAAATTCATATCTTTCAAAACGGAGTAACTGACATTAAGAGCAGGTAAAACATCCGTGTTGCTCAAATTTCCTTCGGGCAATTCCGTATCAAAACTTTGGATTGAAATCTCTGCCATTTCTACTCGTGCTCCAGTCTGTACTTTCAAGCGTTCTCCTACGTTCAAATCTAACTGAGCATAAGAAGCAAGTACGTTTTGCGTTCCGTTGTAGTTATTTCTTAGCTCTGAACCATCTTGTACGTAAATACCGTAAACACCTCCGGCAGCCTGACCAATATTATCATCTTGGAAATATTCGTTCACATCACCTGTAAAGTTGTTATTTTGGCTATTGATATCAATTCTTTGCTCCGTAAATTCTCGTTGCTTATACACATTGGCAAAACCAACTTTTACTTTCGAACCTTGTCTGAAAAAGTTTACGGGGGCTTCGAAGTCAATCTTATTATCTAGGTTAAACTCTTGCATTTCTCTGGTAAATCTCGCTGGTGGAGAATACTTTGCATTTTCAATTTCGTAAGTTCTTACACCATTGTTAACGAAGTAGCTATTGGTAAAATATCTTAAATCAGGCGTTGATTGACTCGCATTTGTAGCGGTACTCAACCAGTTTACTTTTAAATTTTTCAGACCTTCAAAATAGTGAGAACCTTTTAATTGTACGGAAGAAATAGCACGTTGAATGTATTCCAATTCTCTCGTCTGTTGGAAAGAACCGATTTCATCACTTGGTCGTTCTCCTTCTAAGAATCGTGCAATTGAATTTCCGCTTCGGTTATGAATACCGATCAAACCAATCTTGTGGTTAGGTGTTAATTTGTAGTTTAAACTTAACATTCCCCCAATCAATACTTCCTCTTGACCTTGCGCTAAGTTCAAGACTCTTTCTGTATTCAGCGATTCTTCGTTTGCACCCGTTAACTGGTAACGACCCGTTGTTCCATCTGTAAAACCACGGAAGTTTTTACGGTAACTCAAAGAAGCATTGTATCCTAAAAACCTTTCTCCAATTTTTACTTGATCACCAACAGAAATTGCGTGGCTATGATTTAAGAAAGAAGTCTTTTCTTCGACGTCCATATTTCGGCTAAACGAACGGGTAACGTCATCTAACTTATCGTTGTTTTGGTATAAAAATGGAATCTCATTCGAGTTAACGGGCCATTGACGCGTACCATCGTCGTAAGCTAAGAAGTCTGTCTTTCCACCTTCGTAGGTTAAGAAATCATCTCTTAAACTGCTGTTGGTGTTATAGCCTAAGGAGCTAGACAAACGCAAGGTAAATTGTTCTGGAAAATCTTTTGTTTCAATGTCAACGTATCCTCCCGTGAAACTTCCAGGTAGGGAAGGGGAGAAGGTTTTGTGTACGACAATGTTGTTGATGATATTACTTGGAAATAAGTCCATCTGTACCGTATTTCTATTCGGGTCTAAACCAGGAATTTCAGCTCGGTTTAAAGTCGTCATACTGTAACGATCACTTAATCCTCGTACGTATACATACTTACCACCTTCTACGGAGATTCCAGAAACGCGCTTCAGAGCACTCGCCGCTTGGCTATCTCCATTTCTAGAAATCTCTTGCGTAGAGATTGCATTGATGACAGAGGTCATTTTCTTTTGCATCA
>JBGCFY010000053.1:0-44302 GCA_045110315.1 Saprospiraceae bacterium
CAAAATCTAACACAATTTAAGGGTAAAAAAAAATGTCTTAGTACTTACCGAGGGAAAAAAATTTGGACACAGAAAAAATATCTTTTTTCAATAAAAATTGACCATAAATTATATCCCTTTACACTGATTTTATTTCGCCTATCCTTACTTGCAAGGAAGGTAATAATTATGAAAACCAAGTGCTACAAATTAGGTAATTTACTCGGAAAACTGTTTCTTTAGGATTCACAAATTACCACCTAAGCAGCATCGTAAGCAATTTATCGATATGGAGAAAATTACTAAGAAAGCCAAGGCACAAATCATTCAAGATATGCTGGAGCATTTTTATCCAGAAACGCCCATTCCTTTAGATCATCAAGATCCTTTTACTTTATTGGTGGCTGTATTGCTTTCCGCACAGTGTACCGACGAGCGAGTCAATAAAGTAACGCCTAGTTTGTTTGCAGCGGCGGATAATCCTACTGATATGGCTCAAATGGAGGTAGAGGAAATCAAAGCAATCATTCGACCTTGTGGGTTGTCGCCGCGAAAATCCAAAGCGATTAAAGCGCTTTCACAAATGATTATAGATTTACACGACGGAATTGTTCCGCAAGACTTTGAGGCTTTAGAAGCAATGCCGGGAGTTGGGCACAAAACAGCCTCCGTGGTGATGTCGCAAGCTTTCGGGGTTCCAGCATTCCCCGTCGATACGCATATTCATCGCTTGGCTTATCGTTGGGGATTGAGCACTGGAAAAAATGTAGAAAAGACAGAAGCGGACCTCAAACGGCTATTCCCACGCGAGCTTTGGAATAAACTACACTTACAAATTATCTTTTTTGGTCGAGAATATTGTCCCGCACGTGGGCATGATCCGTTAGCCTGCCCGATTTGCAGCAAATACGGTCGTAAGACTTTGTTTAAGTAGGTGTTGTTATTTGAAGTTAATGAGGTGAGGTATCGCTCCGCTGAAGTTTAGGAAAGATGCTTTGTGGTTTATTTTGTGGTTTATATTATCTCGTTGTCTTAGTGCTTAAAGCTTTACTTACGTACTTCATTCGGATTAGGGGCAGAAACTTCGGTGGATTCCGTCGTTGTAAGATGGCTTTCATTCCCGAATGCCATAAAAGCCATCGCTCCCTAAAAGTCCCAGCGGGACGAAACCTTAGTAACAAGAATCCCCAAACCATCAAAGCTCCAGCGGAGCGACACCATAAAACAAGCCCCCTCTAGCGTACTTTTCTTAGTAGGTAACGACGTTTGCCACACCCCTAAAATGGATAGCCGATCGCCAGATTATAGTTGAAATCTTGCAATTGAAATTTGCTGAGACGATCTACGGCCCAGTAGGATTGATCTCCATTTAAATTAGCCGACAGGTAAGGATTTTTGAGTTTTACCCCTAAGTCAAAACGGATCACGAAGTAATAATCTAAACGTACACCAAAGCCAGTTCCCAAGGCGATTTGATTAAGGAAACTATCGCCAATTTTGTCGCCTGTTTCTTGGTCAAATTTTGCTTTCCATAGTAACTGTGAATTGGGACGACCTTCATCTTCTCGCAACGTCCAAATGTTACCACCATCCAAAAAGACCGCCCCTTTGAGTCGCCAGAATAAATCGAAGCGATACTCCGCACTGAATTCAAATTTGAAATCTCCCGTTTGGAAAAAGGGTTGTGGATTATTCGGATCTTGTACGTATTGATATCCTCCCGGACCGGGTTCTCGTACGCGAAAAGCACGAATACTATTCGGTCCACCAATAAAAAATTGCTTGATGTACGGTACGTCTTTGGAGAAACCGCCAAAAGGAAAAGCAATTCCTACGTTGAGTCGCATGGCAATGGAATGTTTCTTCGAAGGGAAGATACGATAATGTCGACCATCAAACTCTAAGCGAATGAATTGTGCGTAGTTGATCGTATCATTCCCTGAGAAAATCCGCAAAGGAGCACTGAGATCCAATTGATTACCTAGTAAAACTTCTGCACCAGATACTTCTACGTTACCATTAAATTGCCAAGATTCTCCAAATTTATTAATCCTACTCGCATAAATATAACTGAAATCTCGAAAGAGAAATCCAGTAAAGAGTTGCTTGTCAAAACTATTCCTTAAGAATTGATTATTAAAAACAACCTGTTCGAAATCGGGTTCAAAAACGGGACTAAAATAGTTGATTCCCAAATGATTAATCAGATAACTATGCTGGGGCGAACGCTGAAGTTCGTAGCCCAGACTCAACTCTAAGGAGGTTGTTCGATACGTATTGATCAGCGAAGTAATACTTCCTCCGACGGAAGCTCGAGAACGAGCTCTTTCTTTTAAGTTTCGATAAAATTCTTTATTCAAAATCCCCGTAGCATTCATGACTTTCCAAAGGCCAAGGTAATCTACAAACTTAGGTTTATAAAAATCGAGTTGCCCACTCAAATTCCAAGCGAACACTAAGGTGTCAGGGTTAAGGAAATCCAAATCTACACCACCTTGAATATTTGCAGAAAATTGCTCTGCGCCCCGAAAGGAATTCCGGTTTCGAAAGATCAAGCCCAAACTCGTTCCAATCAAAGTCGTTTTGTTATTATCACTGATAAAGTTGGAGTTGTTGAGCTCCGCATCGTATCCAAAAACGTTGCGCTTTTTCGGAGTTAGTTTGATCTCAAAATGGATTAAACCAGGTTGTGCTGGATCAAGGTAGGGTTTGATTAGTTTTATTTTATAAATATCTAAACTGCCTAATTGTGCGGCAGTTTTTTCGTAATTATCAACTTTATAGAGTTCTCCTTTTTTTAGATAAATGACATCTAGAATGGTCTGTACAGAAACATCCATAGTACTGTCGATGGTCATGAAATTTACGCCGCCTTCGATGCGAACCATCCGTTTAATGGAATCTTGCTTTGGATCGTAATTGGGGTAAACAAAAATATCTCCAACGCGATAAACTTGATGTTCGGGACTCGTCGAAGGAAGTAAAACCGTTAAAGTATCGTTGACCTTATAGTTTGTCGAATCTCCTTCTAGTACATCAATATAGTTTTTGTCAAAATAAGCAAAACCCAAGTTTTGTAGCCGCCGCGTAATCCGAAATACTTCTTGATTGTAATTTTCCTGACTAACGGCTGTACCTGGCTTGAGAATAGTTTCTTTACCAATATCCGTCAAAATGCGTTGAACTTTTAAATCCTTACTTTCAAAACTGGTACTATCAAAGGTATAAAGTCGCTTTGGATTAATGAGATAAGTAACTTTCGTTTTGTTCTTTTTAGTCACAGCTTGATAGCTAACAATCGCGTTGAAATACCCTTTGTTTTGCAATAAATACTGCATGGAACGAGCAGTACTTTCGGCACGTTCCTCTTTATAAATACTCGGTTCTTCCGAAAATAGTCTCAAAACTAAACGATCCCAACGACTAGAGTCATTCTCTTCCGTGTGATTGTAATAAAACCACTCCCGTGGAATACCAATGAAATTAGTATTGGGTTTTTGCTTGTAAGTTGTACCTAAGTCATATTTTAAAGCTCGTCGACCGCTAATTTTTTTCTTATTTTGAAAAACGATTTTGTTTTCCACCAAAAAGCTTTGATCATAGTCGAGATGCCTAGTCGTATTGCAGGCACCCAAGAAGAAGAGTAGGCTTACCGCCAACAGGAGTTTTGGGAAGAAGAAAGGCTTAACGTGAAATATCGGCATATTTAAAAATCGAAATTATACTCAGGGTTAATTGCTTCAAAACGAAAGGACAAATTTAAATAGAACGAGCCTAAAAATAGCATTTTAGCGTGGGAATCCGTATTTCCTCCTTAAGCTAATGTGTTGCGCCGTAGCGAATGGTAAGAAATCGCTTAATTTTTCCTAACGGCGTCCAGTAACGTACTCAAAAAAATCTTCTTTTATTTAACGCATTCTGTAATTGCGGTATTTCTTGGATGTTGTTATAAAAACCTTAATTTTGGGTTGTTTATTTCTACCGAATGACTTCCGACAAACCTTTAATTTGCTTAAAATGCTCTCAAAAAATAAAATCAAGTTCCTACAAGCTTTACAACGCAAAAAGATCAGAACGGAAGAGGCATTATTTGTCGTAGAAGGGGAGAAGATGGTCAAAGAATTACTCACTGAAAAAGAGTTTGTGCTGCAGGAAGTTTTTGCTACCGAGCGTTTCGCTCAAGAAAATGAAGCACTGCTAGCTAATTATCAGCATTCCTTTACGACCGTAACCCCCGATCAACTCAAAAAAATATCAAGTTTGCGTACCCCGAATAAAGCGCTTGCCGTTGTCCAACAACGACGAATTCCCATCGATTGGACTTTCGCTCAGCAAGATTTATGCTTATATCTAGCGGATATTCAAGACCCTGGAAATCTTGGTACAATTCTAAGAATTGCAGATTGGTTTGGGATTCAGCAACTCTTCGCTTCTCCCGAAACGGTAGAATTATACAATCCAAAAGTAATTCAGGCGTCCATGGGGGCGTTTAGCAGAATACGCTATGAAGTAATGGCTTTCTCTGATGTACAAGATCAGTTGCAATTACCGGTCTACGGAACGGTTTTGGATGGCAATAATATCTACGAGCAAAACTTACCTTCCAAAGCCTTAATCGTTCTTGGTAACGAAGGGAATGGCATTCCTGCGGCGATTCAGGAACAATTGGAGGTACGCCTTAAGATTCCAGCCCATCCTCGTTCTGGAACGGAATCCTTGAATGTCAGTATTGCTACGGGCATTGTTTGTGCCTTATTCCGAAAGCCGAGTTAAGTAGCTTAGCGTTGATATTGTAAGGTAAAGTCACGCATTTGTGAAACCAATCTCCAAAATACAAGCGATATGAAAACACCTAAAGAATCTCCTTTAGACGAAGCAGAATTGGAAGATTACTACCTCGCCAACGAAATAGATCGGGGAGATACCATCCGCTTTTACCTAGAGTTGGTTCCAATCGCTTTACTGGTACTGGCTTTGGTTTTAAAACATTTTGAACAAGCATATTGGTTAGAACTCATGGTGCTTGGAGGCTTATTATCGGCATTTATTTACCTGTTTTTTTCGTGGTTTATGTTCAAGGTCAAAGAATACCATCGTTTGGAATTAGTGCTTTCGGTGGTGAGTGGAATGATTTTTCCCGTGGGTATTTTAGGAATGGTAGGTCAATTGAAAGGCTGGGACTTGGCGAATGATTTGATTGATAATGGCTTGTACGCAGCGCTAGGCTTATGCTTCTTTAGCATCGCTTTATTTTTATTTAACCTACAAGATGAGCGCGCCAGTAAATTCTATCGAAACCTCCTTGCCCGATTACTCATTTTTTCGGGAATGTTATTGCAATTGTCCAATAACTTCTAATTCAAAACTCAGTACGAGGTATACTACAATAAAACATCCCGAACTTTCACACGGAAAATTCGGGATGCTTCAGAAAATGCTTTTTAGCAACGGCTATTACAAATATTTCTTAACCTCAGCTTTAAGGTCCATTCTTCGCGGATCAACTTCCCCGATGATATTTCCTGCCTTGTCAATCAAGAATGTTTTTGGAATACCACGAACACCGTAAGCTGCCGCCGCAGGAGAATCCCATTTTGCCAAATCACTCACGTGGTATTTCCACGCTAATTGATCTTTTTCGATTGCCTTCTTCCAGCGATTCACCGAACTTTCCATTTGCTTATTGATCTTTGCTTCGTCTCCACCAAAACGTGCTTTGGTACGGTTATCCAAACCATCCAAAGAAACACTGAAAACAGTAAATCCTTTATCTTTTAGCTCATTGTAAGCGTCTACCACTAAAGGATTTGCTTTTCGGCAAGGACCGCACCAGCTCGCCCAAACATCCAATAACACGACCTTTCCTTTTAAATCAGATAAGCTGTAGGTTGTTTTACGATCCAAACTGGGTAAAGTAATATCTGGAGCCGGCTTACCTGAACCGATACGCTTAGTGACTTGACTAGCGGCTAGCATTCTTTGCAAACCAATTACCCGTTCTGCTTGCTTTTTAGCAAAAGTAGAATTAGGCATTTTATTATTTAGTAAAGTACTTACTTTTTGGTGCATACCAATAAAATCTGAGTTATCTCTCATCTCCCGTTGGCTACTCAAGCAAATCGCAGCGTAGGGATTATCTAATTCGCTGATAAACTTAACCTTCGCATTTGGATCTTTAGGTTGAGCGTAATAGTCTCGCATAATTTTATTAAACGCAGTAGCAGAACTAGAACCTTTGAGTTCGATATTATAGGTATTGAAATTAGAGATATCACTCTTAACTTCTACGACATCTTCCGAGCCATCAAAGTGAAAATAAGCCTTTTTAGCACCAATTCTCATGCGATAAAGTCCTTCCTCGATTGGATTGGACAAGTTAATTTCAAAATTGCCACTAGGATCAATTTCTGCTTTTGACAAAACGGTATGATTGTTTCCTTCTTCGGATTTATCCAAAAAGATCTTCAAATTAGCCGCATTGGCAATATTACCTTTAACCATCGCAGCGCTGGCACTTTGCGCCGTGGTATTACTACAACTATAGCTTTGTACTATCATTAAGCTGAGTAGTAAAAGTGAAAATATATTTTTCATGTCTTTTCTATTTTTAGAATTAACGAATTAATTGACTTCTATCTTATTTGCTAAGGTATGATCGTAGCTGTGTTTCCAATCCTTAATCGGACCATAGTTTTCTGCATCGATCTCAATGTCTGTTCCAAAAACTTCACCAAGTTTGGTGCTGTTGATGCCTGTCTTGGCGATTGCCGCTTCAAAGGCAGCTTGTTGAGCAGGGGCTATACTTACCACTACACGACTTTGGTTTTCACCGAAAAGATAAGCATCTTTTCGGATAGATGCTTCAGTTTGTACCCGAAAACCTAAACCATTAACCATTGCACTCTCCGTTAACGTTACGAATAATCCACCTTCCGAAATGTCGTGCGCAGACTGAATAAGTTGAGCAGCAATCAATTCTTTAACGGCTTTTTGTACTTTAAATTCTTCGGCCAAGTCAAAATGTGGCGCTGGAGAAAAAGGAACTTGGTGTACCGTGCGCAAGTATTCCGAGCAGTTAATATCCTCTTTGGTTTCTCCCAACAAATAGATCAAATCATTTTCCGCTTTAAAATCCATTGTCATTTGCTGCGATAAATTATCTAAAATTCCTAACATTCCAATCGTTGGCGTAGGAAATACAGGCTCTGTCGTCGTTGTACCATCCGCTTGTTTAACTACAGATTGGTTGTAAAAGCTTACGTTTCCTCCCGTTACCGGCGTATTAAATTTTTCACAAGCTTCTCCCATTCCTTTCAGCGCGTGGACAAACTGCCAGTAAACACCAGTATCATAAGGATTACCAAAATTTAGACAATTGGTAATAGCAACGGGTTCTCCACCGGAGCAAACTATATTTCTTGCGGCTTCCGAAACGGCGATCATGGCACCTACGTACGGATCAGCATAGACGTAAGCACTGTTGCAGTCGGTCGTAACGGCGAGTGCTTTTTCACTTCCTTTAACGCGGACGAGGGCGGCATCGGAAGGCTTGTTGGTACTCATGCTATTGGTGCGTACCATCGAATCGTATTGTTCGTACACCCAACGTTTAGAAACGATGTTCGGTGCGGCAAATAATTGTTTAGCAGTAGCAACAAAATCCGTAGGAATTGCGATGGTTGCCGCATCAAATTTCTTCAACTCTGCGATGTAAGCAGGCTCTACATATTCTCTTTGGTAAACGGGGGCACCGCCGCCTAATACCAACGGCTCCGAAGGAACGTGTGCAACCCGCTCCCCATTTTGCATAAACTCGATGTGTCCAGTATCGGTTACTTCCCCGATGATTTCACATTCTAAATCCCATTTATCAAATACCGCTTCTAATAGATGCTCTTTACCTTTTTCTCCAATAATCAACATTCTCTCCTGACTTTCAGAGAGTAGAATTTCGAAAGGTTTCATGTTGGCTTGTCGAGTAGGGACTTTATCTAAATCCACGAGCATTCCCGTTCCACTTTTAGCACTCATTTCTGAGCAAGAGCAGGTAATACCCGCTGCGCCCATATCTTGCATTCCCACGACTGCGCCCGTTTTGATGGCTTCTAGAGAAGCTTCCAGTAATAATTTTTCTTGAAAAGGATCACCTACTTGTACAGCGGGCAAATCGTCCGCAGAATCTTCGGTCAAGTCGGCAGAAGCGAAGGTCGCACCGTGAATACCATCTTTTCCTGTAGCGGAACCGACAATAAAAATTGGATTTCCAGGACCATCTGCTACGGCAGAAACGGTTTCTCCTACTTTGACGATACCGACAGACATTGCGTTGACCAAGATATTTTGATTGTAGCAATCATTGAAGTAAACTTCTCCACCTACCGTTGGCACGCCGAAGCAATTCCCGTAATTCCCGATTCCACTAACGACACCTTTCACGAGGTGTCGCGTATGTTTTAAATCAATATTTCCAAAACGTAAAGAGTTTAGGGCTGCGATGGGACGTGCGCCCATCGTGAAAATATCTCTATGAATACCACCAACACCCGTTGCAGCACCTTGATAAGGTTCGATGGCTGAAGGGTGATTGTGCGATTCAATTTTGAAGGCACAAGCAAGACCATCTCCAATATCTACCAAACCGGCATTTTCTTCGCCTGCTTCTACGAGCAAACGTTTCCCTTCGCGGGGTAATTTTTTTAAGTAGGTAATGGAATTTTTGTAAGAACAGTGCTCCGACCACATCACGGAGAAAATACTGAGTTCCGTAAAGTTGGGGACGCGACCTAAGATGGATTTAATTTTATCAAATTCGTCTTGGGTGAGCCCTAATTTTTGGGCCGTTTCGAAAGTTACTTGCGGTTCGGTGATTTGCATCGGGAAAATGGCTGTTTTAGATGTTAGTAGAATAAAGTCAAACGCTAAAGAGAGTTACGGACTCATCCGAAGATGAATTGGGACTACCTTTTAAAACGCAAAGATAACATCTACCTAGGATTAAGCCAATTTTAAGCCCATGTTTTAAATTTGTACTTGGAACCAATATTGTTGCACGGAGGATTGCTTTCGTATTACAATAAGTTTTTAGGTGTTTGAGGAGTTAGCTCAGTAAGTAATTGATTCCAAAAAAGAGTACTAAATAAATCCACAAGCCATCTAAAAAGTGCCAATAGATAGTTAATAAACGCAATTTAAGCTTTTTGGCAGGGTCGGAGAAATAGACGAGCACACTAACGGGTTCCTGCATTCTTTTTCTTGCGGTGAATAAAAATAGAATTAAGAAGGGGAGTCCGGCAATGACGTGTACAAAGTGAAGTCCAGAAATGATGTACAAAAAGGAAGCGGCATTATCAGAAGCAAGGAATATTTTGCTCGCTACTAATTCATTCCAACCAAAAACTTGCAAGATCATGAAACTTAGGGTTAGGATGATGGTTAATACGAGCGCTTTTTGGTAATTGGTGGTATGATCTTCTAAGTAAGATTTTTTGGCCCACCATAAAGAAATACTAGTGCCAATTAATAAAAAGGTATTGAAATAAAAAATAAGGGGCAATTTAATGGGAGGAATATCACCTTGTATCCGAGAATAGACAAATGATATAGAAAAAGCCATAAATAAGGCAGTAATACTGGCTAAACTTAGAAAGAGTAAGACATTGTACGGATGAAACATCATGGAATCGTACTCGTTCTCTTGGATCATTTTTTTCATGTCGCAGGGTAAGTTTTAAAACAACTTCAATGTTATAAGTGGCTTTTTATGTGATTTAGGCGTCAAAGTTTTATTGTTTGCATCAACAACGACAAACTTCTATTCTAACAAAATCTAAATGCGAAGGTTCGTCAAATTCCTCAGAGTCTTTAAATTACAGCTTCTTTTTCTTTAGAAATCCTTTAGAAATAAAAAATCCCGAATCTTCTACGAGAAGATTCAGGATTTTTCAATATGAAGTTGTTTTAAAAGCTACTTAGGGTAGCTTATTTGTGCTTATTGCATGAATTGATCATAAGTAATAGAAACGTAAATCATTCTACCGATGAAAGGAGAACCGGTATGTGTACGGTACTCATTTTTTAAGATATTTGAAGCACCAAGTTTAACGATTGATTTCCAATCTGCTAACTTGTAACTTACTTGTGCATCTAATACTCCAAAAGCATCAACATCTCCTGATCCAAAAGAACTTTCCCAGAAGAAGGCATCTTGCCACTTATAAGAAACACCAAAACCTAGGTCTTTCCAAATCTTTCTGTTGGTTAAAGATACATTGAAACGGTGTTCTGGTGTATTAAAACCAGCTTCGAAGTTTTCATCTGGAGAATCGAAAGTAGCCCAAGAGTAGTTACCTGCTATTTCAAACTTTCTTGGCAATTTATAAGTAAGTCCAATTGCTGCACCTGGAGAAGTAATTTCTTCCGAAGCATTTACGTAAGGACGGAATACCGTTCCAGCATCCAATTGGTTGCCTTTGTGCTCAGAAGCTTCTTTGGCGATGACGTTAAATTGAGAAATGAAGTTGTTATAGATATTGTAGTATCCATGTAAGTCTACTAATAATTTCTTACCAATAACACCTTTATAGCCTAATTCGAAAGAAGTCAATTGTTCTGGTGCAATAAAGTCAAAATCAATGGTTTCTAAAAGCTCACCGTTACCCGCTAAAACTTCTCCGGAGTTAGGATCAATAAATCCACCAGATGCTCGGAAAGCATTGTAAGAAGCTTCAGAGTAAGAACCACCGTTGTGGATGCCGTAACGTTCTGCGTTAGCTGGTGTACTTCCTAATAGAATGTTAGTAGTAGGGAAGTAGATGAACTGTGCCTGTGTCGTTGGATTACGGAAACCAGTTTGGTAAGAAGCTCTAAAGTTGTGCTGCTTTTTTGCTCCCGCAGAATAAACGAGTGAAACTCTAGGAGAAACTTGACCTTCAAAGTTTTCGTTTTTATCGTAGCGAATAGAAGCACCCACTTTTAAGCGTTCATCGGCTAAAAATTTCTTAGTTACTTGTACGTATGCACCATATTCATCGATGGTAATTCTTTCGTTGTTTCCTGTTCCTTCTGGATCTTCGTTGAAAACAGTTCCATCCGTAAATAGATCGTAGGTTCTCCAGTTACCACCAACTTGTAAACCGACTACATCGTTGAGTAAACGAGAGAAGTCGTAGTTGAATTCAGCGTGGTAAAGTTTAGAGTCATCAATAAAACCTGCACCACCTCTTTGGAATAAACCTTCTCTCACGGATTTTACCGTACGGTTGAAAGCATCTGTACCTACTGCTGGTCGATTAGCATCTGCTGCTGCCCGTCCTGCTTCGTGAGCAGTCGCTTTTTGATCTTCTGTAATGGCTGCAGGATCAATTCCAGAAAGTGCTAATTGCATTAAAGAAGCGGTATAGTTTCCTGCGTAAGTTAATGCCCACTGACTTGCCGTAGGAGAAAATGCTTCATTGGTAAAAGCTCCTAAAGCGGTCATGTTGTAAGAATCACCATCATCCGTTTGAGAAGTATATGCTCTTACGAAGAAATCACTTCCTTTTAATTCTAACTTGTGGTATTGCTGATTGAAATTTCTCAACGCATATCTTTCACTACCTTGATAGATCGTAGAACCACGACCAAAACGGTAGTTATAAATCAATTCTAATTTATCCGTTAAACGATAATGTAAAGCCAAGTCTGCTTTCAAACTTTTAGCGTCGTTATTATCAACTAAATCTTCTTCTTTGATTCCTGTTCTTCTAAAAGCAATGGGATCAAGTTTTTGGATATTCTGAATTAAGTCAGCTGTAAGACCAGGAATCAAATCTGGATTCCCTTGTGCAAAAACGGGAGCCAACTGAGCCGCTAAAGGTCCAGCTAATAAAGCTAAAGGAACGGCAATTTCCGTTTCGTCTCCATAAGTATTTAAACCATCAAAATTAGGATTTCCAACTTGACGAGCAGAATTATTTCTATCCGTAGTATAATCGTTGGCTGACCAATCCGTGGCCGTAAGTACCGAGAAGTTGATTTTGAAGGCAAATTTATTATTAATTGCCTTTGCATAACGAATAGACATTAAACCGTAAGGATCGCTAGAGTTTGCCGCATCTGAACTGGTAACCCCATATTTTACCTGAGCACTTAAGCCTTGGTAGTCAAAAGGACTTTTACTGTTCATGAATAAAATTCCGTTGAAGGCATTAGGACCGTATAAAGCAGAAGCAGCACCGGGTACTAATTCTACATTATTGATATCTAACTCAGACATTCCGACGACGTTTCCAGAAGGAAAGTTCAAAAGGGGAGCAGAGTTATCCATTCCATCCATCAATTGTACAAAACGAGTATTTCCTGCGGAAGCAAATCCACGAGTATTAATCGTATTGAAGGTCATACTTGCTTGGTTCGAGTGCACCCCTTTCAATTTAGAGATTTCATCGTAGTAATCCGAAGAAGCAGAACCTCTAATACTGATGATATCTAATTTTTCAATGGTAACGGGAGATTCTAAGATTTTTTCTTCTACTCTCGAAGCGGAAACAACAACTTCGTTTCCAATAATGGCTTGTGTACCCAAAGCCATCTCCACTTTTTGGTTATTTTCTGTGATTTCTACCTCTTTCGTCTCAAAACCAATGAGTGAAATGACCAAAGTGTAGGGTAGCGCTTCTGAAGTCGTTAATTCAAACGTACCATCAAAATCAGAAATCGTACCTTTTACGGTTCCTTTGACCAGTACATTTGCACCAATTAATGGCTCATTTGTATCTCCATCGCTCAACATCCCAGTAACCGTGTTCTGCGCAAACGCGAAACCTCCTACCAGTAGGAATAGAGAAACGAAAAAAAGTTTTAATGTAGATTTGTAATGCATAATGATTGTTTTATTTAAATTGTAAAGTTTTAAATGGCTTTCGTTAGTGGCTTAGCTGACCGTTGACAAGTTTTTAAGTCGGGTTTTAATGCCCCTTGTATCGATTGCAATTGATGAATTTATATTTACGCTTAAGGTGCAAGTACTAATTAATATATGGTAATATGAATTGATCTTACGTTTAGTACTTATATTTTTATGGGATGATATGCTGTCAATAATTTTCCTGATCCTCCCTTTTTTTGCTGTAAAATGCATTAGGGAACGCTTAAAAGACTTGGCGCAGATACCGTTTTTCTTGTTTTTACTCTGGACAATATGCTGCGATACAGTTGTAATTTAGATAGCGTCCAAGCGATATAATTGTTGATTGAGGGGCTCGGAAATTATTAGTATTGATTGGTAATAATTCAATATTAATTCGTCGGTTTTATATTAAATAATTACTTCAAATATATTGCAAAATAGTAAAATTCGTCTTAATGGGAATATTATTTTAAATTTTATTTGAAATAAATTTTTGTGCTAATTATTCTACAGAATTTTCATTTTTTTGGAAAATTCAATCCTTGAGAATCTACGAATTAACCTTTGGGGAGCATTACTCGGTCTTTTTCTGATCAGATTAAGATTGTATTTAAGACCGACTGCCTTTAATTTGCAGCTTGCAATCCGTGGATTATCAGTCAATTGGTCTTTTTATTGGCGGAAAGCCACCGCAAAAGAAATCGACCTAGTGTAAATTACTTAATCTCTTGCTTATCTTTGCCCTCATGCCACATCGTATTCATATCATTTCCTTTGATATTCCATTTCCTGCAAATTACGGAGGAGTAATTGTGGTGTATTATCACCTCAAGAAATTGGCAGAAAAGGGAGTTAAGGTCATTTTGCACTGCTTCGAGTACGGTGATCGCAGCCCCCAATCCATACTTTTGGACTATTGTGAAGCGGTCTATTATTACCCTCGTAGTCGAGCACTATATCATCAATTTAGTACCGTACCTTTTATTGTCAAAACGCGGCAAAACCCTACCTTGCTAAAGCGTTTACTCGCTGATGACTATCCCATTTTAATGGAAGGACTCCACTGTGCGGGTTTTATTAATCATCCTGCCTTGGCAAATCGACTGAAACTACTGCGGATGCACAATATTGAGTGGCAATATTATAGAAATCTTGCTCAATTGGAAAAGCGTTGGTTGCATAAGCTTTACCTGTACCTAGAAAGTCAAAAACTGCGGCGCTATGAGCAAAAAAATATCGCTTATGCAGATCAAATCTTAAGTTTGACGCAGTTGGATGCTACTTATTTTGCGCAATGGTCAGATCAAGTACAAATGATTGGACCCTTTCATGCGCACGAAAAAGTTACGAGTCGCTTAGGACGTGGAAATTATATCTTGTTTCACGGGAAATTGAGCGTAGAGGACAACGAAAAAGCAGCCATTTATTTAATAGAAAAAGTAATGCCTTTCACAGATGCTAAGTTGATCGTCGCGGGTATGAACCCAAATCCTACTTTACAAGTGATCGCCTCAGAACAGGACAACGTGGAAGTAATTGCTAATCCATCGGAATCCGAGATGTTAGAACTGATTCGAGCTGCTCAGGTCAATGTTTTATTGTCCTTTCAGGTCGCGGGCATCAAATTGAAATTACTAAATGCTTTATTTCTCGGTCGCCATTGTTTGGTGAATCCAACGATCGTTGAGGGAACAGCACTGGCTGATCTTTGTACGATCGCCGTTGATCCCAATGCGTTTGTTCAAAAAATAGATTTATTATGGTCACAAGACTTTACGACAGCGTTGATGGACAAAAGGAAAATAATCCTCCAAGAAGAATATTCTAACGAAGTTGCCGCTAGAAAAACCATAAAAATCGTGGATATTGGCAAAAAATAATAAAATAATCACTTTCAATAAAAACTGAAAGTTTATAAAACTGTTATACCTTTAGATGCTTGTGTTAGCAAGGAGGCGAGACTAATGAATTTTAGCATAAAAGTCTTTTGCTAAGCTAATTTTTTAAACAATATTATAAATGTCCTTAAGGGACGACTTTTTGCAAATCATATGGAAAGTAGTAAGAATATCAATCAAATCGTAGCCGACAAAACACTTGATGCCAACTTGCAAACGGTTGCTAGAAAAGTGGTGGCTGGAGAACGGATTACGGAAGCAGAAGGGCTGTATTTATTTGAGCACGGCGAATTAGGGTATTTAGGTAGCTTGGCTAATTTTATTCGAGAGCGAAAACATGGCAATCGAACCTATTTCAATCGAAACTTTCACTTAGAGCCGACTAACGTTTGCTTATATACTTGTAGCTTTTGCTCTTATTCTCGACTGATTAAAAAGCGTAGTGAAGGTTGGGAATATACGATGGAGGAGATGATGGAGTTGATTAAAAAATACGACGATGAGCCCGTTACGGAAGTACATATTGTAGGAGGCGTTTTGCCGCAGTATGATTTGAAATTTTACAGCGAGCTCTTTAAAAGTATCAAAGCACACCGACCGGATTTGCACGTAAAAGCTTTAACGCCGGTTGAGTATCATTATATTTTTAAGAAAGGCAAAGTGAGTTACGAGGAAGGCATGAAACTGATGAAGGAAGCCGGTTTGGATTCCATGCCTGGCGGTGGTGCAGAAATCTTCCACCCAGAAATTCGAGATGAGATTGCTGGAGGAAAATGCTCTGGGGAGGAATGGTTAGCGATTCACCGTGCTTGGCATAACTTGGGTATGCGCTCCAATGCTACGATGCTTTATGGTCACATTGAAAAGTTTAAACACCGTGTTCATCACTTGGAAGCCTTGCGAAGTTTACAGGAAGAAACGGGTGGATTTCAGACTTTCATTCCATTGAAATTTAGAAATAAAGGGAATCAGATGTCACACGTAGCAGAATCTACGATTATCGAGGATTTACGAAACTACGCGATCAGCAGAATTTACTTGGATAATTTTGATCACATCAAAGCATACTGGCCAATGATCGGTCGAGATACGGCGCAATTGTCGCTTGCTTTTGGAGTAGATGATATTGATGGTACGATTGATGATACCACTAAGATTTATACGATGGCTGGTTCGGAGGAGCAAAGCCCTTCGATGAATACGCAAGAATTGGTGACTTTGATCAGAGGGGTGGATCGGGAAGCGATCGAAAGAGACACCTTATATAACGTTGTAAAAGATTACAAAGACCACGTTTTCGCGGAAGATACGATGTACAAAGGTTACGTTTCTTTGCCGGTGGTTAATAAATAAGTTTAAAATAGTACATGAATATTTACATTATTCGACACGGAGAAACGGAATTGAATCGACAAGGTATCGTACAAGGCAGTGGCGTAGATGCTTCTTTGAATGAGAAAGGTGACCGACAAGCGCTAGCTTTTTTTGAGCAATACCGGGAAGTTGATTTTGAAACGATTATCACTTCCAAGCTCAAACGGACACACGAAACGATCGCGCCATTTTTACAAAAAAACCTTCCTTGGGAGCAATTTGCTGAAATTAATGAAATTTCTTGGGGCGTAATGGAAGGAAAAAAGCCGGATGCAGGGATGGTACAGCGGTATCAAGCAATAACTAAGGCTTGGGACGCGGGTGATTTCGACGCAGGTGTAGATGGGGGAGAGAGTGCTCGGATGCTCGGGGAGAGACTGGAGAATTTTGTAAGTATTTTGAAAACTAGACCTGAAAAGAATCTACTCGTTTGTATGCACGGTCGTAGTTTGAGAGCCTTGGTTTGTTTGTTAAAAGCAGAGAGCTTAACGCAAATGAGTCGATTCCCGCACAGCAATACGGGCTTATATCTGGTACAGTATAAAGATGGTCAATTTAATTTCCATTTGGAAAATGATACGCAGCACTTAGCGGATATTTAAAATGTGATTATTTGGCACCTTCTTGATTTGATTGTACGTAAAACATGGTAGCTTAGTTAAACAGCTTCAACACAATTTTTTGTTTTCTTTGTTACCGTGCACTAAATTTCGTCTATTTTGAAAAAAAAATATAGCATTACGGCTGTTAGTTATCTCAATACTAAGCCTTTCTTGTACGGGCTTTTGCATCATCCTATTCGAGAACAACTTGATTTGCAATTGGACATTCCCTCTGCTTGTGCCGCAAAGTTGCAAGCGGGAACAGTTGATATCGGTTTGGTTCCCGTAGCGATTATTCCTTCTTTGAAGCAACCACACATTATTTCAGATTATTGTATCGGAACGAACGGGAAGGTTAAAACCGTTGGTATTTACAGTCAATGTCCTATCGAAGAAATTGAGAATCTCTATCTTGATTTTCACTCGCGTACTTCCGCGCAACTGACTCGGATATTGATTAAAGAATATTGGAAATTGGATATTAATTTTTTGGAGGCTAAGGAAGGTTTTCGAGAGAAAATCGTGGGTAAAACGGCGGCACTTGTCATCGGAGATCGTACGATCGGGATGGAAGAAAAATGCGCTTATCAGTACGATTTGGGCGAAGCGTGGCGCGCACACACGGGGCTTCCTTTTATCTTTGCGGCTTGGGTTAGCAATCAACCACTAAGTGCGGCATTTATCAAAGATTTTAACGATGCGTTGGCTTATGGTTGCACTCAAATTCCCAATTTGGCTTTATTACTAAATGCTCCTCATCCGAAATTTGATATTCAAAAGTACTATACCGAATATATTAATTATGATTTTGATGCGCCTAAAAAACAAGCCTTGTCCTTGTTTTTGAAAAAAATGGGCGTTCCGATTCAAGAAAGCATTCAAAAAGGGCTTTCTCTGGTGTAAAGTCTTACTATTCTTATGGAGAATCGCTGCAACTCGATCAAATATTTATCGTGGCTACTATTGTTTTTGGTTTTGACGCAATGTCAATCAAAAGAGCAGACGCCCATGTCGTGGGAGGAGGAAACAGGGACGGTTATTCCAACAAAGATTGAGGGAAACTTCTTACAATATTCCAACTATTGTCAGATTATACTGGTTGGTCGCCGCGCCGATCGGAATGATTTACTCTGTTTGTTAGTCAGTCAAGAAGAAGATATCATTGGCACACATCGCCTGAGTAACAATCGTAATAAACTGGGAATTCCTTACGAAAAGATGAGCATTAAGCAGAATCATTTAAGAGACGGAATGCTGGAAATCTACATTTCGGAAGCTTGTCGCCCAATCTCTGGAAAACTTGTAATTACAGATTTTGATCCCGAAAACTATATCCTTAGTGGTCGTTTTGAAGCTAAATTGTGTACGACGGGGCAATTAGGTCGCTTGGCAGAGAAACGCCTAGGAAATGGTCAGTTCCATCAAATTAAGCTCAATTATTTTGATCGAAGAACAAAGAAAAGTAATTGATAATCAGGTTTTTGTATTCGATTAGTCCAAAAAGTATTTCGCCCTAAACAGGGTAATCAAGTAGCGTACCCTGTTTCTGGTATTTCAAAATAAACGCTCCGGTAATCGTTCCTAAAACTTGCATCTTAATGGGAATGCGCTTAATTTTAAAGCATGAACACCGAACATACAAATATTGCGAGTTGTTGTTGTCCTCTTCGTTCCTGAACGAAAGGTGATACTAATGATGCGTAATTACAACAAATTATAATCCTTAAAGCCTTTCCCTGTGAAAGGCTTTTTTTATGTCCATTACGAAATAAAATTATGAAAAAATATATATTAAATAATGCTTGTTGTTGCTGCACTTTTCCCCACGGAACGGCAATACGGTATTGATTGAGCATTTTCAATGATTATTTATATCGGTCTTTCCAGTTATTGGAAAGGCCTTTTTTTTTGCCTAGAAAAGGAATGCTATTTTAAAAACTATAAATCACCATAAAACATGACAACAGCTATTAAAAAACAGCAGCAGCGCTACGCCAATCGTCTGAATCAAGTCGGTTCATTAATTGGGCAAACACCTTTGTATAGAATTGGACAAGCTTTTCAGAAAAGGGGGGTAGAGATTTACGCAAAATTAGAATGGAAGCAACTCGGCGGCAGTGTGAAGGCTCGTCCGGCTTTTCAAATCATTAAATCGGCGATTGAAAAAGGCGACTTATATCCGGGCAAAACGTTAGTAGATGCTACGAGTGGGAATACTGGAATAGCCTATGCAACAATCGGAGCTGCGCTTGGCATCCCCGTTGCATTGTGCTTGCCAGCGGATGTCTCTGCGGAAATAAAATTGATTTTACAATCTTTGGGGGCTAAAATTATTTATACACCTAAAGCTGAAGGCATGGCTGGTGCCCAACTTCGCGCGAAAAGTTTAGCGGAGGAATTTCCAGACGAGTATTACTCCGCCGATCAATATACAAATGAACAGAACTGGAAAGCACACTTTCATGGAACTGCCGTAGAAATTTGGGAACAAACGCAAGGGCGTGTCACTCATTTTATTACAGGGTTGGGGACGACGGGGACTTTCCTAGGAACTGGTCGGCGATTGAAACTCTACAACCCAGCCATTGAGTTGGTTGCCTTACAGCCCAATACTTCAAAACACGGTTTGAAAGGTTGGAATTATTTGGAACCGGCGCTTGTTCAGAAAGTATACGATGCTCACTTAGCGGATCAATTTATGGAAGCGGATACGCAAGAGGCTTATACTTGGATTCGTTGGGTGGCGCGCAAGGAAGGTTTGATTTTGAGTCCATCGGCAGCGGCTAACTTAGCTGGTGCGGTGGCGTTAGCGGATAAGATCGACCAAGGAGTTATTGTCACCAACTTTGCGGATGACGCAACCAAATATAGTACTTTGCTCCACCAAATTCTTAACCCATGAATTAATTTACACCTCAACATTCCAAAAAAGAAGGTACTTAGGCTACATTGTATTAACTTTGTAAAAAAATAATCATGAGTGATTCTCTTCAACTTTCCCCCACAGAAATGGCGCGCTATGCTCGGCATCTTGCGATTCCTGAGTTTAACCTAACCGCGCAAAAAAAATTGAAAGCGGCGAAGGTTTTGGTGATTGGTTCTGGCGGCTTGGGCAGTCCCGTGCTGTTGTATTTGGCGGCGGCAGGTGTTGGTCAACTAGGGATTGTAGATTTTGATGTGGTGGAAGATAGCAACCTTCAGCGGCAAGTTTTATTTACGGTAGATGATATTGGTCAATCGAAAGCGGAAACGGCTAAACGGCGCTTGCAAGCTTTGAATCCTTATATTGATATTAAAGTTTATCCTATTCGATTCACTAAAGAAAATGCGCTCGATTTGATGGCAGATTACGATGTAGTGGCGGATGGAACCGATAATTTTCCAACGCGTTATCTTGTTAATGATGCCTGCGTTTTGGCTGGGAAACCGAATGTGTACGCTTCAATTTTTAGATTTGAAGGTCAAGTGTCGGTGTTTAATTATTTATACGAAGATGGTACTCGCGGAGCAAATTACCGAGATCTATTTCCGACTCCACCTCCTCCAGATTTAGTGCCTAACTGTGCGGAAGGTGGTGTGCTAGGCGTTTTGCCCGGCATAATTGGAAGTATGCAAGCGAGTGAAGTGATCAAGCTTATTACTGGGGTAGGAGAACCATTGGCGGGACGACTATTTTTATTTGATGCCGCTAGTTTTACTACGCGTATTTTAAAAGTAAAAAAGCATCCAGCTACTGAAATTAAAGCATTAATTGATTACGAAATATTCTGTGGCATTCAGCCAGTTAGCTCGTTGAGTCCGATAAAAGAAATTAAGGTACAGGAACTCAAAAACTGGTTAGACAATGAGGAAGATTTTCAACTGATTGATGTGCGAGAGCCTTACGAATACGATATTGCTAACCTAAAAGGAGCGTTAATCCCTTTGAATCAAATTGGGGATGAGGTAGCTAAAATTGCACGGGATAAAAAGGTGGTAATTTACTGTCGGACGGGAAAGCGGAGTGCGGTTGCCATTCGGGAATTACAAACGCGCTTTCAACTGGACAATTTATACAATTTGGAAGGTGGTATTAATGCTTTTGCAAAGGAGATTGACCAATCGTTGCCCATTTACTAGTCCGTAGCAAAGGGTTTCAACACTCCTTCGTTTTGAAATTATAAAGGAAAATGCGCAGTTCTTAAAATATATTGTATTTTTAGCGCATATTTTCATAACAAAATCAAACACAAAATGCGTTGGAGTAAACAAGATAAAAGTAGAAACGTAGATGATCGGCGGGGTAAAAATGTCAAGACGGGCGTTGGAATTGGGCTAGGAACCATTGTGATCTTCATTATTGCCACCTTACTCGGAGAAGATCCGGGAAGATTGATGGAACAATTGCCAGTGCAGCAACAAACCCAGCAAACGCAATCGAGCCCAAGAAGTGCAGCAGAAGATGAATTAGCAGATTTTGTCGGCGCAGTTTTAACGTATAACGAGGAAGTTTGGGACAAATTATTTCAGGAACAATTAGGTCGTACGTATCAAAAACCGGTGTTGGTTTTATTTACCGATAAGGTACAAACTGCCTGTGGATTATCGGGTGCTGCTACGGGACCATTCTATTGTCCGGGTGATCAGAAACTATACATTGATTTATCTTTTTATCAAGAATTGAAAAACCGCTTTAAAGCGCCGGGTGATTTTGCGATGGCTTACGTTGTGGCGCACGAAGTAGGACACCACGTACAATATTTATTAGGCATTACGCAGGAAGTTCATCAAAAACGGAATAGGATTGCGAAGGCAGAATACAATCGTTTATCGGTTTGTATGGAGTTGCAAGCAGATTTTTTGGCGGGCGTTTGGGCACATCATGCGCATCAGGCTAGAAATATTTTAGAAGAAGGGGACATTGAAGAAGCATTGCGGGCAGCTCATGCCATTGGTGATGATCACATTCAGATGCAATCTCGCGGATACGTCGTTCCAGAATCTTTTACGCACGGTACTTCGGAGCAACGGATGCGTTGGTTTAAGAAAGGTATACAGACGGGAGATTTGAGACAGGGAGATACTTTTGCGGCAAAAAGCTTGTAAGTAAGGTTTTAAAACAACTACAAATTTTAAATAAATAAGAACTCCCGAATTTTCAGCACTGAAAATTCGGGAGTTTTTTAGTTAGTAGCTATGATCAGTAAATTTTTGATGATCAATTGGTAGCGAGGCTTTTAAAACAACTGCTTAGTGAAAGCTTTCGGCTTTTGCATCTTCTAAATAAACTTTGTATTGTGGTGGACAAGTTTCGTTGCTGAGGAGACTGTTTTCCTTAACGTAAGGGTACAATTCATCATAACGCATACTTACGCCTACGCTAATTCTGCGCGAGATCATTTTTCGAGTAATCAAGTCGGCATCTTTAATTCCTCCCGCAGCGAGTAATTCGACGAAAGATTCTACTGTTTCTTTGTGAAAATTGGCAACCCGCTGTTTTTTATCACTGACCACTAAACCTTTAATTAATTCTGGATCTTGGGTTGCAACTCCCGTTGGACAAGTATTGCTATTGCATTCCAAGGCTTGGATACAACCAACTGCCATCATCATCGCTCGCGCGCTATAGCAAATATCTGCCCCCAATGCTTTCGCTCGGAAGATGTGGAAACCAGTGAAGATTTTTCCGGCAGCGATGATGGTAATATCTTTTTTTAAACCAAAACCGACTAAGGCATCATAAACAAAAGCGATTCCTTCTTTGAAAGGAGTACCTACTGAATTAGAAAATTCCAAAGGTGCTGCGCCAGTTCCTCCTTCACCACCATCGACGGCGATAAAATCAGGTTTGATTCCTGTTTTGACCATTGCTTTACAGATCGCAAAAAACTCGGTGATCGAACCGAGGCAAAGTTTGAAACCAATGGGTTTACCACCAGATAATTTGCGCATTTTTCCGAGGAGTTCGCACAATTCAATTGGTGTAGAAAAGGCTTTATGGTACGGAGGAGACAGAACATCTGTTCCCGCTTCGACTCCACGAATTTTGGAAATTTCTTCTGTATTTTTCTTAGCGGGTAAAATACCGCCGTGACCTGGTTTTGCACCTTGAGACAATTTTAGCTCGATCATTTTGACATTATCGGCAGCCGTTAACTTTTGGAAAGCATCGGGATCAAAATTTCCATCATCCGTTCGGCAACCAAAATAGCCCGTTCCAACTTGATAAATCAAATCGCCTGCAAATTTATTATGATAAGGACTAATGCCGCCTTCTCCAGTATTGTGGGCAAAACCACCGATTTTTGCTCCACCATTTAGAGCTTCCACGGCGGCGCTACTCAAAGACCCAAAACTCATTGCGGAGACATTTAAAATACTAGCGCTGTAAGGTTTTGTACAATCTAGACCGCCGACTTTCATGCGCTGATCTTCTTCTAAACTATGCGGATCAAGAGCGGCAATGGAGTGATTCATCCATTCGTATCCTTCTGCGTAGACGTCGAGTTGAGTGCCAAAAGGCGTTGTGTCTAGTTGCTGTTTGGCCCGTGCGTAGATGATTGACCGAAAAATTCGACTGACGGGTCTACCTTCCGTATCTGGTTCTACGAAATACTGGTAAATTTTGGGACGCAACCATTCCATCAAGTAGCGGGTTCTGCCCAGCACTGGGAAATTACGGACGATGGCGTGTTTCTTTTGAAACATATCGTAGCAACCAAATAAAATAATTGGCAACAAAATGATGAGACTCCAATAAATGGGGGACCACCAGAAATAACCGACGAGACCGACGATTAATAAAGAAAAAATGGCAAAAAGACTAAACTCGTTTCTCATGTGAAATGGATTGGAATATTCAAATTTGAGTAATGGGTAATATTACGAAGTTCTGTAAGGGAATCCAAATAAACTTGCTGTTGATGAAAGTCATTCAATGGCAACTGACGGATTAGATAGAAAATAGTATCTTTAATTTATGAAGAAATCCATTGACAGTCGTGCTGATTTATCCTTCCTTGTGCGTACTTTTTATGAACGTTTGCGGGAAGACAAAAGTTTAGGTCCTATCTTTAATCGACAGGTAACGGACTGGGAATTGCATTTTGAGCACATCACAGATTTTTGGGAAAGTAACCTCTTTTTTTCCAAACGGTATCAGAAAAACCCAGTGCAAATCCACGAAGCGGTTGACGCGGCGGAATCGCACGAACTGGAGCAAAAGCATTTTGGAATTTGGTTGAATTATTGGTTTAGTACCATTGACGAATTCTTCGAAGGGGAAAAAGCTATTATTGCCAAAAATAGAGCGCGGAATATGGCGTCTTTTATGTTTCTAAAAATCTATGCCGCGCGACCCAAAAAAGGGTAGGAGAGGTTTGCCTATTTTGGCGCTTCGATTCCTACGAAAGCCGTTTTCTTGATGGCGTGACTAATCTCTTGAAAATTAATTTTCGTCTTTTTACCTTCAATGATCAACATCGAAGCATTGCCTTCCAATTTTTCGAATAGCCAAGTTGCGATTGCTGTCACTTCATCTTCCTTCCCAAAACTCAGGTAAATTCTCACTGTTTCAACGTAGCCCATGCTTTGTCCTTTATAGCTTTCGTCGGTAATAATTTTAGCTTTGGTGCCCGGAATTTTAAAACTTTCGCCGTAGGCTAACCAGCGGTACCGCGAACCAAAAAGATGGTATTTTAAGTCTTTGTGGCGCGTCATGATTTCAATCTTCATTTTATCAAAAGCGAAGAGGGCAAATTCTGCGTCGTATCCACCAGCCGCCGGAGCGGGCGTGGTTGGTCCATCCAAAGCCTTTTGGATCTTGTCTGCTAATTTCTCAATTTGTTGAAAGCGTTCCGTTGCCATTTCCTGTACGGTTTCATCATCAAACTTTTCGAAGTTGTCAGGATGGTACTTCGCTTGGAGTTGTTTCTTTATTTTTTTAAAACTTTCGGGCGTTAGTGCTGCGAGATCACCGAAGTATTTGGTGATGTCTTCGCGTTCTTTTGGAGTGAAGTGTTGAGGATTCATAGTGATTCTGATTTGTGGGTAAGATAAGGTTTTAGTCGGGAAGATGAAAGTAGTGTGGATTTGTTTTTTCGGGGAAGCAACGGTGGTGGATTAATCCGATTTTTTGCAGCGGAGCAAGGTAGTCTGTATTACAGCTTTTTAATTAAGAAGTTATTTAAAAACGCCAAAAATGTTTACGAATTGATCTTTTTGTCCAACTTCAGCTTTTTAATCCCCCATAGTGGTGCTACGAACTCCGAAAAGAACTTCAACTTGTCTGCCGACAGCGGCAAGTTTGAATAAAAAACGCTGCTACTCAACTGCTTTTCGAATTATTAAACAATTTCAAGCAATGATTGGATGAAAGTTGGCTCACCAAATTAATTATTTACTGTTGTTAAATAATATTTTACTCAGTTGAAATTTTCTTTAAATGTTATATTTGGAAAAACTTACAATTAGAGAAATAAAAAAATGGTAAAAATCAATTGTATCCGCTAAAAAATTTCTACCGACCGATTAATCAATGGGCTTTATTTACCAACTATCAAAATCGAGATTTACTGAACTGGGAGTTGTTTTTCAATTGGAGGAAAAAGCTATATAAGAAAATTCATTTTACTGCTGAAGTTGATTTCAATCTAATTTATGATCTGACAGGATCGACGCTTGATTATTATCCGTTTTATAACATTGGGCTAAGTGCTAATTTTTTGGATAATTTTGTTTTGTCGATTACTGGAACGAATAAGCACATGAATCTGGATACTTATTTTCAGACTTCCTACGCGAGTAAGTTGCCCTTATTATCTTATAACTTTAAAATGAATTTAGACAAAATAAGACTTAAGACGATTGTTATTCGGTAAGAGTATAAAAATTATTACAAATAACTAAGCAATGATTTTTTTGGAAAGAAACGTAGCGCAGATTCGTTGAATGAAAAAGTGTATGCTGCGATTAAGCAAAAGATGAAGTATTTCCGAAAAACAATTTGCACTCGTGGATCTAAACTAATAAGATTTAAGAAAGAGGAAATGTTTTGCTACTTTCGGCCAACCCATTATTATAACTTTTATCAAAAACTTAACTTATACCTCATGTCTAAGCTCTTTGCTGTTATTTTTTGTTTGTGCTTTTCGTTTCTTGGAATGGCACAAAAAATCGAAATTGAACATAGCGATAAAACGCCAAAACCTTCCGTTTTAAAAGAAGGCAAATTCAAAGTATTTTTAGTTAACGATACGGATGCTCCCATTCATCTTTTTAGTAGTCACCACAAAGAATACGGTGGTTGTGAAACGACCTCAGAAAAGCAAGTTGATGGGAAAGTCGTTTCTAGTACTAATAAGTGGAAACCCATGGATACTAATTCTCGGTTTAACACGCGGGCATTTTCTACGATCAAACCTAAGACTAAAAAATTCATTGCTACCTTAAGTATTAAAGATAAAAAGCCCGGAACTTACGTGCTCAAATATCGAATTAATCAAGACCCAAGTACCGTTGATAGTCGTTATGCTAAAAATAGTGCAGCTGCAAACAAAGCAGCGAACATTACAAAAATGGATATCGAAGGTGTTTTTGAATATACGATTGAGCCTTTAGAAAAGAAAGCTTTTACGGCAAAGGATATTTCGTTCGAAGACTTGAAAAAAGAAAGACGGCATAAAGATTTTACGGAAGCCGAATTTGATCCGAGTTCTATCTTTGCGATGAGTTTGACGATCAAGAGTAGCCAGGATGCAGCGGAGCAATTTGCTAAACTAGCAGCGTTGAAAAACATTCGAAAACTATCGCTTACCATAGATGTAGCGGAACCAATTCAAATTCCAGCAAGCATCAGTGCATTGCCCTTGATGGATTTTTCTTTGGATGTTCGAAAGAAAAGTTTGGGCATGGTTTCTTTGCCAGCAGACTTCTTGAATACCGGAGCCTTGCGAATCGTTTATATTTATGGTTTAACCACGGAGAAGGTATCTTTCCTCGGGAAGCATACTAAAATGGAGGAATTGACTTTGCGAAATTGTGATTTATCGGACTTCGATTGGATTGGTAATTTGACGAATCTGACCAAGATCTACATCACAGAATCCGCCATACCTTCTTTGCCTGCAAGCTTTAGTCAATTAACGAACTTGCAAGCGTTAACTTTAATCAAAACGAAAGTATCTTCCATTGAGAATCTTCCAAGTACGGCTAGCTTAACCAAACTTGTATTGACCGAAAATAATATTACTAATCTTCCCGCTGCTCTCATCCAGTTGACAGGCTTAACAAATTTGGAAGTGAGTAAAAATAAAATTGCTAAGTTACCCGCAGATTTAAAAGGAATGACGAGTTTGAAAAAACTGAATTTGTCTTCTAATAGTTTGTCCACTTTTCCGATGGGATTAACAACGGTAGCGAGTTTGGAAGAACTACAACTTGCGGATAACAAGCTTGCTAAGTTACCGAAAGAACTTAACAAACTGGCAGCTTTGCGCGTTTTGGATTTGTCGAAGAATAACTTTACCACCTTTCCGATAAGTTTAAAAAATACTCCAAACTTATCAACTTTAAAGCTAAATAATAATAAAATTACCACGGTGCCGGAGGAAATCGTCGAGTTGAAGAAACTACGAAATTTCCATTTTGAAAATAATAAAGTTGAAGCCTTGCCGAAAGCTTTTTTTGGAATGCGATTGTATAGTATTTATTCCAAAGGCAATCCATTAGCCAAAAGACAAACGAAGAAATTGAAAAAGAAATTTGGACGGAAGTTGAGGTCTTAGAAGTCAAATAACGCCAAATGCCAAACGTCAATTGGTAGAATTTTGAATATACAATAAAACCCAATAGTTACCAGTGGCAGCTATTGGGTTTAGTTTTTAAATAAAAGCAAGATGAAAAAGGTTTTATTATTTGCGGTATTATTGACTAGTTTTTCTTGTGGTCTTTCTAAAGCGGCGAAAGAAAACAAACAAACTTATTTCGAAGGGATCATTACGTATGCCATTGAATACCAGCCGCACCAGGAAAGTTACTTAGTTAAAAATTTAAAGAAATTCCTAGGATCTAAAATGGTTTTAAAATTTAAAAAAGGAAGCTACGTCAAGGAATTTTATTCATCGAATGGAACCTTACTCAATGAACGATTTTTAGATTTAGCGTCACAGCGAACCTATTCGAGGTCGATTGGAAATGATACAATTTATTGGTATGACATTTCTAAACCAGATTCCCAAACAACATTTAAAAGAATACGAGATAGTGTAGTTCTGGGTTATACAACTTTAGCCTTGGAAACAGAAACGGTTGTTACTGGGGTTGGGTTTGGCGATAAAGCCTATAAAACAAGCGGCGCGTATTACTTTGCACAAGATTTGCCCGTCAATCCCGCTTGGTACAAAAATTACAAAGAAGCCAATTTCGATGAAATGATAAAAGTAGGGAAGGGGATGCAATTGATTTATATTGGTAGATTGCCTTATTGGGATCAATTTATTACGGCAACTTCCGTTGAAAGGAGAACCATTGAAAAATCAGATATTACAATTACCTTGGCGGAAGATGTTATTTTGAAGGAATTATAACCGCAGGTATTCAAAATTCTCGACGAGTTTATTGATCTTAATAGGATAAAAAAAATCCCTACTGAGTAGTGTATTGGAAGCGTTAATGCTTAGGTTTTGATTTAGTGGATGATCTTTGTCTGAACGGCTATTCTTGAGTTTTTTCATAATTTTTAGCATAATCCTAATAAAGTAGTCCCCTTTTACCATTAAAATCAAAACTTTACCCTCTTAATGGGAAAATACCCCAGCTTGGACTAATTATTGAACGTCCAATAACAGCGTAAAACCTATCCAAAAATAGCAGTTTAGATCAGCATAGAATTGATCGCTCTTTTCTTAATTTTTGCGCGGCGCAGCTTCTAAATACAACTCTAAGTTCAATCTACCAACGGAAGGCTGGTAACTTCCATCATTTTCTCGTCCAAATTGCGAAACTATGCCAAAGCGTATCGTTACAGTCATTTTATGTCTTTTAAACTTTCTTGTTTTATCTTTATCTGCCCAAACGGCAACTAGAGGAATTGCCATTTGGGACTTGAGTGTAAAGAATGGTGAAACCAATAATGCTCGATTATTCTCCGTCGAGCACATGGTTAAAGTTGCGGGGATTAAATATATCGTTACCCAAGATTTGGCAGAAGCGAGTAGCTATGATATGATTTTCTGTAGTTCACTCCTTGGAACTTCAACCTTGACGACCGAAGAAAAAACGGCATTAGCGGTCTTCGTAGAAAATGGTGGAACGCTATTAGCGCCAAGGGTGCAAGACGAAGATTTATTTCCACTATTTGGTATTGCTGGCTACGAAAGTGATTTTGATCGTTTTGAAATCAATTGGAATGCTACCGTTGAAAGTGAAGCCTTAGCTTGGATTGACGAACCCGAAGAATGGACTGTTTCCTTAGGGCGATCGACTTACGATGCTATTTATAAAACCTTAGGCTATGCGCCAAATTCTGCGGAAACTTTGGCGACCTTCGAAGATGGCACAGCGGCGGTTACGCATAACACTTATGGAAATGGACACGCCGTTACAATTGGTTTATCTTTTAAAGAAGTAATTTTAAGAAATCAAATCAATCGCGATTACGAAGCCCAACGAATTACCTCAAATGGATTCGAGCCGACCTCGGATGTATTTTCGCTTTTTGTGCGTGGACTTTATGCTGAACTTCACCCTTATGCCGTGTGGAAACATACGAGTCCGGGGCGTTCTGCTGCGACGGTAATGATTACGCATGATATTGATAGCGGGACTGGAATGGATACGTTAGAAATATTTGTAGATTACGAATTTGCTGAAAATATCGAAGCAACTTACAACGTCACTGTTCGCTATTTTGATGACGAATTAATGGACCCATATTATCTGAATCGGGAAGCGACGATGGAGTATATTAAAAGTCATGGACAGGCTTTTGGCTCTCACTCGGTAGGACACTTTTTTGATTTTGCGGATGAGGATATTTTTCCAATAGGAGCGGCTGGAGATACGACGGCCTCTTATGTGTCTTTTCACGATGGCGACGTAACGGTAGGTGGTACCGTTTATGCGGAATGTGAAGTTTCTAAAGATGAATTGGAAAAAGATCTTGAGGTTCCGATTAGGGCTTTTAGAGCGGGGCATTTGGCTTTTCCAAAATTTCTCATTGATGTCCTAGATGAGTTAGGATACGAATACAACAGTACGGTTTCTGCGAGTGATGTGTTGACTAATTTTCCTTATCAAAATAAAACAGGACGAAGTTTTAGTGGTCAAGTTTCGCAAGTTTATGAACTGCCAGTTACGATTTCGGATGTTTTTCACAGTGATCCAATTGGTCCTACGAACTATCTAGAGAAATCAGATATTTGGTTAGCCGTTACGAGGAAGAATATTGGAAATGGTGCACCAACGGTTTTACTGATTCACCCGAATCGGAATTATAAGTTAATGGGCATGAAGCATTATTTAGATCGGTTGCCGAATAGTGTTAATATAATGGAAATGAGTCGTTTTGGTGATTATTGGAAAGCGCGAGAAGCTTTTGATTTTGATTCTGAATTAGTGGATGAAGAACTTACTATTATTATTCCAGCGGAAGAAAACTTAGCGGACAATATCAGTTTTGTTGTAAAAGATGGACAAGATTTATCGACTATTTTTGTGAAAGATGAAAAAGGGAATACCTTAGATTTTGAACCAAAAAACTGGGGAGACAAGGATATTCTTTTAGCCTATCAGCCCTTACTCGTCAATACGGCGGAGGAAATAGTGAAAGGTGCGAGCTTGAATATTTATCCAAGCCCAACGCAAGATCAGCTACATATTGAATTTGATCTTGCCCGTGCTGGAAAGGTACAAATTGAGCTTTTTGATCTGCATGGCAACCGCGTAAACGAACTTTTGAATCAACGATTAAATAAAGGACTTAAGAAAAAAAATATTAGCCTGTCTACGCAAAATATTTCGCAAGGCATTTACTTGGTGGTTTTGAGAACGGGAAACGGAGAGATGATGAGAAAGAAGATTGTGTTACTATAAGTTATACTTTAATGCAGTCGGAATTAGTTTTATCTTTTTCTTCTACGATTTTTTCCACGTTGTTGGGCTAGTTTTTTAAATAAAAAATCAAAACTTTTACTGGTGATGTGTTGCTCATTGATTCGAAGGGTTCTTTCGGAATACTGAAATTGAATTTCCATTTCCATTACTCTGGACGTACTATCAAATACTTTTCTGCTAGAGAAAAAATAGTAGAATCCAGGAATGTTATGATAAGAATAATGCACCGAATACCTAGCCTGAGTGATATTTATAATGTTTTCCAATTTTCTTTTTTGGACCCAAAGTCCGTACATTCTCTTGATGAGTAAATGCTTGGGCGTTAGCTGATACCTAAGGTGTTGAAATCCTGACAAGAAAAAAACTATTCCAAATAATATAAATATTTTTTTAGTGCTAATGTATTCTCCACTTTGGGGTTTCTCCGTAGAGCAAAGCGCCTACCACTAGACTCAAGAAGAAGAGTAAGGTCATAAATTTGGTATCGTCAGCTTTTATTTTTTGCATGGTTGATTGTAGCGTTGTTAATTTTTATTTTGAAGTTGCACGTTATAAATTTTTCTTATATCGTTTGACCATCTCTTCTTGGCTTTCCAAAGGTGTATGCTCTCCGAGTTGTTCGTTTAGCATTTTTCCCATGGTGGGGAATCCGGGTCTCTCTTGCCGATAAGTATCTTTCCATAGTTCTGATCGCATGAGTGCTTTTGCACAATGTAAGAATAATTCTTCAATTACTATTTTTATACAAGTTTTGGGCGGATGCTGTTCTGCTGAAAACATACGGAGGTATTCCGGATTAGTGGTAATCGTAGCAGCGCCATTGATTCGCAAACTTTCATCAATCCCTGGGATTAAAAACAAGCAACCGATCTTACCCGTCTCAACGATATTGACCAAACTATCCACTCGATTATTTCCTTTTGCATCGGGAACGAGTAAGGTATGATCATCTAGCATTTTTACAAATCCTGGTTTTCCACCTCTGGGAGAAGCATCCGATCGACCACTTTTATCATAAGTACTCATCACAAAAAAGGGCGAATGTAAAATAAAGTTATTAGAATGTTTTTCTAGTTGCGCTAAGACCTTCGCTTTTGCTCGCCCTTTTGCCCAACCGTATAATTCTCGTAATTCTTCTTCGTTTTTAATTCTCATTCTTTGTTTGTTTTAGTTGCACAGTTTAAGGATAATATTTAGGATAAATAGTAGATGTAGTAGCGCTATAAATATGAATAAGGTTGAATGATTCTATAACTTTTTACACCCTATAAGTATTGATAAATTCAATGACTTCCTTCGTTCTTGCATACAACGAAAATTTCGAATTTGCTGCTTGAACGCGTTCTCGATTCGAGTTAATCCAATAAAGAAATTCCCCGTAATGAATGATGAATTTAGCAGAACCATTAATCACGTCATTCATCTTTTTAATTCGATTTAAAATTTGTTCCTTCTTTTCAAGGTCAAGACTTTCTAATATTTTTTTGGAAAAACAAGCGGGTAAATCTCTATTGTCAAAGATAACTAAATCAAAACTATCCAATGCGGTATTGCTAAAATCTTTGGTGTGAATGACGGAGACATTTTTAAAATTTAGTAGCTTAAAAAAATCTTGTACTTTTTTCATTCTATCCTGCGCAGTGAATACTGCTATCGAATTTTCTATTTCTGCATGAGTAGACTGGTACTCCGTTGCTAAATCAACTTCCTTTAAAGTTTCGATAAAATCTAAAAGTGATTTCCCAATTTTATTGGTTTCCGTAGTTCTAGTATTGAAGTCAATTGTATCATTTACTTTCTGATCTAAAAGCGCATTGAATCTTCTTTTTATTGATATAAAGGTAGCATACGAATTACCTGCTCGCTTCAATTCTGCCTTTAGTAAAAAAAAGCATTCCTTGATCTTATTATCTTCATACAAATCGTGAAGTTCTTCTTTTAGTATTTTTAATTCCATGGATTCTATTGTGTCTTTTGTTTTAAAATTGGTTTTGTTGCTTACGTAAATATAATGAAGTTGTTTTAAAATAGATAGATGATTTATTTGCAAGCCATTGATTTCCAATATTTCAGCTAATTTTTTTCCCCGTAGCTGTGGCTACGAAAAAAAAATGGAGCTTCATCTTGAAAACCAAGCGCTTACAACTAATTTCAACCCCCATTTTAAAACAACTTCAATGGTATAATTTGTTTAAGGTGTTAGTTTTAGAAATAATTTTTCAAGAAAAACCTAAAGGGAATTTTCTGTTGCGAATCTGCAAAAGCGGAGATCTTAGTAGCATTGAATCAATTTGAAGTAAGGTGTTTTTGCTAATGTTTTATCCGAAAAATACCCGTAAATCCAGTATTCATCATATTTGAGGATTAAATAATGAGAAAAAGCTACGATCTTGTGGAATATTAAAACGCTTGGATTTTTGAAGTAGGAGAAGGGGAGGTTTTAATAAAAGCATTTTGTTTTAGTATTTACATGAGGATACAATAGCTAAAAAAAAACAATGACATCTAACTTACCATTTGGAGAAGCGGATGCTTCAAATGTCAATTTTTCTGAATTAAAAGAGACTTACATTTCGTTTAGGAATGGAGATAGTAGCTTGCAAGACTCTATCGATCCTTCCGTTAGGGTTATATTTGGAAAAAAGGGATCCGGGAAAACTTTGTATTTACGGGCGATCGTTGATCACTTAAAAAATACGTTTACAAACGTAGACTCTAACTATGTTACAAATATTGATAATGAACCTCCTAGTTCTTATCTTATTTCGAAAGTGTCAAGTTGGTTTACGGACGAACCAAGAAAAGCGGATGAAATATGGAGAGATGTTTGGAAGGTGGTTATTATTAAAACGACCTTGAGTCATATATTGTATTCTCCTCATCTGAGTAGTCATATTTCTCAAAATAAGAAGGAAGAGCTTTTATCTACGTATAAAGAAATCTTACCAAAGGGAAAAGCGCCGGCTACTATTTTTAGTCAATTAAAATCAACACTAAATAACTTTAATTCAGAAAAGGACTTGGAAAGGTTTGTAAATAATGAACTATGGGGTTCTTTAGAATTTGAATTATCGAATATTATACAAAACACACCTCCGATATACTTTTTTTTAGATCAATTAGATGATGACTTTATAAATTCGCCTCATGCTTGGCTAAGTTGTCAGTATGGCTTGTTCAGAGCTATTTTTCGATTTATTCGAAACGGAACTTATGGAAGACGATTACACGTAATTGCTTGTTTAAGAGAGTTTGTCTATGCATATGTTTTAAATAACCAAGATGGATCTAAATATTACAGCGAATCCAAAATTGTTGTACTCAAATGGAATCAAAATGATACGAGTTATTTTCTCAAAAAGAAAGTTGAAAACTTGGATAAAAAGTATTTCAGAGGAGACGATTCTAAATCTTTGGAGTCCTACTTTGGTCTTAAAAATGTTGTAACTAAAAGAGACAAAGACTATAAAGAAGATTTAGATAAATATATTGTAAGGCACACGATGTTAATGCCAAGAAATATCATTGACATAGGAAATGAATTTTACAAAAATGTAAACAGTATAACTAACAAAAATTCAAACCTTGATAACTTAAGGAAATCTGTAAAGAATATTGCTAAACAAATTGCAACCGAGCAGTTGAATATCGTTGCAATGTTTATCACCACCAAATGGATTTACAAAGGAGCATACGAACAAGGAGTTGATAATGTTTATTACGAGGATTACTTCGTAGGCGGGACTCAACATAACCTTGAGAAATTAATTATAAGTATAAAGAAAGATAGGTTTACTAATCAAACTTTGATGAACCGGATTAGAGATAAAGGAAATTATGGTTTCGATAAACATGAAAAGCCTTTCAATGCCATGTTTTTAACGGGGCTTTTGGGATATGTAAATGAAAATGAATTTGGAGAAAAGACAGAATTGTTTTTCTCTGAAAGTAGAGAATCACAATACCAATTACCGATGCACAAAAAAGAATACGTATTTCATTCTTCTTTAATCGATTACTTAGGTATTAAACCAACAAAAGCACCTGTATATGCACAGTATTAAATACAAAAATTATAAGGAATTCAAGCTCAAATTTAAAGATGAACTTTTAAGATCTTCAGGGAAAAAGAGTATTGAGGGTTTTTTATTTAGGGGACAAGCAGACTCGAGATGGAAATTGCGTTCTTCGTTTGATAGAATCGAACAGGACAAATCTAAGTACGATATTCTAATTAAAACATTCACCCAAGTCTGTAAAAAATATAATTATAATGAAGAGTTGTTAAAATCTTCGAAAAAGGAAAAAAATATTTTGGCCGCTTTTGCTCAACATTATGGTTTACCGACAAGACTATTGGATTGGACTAATAGTTATTATTTTGCAGCTTTCTTTGCTTACGCTGAAACGATACCCGGTACTAACGGAGAGTGTACGATTTGGGCAATTAACCAAGATTCTATTTTAGAGGCAAAAGCTCAAGGATTAGAATTTATCAAGTTATCTACGAATAAGTTTAATTATAGAATTAAAAATCAATTAGGTCATTTTACGCTGTCTAAACATACGGAAGATTCTATTAACGAATACGAAACAAAAATTAGATCAATACACGGCATCGATGATTTGCTATGGAGGTTTGATATCAAATACAAAAAAAATGAACTGGGGCAAGTGTTAAGCGATCTAAATGATATGGGGATAACTTACAGTGTTGTATACCCTGATCTAGAAGGATACATAAAGGAATCTATGTTTAGAGCTGGGATTACGAAGTAATTATTTTAAAACAACTTCAACGTATTCCTATCAACGGAATCTCCAGAAGTCAATAAAAAAGCCCACACTAGTCATAGCGTAGGCTTTTAATTTCTTTATAGTTGGTTGGTTTGTTATTCGATAAAAATTAGGCAGCTTTAGAGATTTTGATCTGTTGCTTGCCCTTATATGTTGATAAGGAAACAATGTCACCAAACTTATTTTTGTACGTAATATTTTGATTTTTTCCGCTAGTATTGTTTTTAAGAAGCAACACAGGCATGACGATATTTTTTGCAAGATCTGCATCTAAGCCAAGATCTTTTGTATTTAAAACAATATCTTTCATAAATTCATTAAGTACTGTTTTCGATTGATCATTGAAATCTTCGAGTAAAACATTGGTATTGATACTAGAAAATACGGATGAAGCAACAGTTGATCCAGAAACAATACTCGCGATACCGACAGTACCGGTGGCAGTTAGAAAGCTTCTTCTTTTCATTTGACGAGCGTTTTTTAGGGTTAAAAATTCCAATATAGGTAAAAATATGATCGAAATACAGCCTTTTTGAAAAAAAGAATCACAAGCGCGCTGGTATTAAAACCTTCTTTAATCTTTCTAAATGCTCGCTCTTTTAGTATTTTTTCTGAAGAAATGATCAAAGTAAAGCTAGATTTTTTGAGCAATACTGAGTTGGTATTTGTACGTAGCTAAAAAAAAAGCTGCCTCAAAATTTAGAGACAGCTTTTCTGTTTTTAAACAACTTTTATCATACTCTTCGTCAATCGAATTACTTTACCGCCATTTTTTGACGAGCTAAAGTCTGGCCACCATTCTCAATCGCGTAGAAATAAACACCGCTAGATAAATCCGCGGCAAGCACATTCACTTGACCATCGCCCGCAGCTAGGTTCGAACTAAAAATAGCTCTTCCATTTAAATCGTAAATGACTAACTGTGCCGTAACCATCGTAGAAGGAATCGTATACTGAATTACCGTTTCTCCTTGAAATGGATTAGGTCGATTTTGTCGGAGACTGACGCCTTCTGTAGAAATAATTCCAGTTTCCATTCCCATACGCTTATCGCTCTGTGTATTCAAACGAGCCTCTAAAGCTTTCAAGCGATCTTCCAAGGTATTGATTAATTTTTCTTGCTGATTTAATTTATTTTCTAGTTGTAAATTAATTTCAAGTTGCTCCGTTAAACCATCATCCTGCTTAACGATAACTTCTTTCAAGGCTTCCGTAAGTACAGGAATAACTTGCGTGTACTGCATCACTTGATAGTCTGCTTGTCCTTCTTTTGAATCATCAGCAACTCTTACCGCGTTCGGCATTATCTTTTGTACTTCTTGGGTAATAAAACCATATTGTAACCCACGGCTTAAATTCAACTCGGGGCGTTCTTGGGTTAAATACTCATAAGTGACACCACGTAGTTTTTGCACTAAGTCTGTCGCATTTTGAATTTCAGCAACGTCTTTCTTCAAGGTACGATCAGAAGGAATCCAGGTACCTCCATTGGCAATGGCACTACCATAAAGTGTGAAGACGGTATTGTTAGAGGTGTTTCTACCGAAGAAAGAAATAAGTTGTCCACAAGTAGCTGATGGCGAACCAGAATAGTCTTTGTCCGAAATCCAAAATCGGGAAGAGGTGAAAACAAGATTAGGGACAAAGAATGAACTGAAAATTCTTCTTACACCTAAGCTAACCGCCGTCGTACTACTCGATTGTGCGCGGAAGCCGTAAAGATCACATCCGCCGCCCGATTCTCCAATAGCTGTAAATTTACCCGCGGGGTTAAAGGGCGCTCCTGGGAAGCCAGAATAAATTCCTAAATTGTTAGATAGGGTCAGTTGTGCAGAAGTACTTGTTGGTAGTAAAAATAGAGCCAAGCAAATGCAGGAAAAAAAGTAAATTTGATGTTTCATGATAAGAACTTTGAGAGGTTGAAAAAATATAGGTTCCAGCCAAGTATCCTGCAGTGATACTTCGCTAATTGAAAGCATAGGAATTTCCATTCACTTGTAGTAAGATTAACTACATGGGAATCAATAACTCCAAGACAAATAAATTAATGGTATTATTTTTACAACTATAGAAGTTTTAAAATAGATTCGAGCGTTAGTTGTTATTTGATAAACAGGATTGGACTGAAAAGGTTTAATAATTACTTGTTTTTTTATTTTAAATCCATTGGGCGTACTGTGGGTAAGGGTTTTAGTGGTGCGGGAGCATAAGGCGTTGGTTTTTTAGTTTATTGACTGCTTAAATACAACAAAATAGTATCGAGTATGGTTTGGCGATGTATTTAAGACTCCAATGTGATAATGACATTAGTGCTTAGGCACAATACGAGGTAAGCTGACAAAACAAAAGTAACTTGTTTGCTGCGGTTTAAAAATTTAAAAAACTTAAAACCATTAATCTACAATTACCTTCCTCACTACTTTTTCATCGTTAAAATTCACCTCAATAAAATATACGCCTGGCTTTAAAGTACTTACATCAATGTGATTCGTATTTTGTACTTTACTAAGAATTTTTTTGCCAAAAACATCGTAAAGCGCTAAGCGAGTTGGATGAGTCTCCGCCGTTAAATAAATTCTATCTTGGGCGGGATTGGGGTGAATCAGAAGGTTGATTTTTGACTTGAAATTGTCTTTTACATTCACGATCGCTTCTTGGTATACTCTGACATAATCTATCACCATTGCATCTTGCGTGAACCCTGCGTCAACATTCCCTGCAATACCGCCCATCGCGACGTTGAGTAAGATAAATTGGTCTTCAAAAAAAGGCCAAGTACTGGCATCCTTTACGGGAGGATTGTAAGTGTAAAAACCAACGCCATCGAGCAAAAAGGTGATTTGATCTGGAGACCAATTTAAAGAATAAACGTGAAATTCATCGCCGAGGTCTGCAGCAATTGTTCCGCCTTTATTGGGATTGCCACCATTGCAGCAAGGCGTATGCAGGGCACTGCTAATGTAATTTATATCTTCGTCAGGAAAGATGCCGTGCTCCATGATGTCAATTTCTCCACAAGCTGGCCAATTGGTTGTACCAAAATTTGCATCCCAAAAAGTACCATCTTCATTAATATTTTTACCCAAGGTCCAAATGGCGGGCCAAGTTCCCTGCGTGATTGGTAATTTTGCTTTTACATCTACTCGTCCGTAAGTAAATGCAAATTTTGAATTGAGTCGAGCAGAAGTATAGTTTTTGGTCAATCCTTGATCGGAGAAGTTTTCTTTTTTGGCTACAATATGTAGAAAGCCAGCATTATCAACAAAAGAATTATCTGTGCGATCGGTATAGTGTTGTTCTTCGCCATTCGCCCAACCTACGCCGGGAAGAATAACTTGCGTTTGATGAAACCAATTGCTCGAATTTACTACACCCGGAATATCAAATTCATCTGCCCAAACTAATTGAGTGTATTCAACATCAATGCCGTTGGGATTTGTGACTTCGGAGCCATCCTCAATATTATCGATTAGGTACGTTCCCGGAGTAGTCGTACCACCATCAATAAAAATCGTTAATCTACTATAAGTTCCCGTAGCATTGACGGGCGTTACGCCATCTGAACTTAACACTGCATCAGAAAAGTCGAAGGTAATATCATCGCTCCAACCACCTCCCGCGGGTATATTTTGTATAACTTGAACATTTGGGTTTGTACCATTTTCTACTTTCAAAACGACGTTGTGGGCATTCGGATCAAATCCATAAAAAGATAGCGTAATGGTATCTTGAAAGTCTAAATCAATAGGACTCATTAAATCAATGGTAAAACCTTGCCAAGCGTCTGTTCCATCATTAAAAAATTGACCTACTTTATTTCCAGAATTGGCGGGATCCGTTGTAAAAGAAAAGCCACTGCCTGAAAAAGCCGTAAAATTATCCGCAGGATCAGAAAAATCTATCGGCATCTCTTGTGCGAAAGAGAGTTGTGAAATCCATAAAAAGATCAAGAGTAGCCAGGAACCATTTCTTTTCATAATTGTTAAATTCTTATCACTACAAGGTAGTCTGGTTTAATAAAATGCTATCCCTTAAGAATGATAACGGCCAACGCTGCGAAGAGCAGACAGCCAATCAAAAGGGTAATCATGAAGATGATGTGAAATGGAAAAAGCCAGTTAAACATCACTAGCACGACGAGTAATAAGACTACGAGCAGTAGCTTCTGAAATAGCGTTGGATTGGAAACCGTTTTAGGCATAGCAAAAAAGTGTTAAAGTGACTGTCGAAATCCGTTTGGAGGTAATTTTATGTTACAATATACTACCTTTCTAGAACAGACTGAACTGAAAATAGTTGGAAATTTAAGTTTTTAAGTCATGCTGAAAGTTGATTTTTTTTTAACAACTTCAATAACTTCATAGTTGAAAACCTGACTTATAAGGCATAAATGGTTTAAAAAAAGATAAGGATTAAGCTATCTTAGTAAAAGATATTAATTTTTTTTGACCTGGAATAGATAGGTCAGCTGATACAGGTATTTTTTTAGAAAATGAAGTTATTTTAAAGCAACTCCAATAACAACTAGCACCAATGATGAAGGAATACAACCTGAAAATACAGATTCTATTATTGATCTTATTCGTTTTCGCTTCGTTAGATACGAAAGCACAGCAAACGGAGATCGTCGGAAAAATATTATCCGAAACGGACTCTCCTCTAATTGGAGCAACCATAATTGTAAATGATTCTATTGGAACGGTAAGTGGGAGAGATGGTCTTTTTGAGCTTAAGACCAAAAGCATTACGCAAGCAGTTACGGTGCAAGTCCGAAGAATAGGATATGAAACGCTTGATACGCTTATCCAAACCAAAGCGCTCAAAACTTATCTTGAATTAAGACTTAAGAAAGCGGTCTATACGCAACCCGAAGTTGAAGTTTTAGATAAGAAAATTACTAAAATATTTGATAAAAAAGATTGGGTCATTTTAGACTTAAAAGTTTATCAGGATTTTTTATTTCTAATTTATCTCGAAGGAGATAATCGCTACGTTGGTCGTGCAAAAACCAACGGTGTTTTTATTGATAAAGTAATAGTAACTGAAAAGTATGACCGAATGAAAGAAGCTTGTACGGGGAGCTTGTATTTTTTAGCTCGTGATGGATATGCTATTTTAAAAATGGAAACGGACTCGATTTTTGAATTAGAAGCTAGTGCGTCAATTGCCGATATTAAAGACTACATCGAACCTTGTTTGTTTAAGGTAGATAATAAGTATCTGTTTAAAAGTTATGCAAGACACAATAAAGTAGTAAATTATTTTAGATATAACGAAGCGAAAAAAACAGAATTAGTGATTAGGTTATACGATCAAGCGGCGGCAGAGGTAGCTCAGTCTTACTATCGAGAAATTATAGGAATGTATCATCATGCGGTTGCTTATCCTTCCCCCGATGCCATTGATGCAGGGATACAGCGTGAAAATTTGATCGCCAGAGGAGAGTGGTCGGGAGATTTAATGGATTTAGTGATCAATACGGACATCCACTTTGCGGTAAGTTATTACCAAAACATAGAAGCTCGACCCACAAAAACCTTGGAATTTTTATGGGAGGAAGAAGGCTACGTTTTTGATCATTTAAATCAAATGGTCTATCGCGTATCAACAAGTTCGGGTGCCGCAGAACCTTTGTACATGAAAGGCGATTATTTAAAAGATAAAAAAGCAGACTACCAGATCATTCAAGATAAAGCAAGAAATATCAACTACTTGATTGACGATAAAGATCAATTATTTTATATGAAAATTACCAACGATGACGTATCACTAACGCCAGCTTTTACCATCGAAGAGAAATTTTCGTTTGTTAAATATGTATGCATTCACGATGGTGTATTATATTATGTCTACAAACCGGATAGAACCAGTCCTTTTACCCAAATAAAAACTAAAAAGTTGGACTAGGAATAGGGCAGGTAGTTGTGAAGAATGCTATCTTTAGGTACCAATACTAAATTTAGCAAAAAGCAAACTATTGCGGCCATACAATAAATTAGCCATTGACTATATTGAAGCTTATTCTAAAAAAAGAATAGACCAAGCTAACGATACGATCCTTCGGGTCTGTCAGCTTTCTAACATTTCAGAAAATGAACTTGCGCAAGTACTAGAAAAGATAAAAACCAAAGCGAGCATCGCCATTCATTTTCATCCTTATCGCTTAAATCGTAACTTTCAAAATGTATTGTCCTTATTGATTGAAACGGGACTTTACAAAAGTCAATTTGAAACTCAAATCTCAAATGGTTCTCTCACAGCCTTCGAAGGAGGAGCAAGAGATCAATGGGAAAACGTACTATTTGATCATGTCTTTTCCACCCATAAAATAAGCATTGCGGATCGACCGAAATATGGTTCCTTAAATTTATTAGGTCACGCAGAAGGTCCTTCTCCAAGATTTGGGTCTTGTTATTTTCTACTGAAACCCACTTGTTCCAATTATGCCACTTTTACCTATCTGGATTCTTATTTGAATCCTAAAGAAAAAGGAACCATCACTTTTTTCCACGAAATAATTTCAAGCCTTTTGCAGGAATGCTTCGAAAGAGATTACGCTTTGGGCGAAAAAAATATTCGTCCTCCCCAACTTTTAAAAAAGATAAACGATTACCTAGCGTTAACCAATATCTCATTTGATCATCAACAACCAAGTAGGAATTTGGATCATTATATCGAAGCTCAAATACATACGCCCATTTCGCTAACTCAAGACGTTGTAAGCTTAGTGGCAGACGCTTCTTTTAAAAATACGGAATACGAAAAACGGCTACGTCATTTATGTGAAAAATATGCGATCGCTTTGAAATGGAATCGAGGCTTTGAATTAACGGTAGAAGAGGTTCCTAATGATTTTCGAGGAAATTCGATGCCTCGTGTCGCCGCCGCAATTGGCACTGATAACAAAATTAATGCTTACGTTATTGGTCAGGCAGAAAAGTATTATCAAAAAGAAATTAAAGATCAAACGGAACTTCAAGCGAAGCTACAGGAATTGAAGTACCTTTGGCATACGCTGGTAAAGTATGGGAAGCCCATCTTAGCCTACTAAAGTTAAGCAATAGCGCGAAAGAAATACACCACTAAATGTAGCTTGCAGTTACGTGCGAATATCAAAAGTCCCTATTTCTGCGATTCCCAAAAATAAGATTACAATTAAGGAGAAGCCGTGCTACTGGATCGTGTCTTTTCCACACTTGCACTTAACGCTTCGTCCAGACAACACATTTGATAAAATAATACTTTATCTTTGGCTTTTATTTTGCACTGTTATTTATACTCAGCAAATTCTGTAAAATATGACGGACGAGTTTAAAAACGAGTTATTACAAAAACATAAAGCGAGTAAAGCTTTTCCTTCCAATCAATCGATCAGGGATTTATTTGAAGATATTATGGCTTTATTATTCCCCAATTTCTCTGATCACCATTTGTCAAGTCTAGCGCTAGTCAATGAAAGAATAGAAAGTATTCGCGATCGTTTAGAAAAACTCTTCCTTTTTCATCCTTCTTTTTGTTTGGAATCTCATAAAAAAGTAGCGAATAGTTTTATTTCCCAGCTAGAAAATATTGAGAAAGCACTCAGTATGGATTTAGAAGCCATTTATAAAGGTGATCCCGCCGCAAAGACTAAAGAAGAAATTATCAGGAGTTACCCCGGTTTTTATGCGATTGCGGCTTACCGCATTGCGCATGAACTCCACGAGCTTTGCATCCACGTAATTCCAAGAATTATCACCGAACTGGCGCACGATAAAACGGGTATTGATATTCATCCCGCCGCCAAGATTGATCACTCTTTTTGTATTGACCACGGAACGGGGATCGTGATTGGAGAAACAACGGTGATTGGTCATCACGTAAAAATTTATCAAGGTGTTACGCTTGGTGCTTTGTCGGTCAACAAAGAAGATGCAAACAACAAGCGTCATCCTACGCTCGAACCGCACGTGGTTGTCTATGCTAACGCCACGGTTTTGGGTGGAGAGACGACGATCGGTCACCATAGTATTATTGGTGGCAACGCTTGGGTGACGAATAGTGTTGAGCCGCACTCAACGGTCTATTATGTAATTGGAAAAAATCAGATCAAAAAAAATAAATTAGCACCATGATTGAATTAGTGGGAAATACGCCTTTAGTAGAACTTAAAGTATTAAATCAAAATCCAAAGGTCACCATCTTCGGTAAGTTGGAAGGACAAAACCCGGGCGGTAGTGTAAAAGACAGAGCCGCTTTAAACATGATTACCAAAGCGATTGAAAGAGGAGCGTTGGGAAATGGACAACAAATCGTAGAGGCAACCAGTGGAAATACAGGCATTGCCCTAGCCATGATTGCCGCTTTAAAGCAGATTCCAATCACCTTACTCATGCCCGAATCCGCCACCGAAGAACGAAAAGCAACGATGCGTGCCTACGGCGCCAATTTAATCTTAACCGACGGCGATAAAGGTATTGAACACGCCAGAAAGCTCGCCGAAGAAATGGCTTTAAAAGACGAGTTTGTCATGCTCGATCAATTTAGTAATCCAGATAATCCCGATGCACATTACAAAAGTACAGGACCTGAAATCTGGAAAGACACCCAGCATAAAATCACGCACTTCGTGAGTTCTATGGGCACTACTGGAACCATCATGGGCACTTCCCGATATTTAAAAGAGCAAAATCCAG
>JBGCFY010000054.1:0-3905 GCA_045110315.1 Saprospiraceae bacterium
ATGGATAGTCCGTCTGCGGGTGGATCGCGTGGTTTTAGTAGAGGAAATGTATTTAACGAAGCTGGTCATTTGATTGCTTCGGTTGTACAGGAAGGTTTGATTCGGAATTTACAAGATAAAAAGTCAAAATAATATCTTAGGTAAAAACTTCTTTTGTAGAAATATCACATACTAAGACAAGTTTCAATAAATAAGTCCCAATCTCCTTTTGAGCGTTGGGACTTATTTATGAAGGAAACAACTATTGAAGTACAAGCCTTTACCCCTTCCTGATCGACAACAGGTTCAAGCTCTAACATCATTTAGTAAAACTTCCATTAAAAAAATAGAAACCCAAGGCTATACCTAGAAGTTGTTTACAAATGCTAAGAATGTTTACAAACATTAAACAACTTCTTAGCAAGCATTTCTTTGTTTTTTGATAAAAAAAAGAAAAAAAGCAGATTTTAAAAAACCAAAGTTAGTTCCTTCCCCGTAACTAAACTTGAAGAACAAATTGAACATCCTCAACGTAGATTACGTTTTATGGATCTAAACTAAAAAGACAACATCTTGAATCACGAGTTATATATGAAACGATGTTTTGAACTTGCTGCATTAGGCGGCGATGCGGTAAAGGAAAATCCAAAAGTTGGTGCCGTTATCGTACACGAGCAACAAATCATCGGAGAAGGATATCATCAGGTATACGGCGGGCCACACGCAGAAGTTAATGCAATTAATTCAGTCTCGGCGGCTCACTCAAATTTATTAACTAGTGCTACTTTGTATATCTCTTTAGAACCTTGTTTCCATTTTGGAAAAACCCCTCCTTGTGTCGATCTTATATTACATCACGGTATTCCTCGTGTCGTCATCAGTGTCATTGATCCAAATCCATTGGTGGCAGGAAAGAGCGTTCAAAAACTAAGAAATGCTCAGGTAGAAGTACTACAAGGAATCTTAGCAATAGAAGGGAAAAAACTCATTGCTAATTTTTCAAAACAATTTCACGAATCTTAAATCCATAAAGAAGTTGTCAGCAAAGATTGATATTTAGAAGTTGTTTTAAAATAAAAATAAAAAAAATCAACTTTCGAAAACCAAACCCTTCTTTACCCCCGTAAATCATTATAAGCAGCTAATCATTTTAAGTTAATTTTTAAATACTGCAAGCTTTTAAATTTTTACGTACTTCATTTTGCGGCGCAAGCTACGCCGATGATCGAAAAGAAGTTCGTTTAAATTTAGGGCATGTTTAACCGTACTTAATGATATCATGAAGATGAACAATTGCTTACAATTATTATAACTATCTAATTTCAAAACGCTGTGTTTAAAGAGATACTTCCTAAAGAGTACAAGTGTGCAAAGCGTTTATTTTTTTAATTCAAAAACATTCTTAAAATGAATAATTTAAAATTTTTAGCAGGATTATTTTCCTTCGCCTTAATCGGTATTTTCTTAATGTCTGCCGATCACATTGATGCACCTGCTGTTTCAAATGGTACTGCGGATATCGCGGATTACTACGCATTTGAAAGTAAAGAAAATAACGAAAACATGGTTTTTGCCGTAAGCATTCAAGGTTTATTAAGCCCTGCAGCTACTGGTAATGCCAGCTTTGACGAAAATGTATTAATTGAAATCAACATTGACAACAATGGAGATGCGGTTGAGGATTTAGTAATCCAATTAATTCCTAGAGACGGTAAGATGTATGCTTTTGGTCCTTATGCACCTGGTAATACTGGTTTAGTAAGTAGCATTGATGATGACGCTACCAGAATCGTTGCGGACATTACGGCTTACGGTGAAACGGCGAAGATCGGAACAAACGGTAGTAGTAAATTATTCGCAGGTCCAAGAGATGATCCTTTCTTTTTTGACTTAGGTGCTTACTCGGAAATCTTAGCCGGAAATGCTACTGCGTTTAACAATCCAGGTACCGATACTTTTGCAGGTACCAACGTATTAGCCGTAGTAGTAGAAGTTCCTAAATCAAGTTTAGGTAACGCTGATACGGTAAGTACTTGGGTAGAAACTAAGGTTAAAAACTAAATTCCGTTTCCCCCCTTCTCTAGACGCAGTTTGAAGAAAACACTCCTACAACTGCACAATGATTTCATTCAACAATAAAAAAATATTATCATGAATTTTATAAAATTTAAATCTTTTTCCCTTTGTCTTTGTTTAGTTGCCAGTTGCTTATTTGTCATTTCTTGTGATAAAGATGACGATACGACAACCACACCTACGCCTGCAACGGTTGACTTCTCTGGACAGTACACGCAAGCAGATCAAAAAGGTAGACCAGCCGTCAATACAGTATTTGTTCCTGCGGATAGTAAAGATGCATTCAACAAGACCATTCCTTCTCAAATGGGTGCGGCGTACGCCTCTGTTTTTGAAACAACACTAACGACTTTGAATCCAGGTTATACCACAAACGCTTTAACTTGGGATGCTACAACTTTTTCTTCTGCCTTAGCGACGGATGTACTTACCGTTTCTACCATTGGCAAAACAACTTTCTTCGATGGTACGAATGTATTAACCGGAAGAGCGTTAGCAGATGACGTCATTGATGTTGAGTTATTATTAATCTTTGGAGGACCTGACGGCATGGCTAATGCAGGTTTAACTTCTGACAACGTTGGCGCTAACGATAAAGATTTCTTAAATACTTTTCCTTACTTAGCAACAGCTTGGTAAGCCCATAATCAAGGTTTTAAAAATAATAGAATTTACCAAAATTAAGGTTTAGATTTTGTAGCCCGTGATTCCCCCGAATTGCTTCGCGAGTACCAAGACAAATTCAATCCCCCATTAACTTTTGTCTTAGTACTTGCGACAAATCTAAAACAAATGAGCGCGCGATTTTTCCCAACGAATATTGAAGTTATCGAAGTTGTTTTGAGAACAACTTCTCTTAAAAAAATACCATTATGAAGTTAATAACAATAAAAATACTTTGTCTCCTTTTTGCTTTACAAAGTTATGCAATGATGCCTGAGACCCAAGCGATACTAGATTTATACCAACCTACAGAAAAGTTGGCAACACTAAAAAGTGAATACGACTTTTGGAAAAAGAAAAGTACTGCTCACCCAACGCAACACGCTTTTAAAGTACAATTAGCCAATGCAAATACCGCTTTATTTTCTGCGACGGCAGAATTAAAATATTTAAAAGAGGCGGAATATTTATTGGAAGCGGTACGAACGGCAGAGTCTAATCAAAAGGCAAGTACTTTGAGAGCATTAGCTCATAACTTTATTTCACAGCACCGATTTTGCGAAGCCATGAATTTGGTGTTACGAGCACAAGAAATTGGAAGCGAAAAAAGAGCTACAGACTTAATGCTATTCGACTTGTACGAAGAATTGGGTGACGATGCGGCACAAAAGAATACGCTCGCAAAATTAGCGGAGCAACAAGATTTCAATTACTACATTCGATTGGCTAAGTGGCAAGACGGACAAGGAAATCTTGATCAAACCATCGAATTAATGAAAGTAGCCGAAAAGATTGCTGAAACGAGTAAGCAGACTGCGCTTAAGATTTGGGTATATACCAACTTAGCCGATTACTACGGTCATGCTGGCGAGATTGCAACTTCTAAAAGTTACTATTTGAAAGCTTTGGCTTTAAATTCAGCCGATTGGTACAGTATGAAAGGTCTTGCGTGGATGGCTTATGCGAATGATCGCGACCCTCAGGCTGCCATAGCAATTCTTGATAAAATTGCCACTAAGAGTGCCGATCCAGGTATTAGTTTATTAAAAGCAGAAATTTTAGCCTACACGGGACAAACAAAAGCAGCACACCACAAACACAATGAAGTAGCTAAGCTTGTTAGTCAGGCGGATTATGGCAATATGTACAATAGCTTTTTATGTGAGCACTATTTACAAACCAATAAG
>JBGCFY010000055.1:0-20300 GCA_045110315.1 Saprospiraceae bacterium
GTATAATTTCCCGAAGTTGTTTCCGTTAAACTACCGACCATTGGTGAGTTTAGAATGGTAAGTTCCCAATCTTCCACCGCATCAAGCTGATCATTATCCAGCATACTTAAATCTAGACTAGTAAGATTCGTCATTTCATAGACATCATCATTCGTTATAGGTGTTTGTGCTAAATCAAGGAGATCGATATCTAGTTCTACCCAAGCGGTGTCAACACAGTCATTCTCAAGGTTGGTAACGATAAACTGGTATTGGCCATTTTCACTCACTTCCAGCATTGTATCTTCCGTTAAAAATATTCCTGCTTCGTTTTGCCATTCATAAACTAAAGCCGCACCATTCGCAAATCCATTTCCATCCAACAGGGCTAATATTTGGGTACAATCTAAATTGCCAGAAATATTTGCCGTAGCGATTGGCGCTAAAGTATCAGCGATAACGGTTACCGTAGCAGAAGCACTACAAGCATTTGCACTCGTAATGACCAATTGATAATTCCCTGGAACTGTAGTGCTGGTCATTAAATCATTTTCATTAAAACTATTCGGTCCTATCCATTGATAAGTCGTATTCGGAGTGGTAGTACTTCCTTGTAAATTGGCAGAAATTTGACTGCAACTAATTGTATCTGCGGTTGCAGTGATCGTAGGAATATCAACGGAGGCTGTCACTTCAAAGCTAGTCGTTGTCGTACAGCCATTCGTTCCAGTAACGGTCAATTCATAATCTCCCGCTAAAGTCGTCGTCGTATCTGCAATGCCTGCCAAATAACCATTTGGGCCTTGCCATTGATAACTAGCAACCATCGTGGTAGCACTAGCTGATAAATTAGCAAATGTTTGTTCACAGGTAATCGAATCAACCATTCCACTGATGATTGGTGGTGTAATATCTTCGATCAAATTGAGCATCGTTGTGGAAGTACAACTATTCGGTGCGGTCAAAACTAGTTGATATTCACCAACAAGATTACTTACGGTATCTGCTACGGAAGCCATAAATCCATTTGGTCCAAGCCAAGTATAACTGACGCCTAATGTTGTAGAACTAGCCGTTAAATTTGCCACGGACTGATTACAATCAATTATACTAATGCTCGCATTCAATAGTTCTGGCACCGCCGTATCTTCAGTAACAACTACATTAACATTGCTTTCACAACCATTTAAAGCCGTCGCCGTCAAATTGTATGTTCCTGCAATTGTCGTCGTCGTATCTGCCACCGTAGCGATAAAGCCGTTCGGTCCCGTCCAAGTATAATTCAAATTATCATCCGTTGAACTTCCTGAAAGTGTAGCGAAATTTTGTAAACAAGTAATACTATCCGTTGTGGCACTAAGGTTAGGTAAACTTTGGTTGCTAATAACTTCCACTTCGACCGTCGCACTACAATCGTTTGCCGCCGTTACAACGAGTTGATATAGTCCAGCTACTGTCGTGCTGGTATCTGCGCTAGTGGCTAAAAAGCCATTCGGTCCCGTCCAGAGATAAGTAACATCGCTTTGATTTGAAGTTCCAAATAAATTGGCTTCGATAAGAATACAGGTAATTGTATCCGCCGTTGCGGTCACCGTTGGTATATTTTGATCTGCGATAACTTCAAATATCAAACTGTTCTGACAAGCATTCGCTCCAGTAACCGTAATTTCATAAATCCCAGCAATACTTGTACTCGTATCCGCAACCGTCGCCATGAAATTATTGGGCCCTGTCCATAAGTAGGTTACATCTTCCGTCGTGGAATTCGCAGTTAAATTAGCTACGGCATTCGTACAGCTAATCTCTCCTACTGCACCGGTAAGTTCCGGAGTATCTTGATCTGCAATTACCTCCACTTCGATAAACTGACTACAACCGTTCTCTCCAGTTACTGTAAACTGATACGTTCCCACAATCATCGTACTCGTATCAGCCACGTTAGCCGCAAAACCCGCCGGTCCCGTCCATAAATAACTAACGCCCACTGTACTAGAAGTTCCCGTTAGATTAGCTTTGTTTGAAATACAAGTAATGGTATCGACGTTGGCAGTGATTGTTGGTATTGCTAGGTCTTCAATTATTTCAACAGCCGTCGTTGTCGAGCAACCATTAGCATTTGTGACGACTAAGCTATATGTGCCCGCAACTGTAGTCGAGGTATCTTGAACCGAAGCGATGAATCCCATTGGTCCCGTCCATTCGAACTGCACCGCAGGTATTATGGTAGTTGCAGATAAATTTGCAATACTGTTTTCGCAATTTAAGGTATCTACTTGCAAATCAATTGCGGGACTTTCCGTGTTACTAACTACTTCAACTTGTCCTACCGTACTGCAATTATTTGCAGCAGTAACCACTAATTGATAGATACCAGGGATCGTGGTCGATGTATCTTTTTGTAGTGCATTAAACCCTGCTGGTCCCGTCCAAACATAAGTGACATTCGTGGTTGTAGAGTTCCCCGTTAATGTCGCAGACGCTGTCGTGCAAGTAATCGTATCTGCCATAATTTCGATGTCCGGTACACCTTGATCAGAAATTACTTCCACCATCATCGTTACCTCGCAACCATTCAAGGCAATAACTTTCAATTCATACCAACCCGGAACGCTCGTTGAAGTATCTTGACTAGTAGCCATAAAACCACCCGGTCCACTCCATTCGTAGTTCACGTTGGGCGTGGTAGAGTTACCAAGCAAATCTGCAATGGGTACGGTACAACTAATTGCACTTGCGGATGCACTAATCGTTGGCAAATCTTGGCTGGTCGTAACGGTAACTATTTCACTCGCTGTACAAGCGTTTTCACTCGTTACTGTCAAGGTATAAACGCCGACTAATGTAGTACTTGTATCTTTCGCTTCACTAAAAAATCCATTTGGTCCTGTCCAAGTATAGCTAACGTTCGGCGTGGTAGAATTTCCCGTAAGGGCTGCGGTTTCATTCACACAAGTAATAGTATCCACCATCGCTAAAACCGTTGGCAAAACAATATCTTCAATCACTAATACTTCCTCCGTTGCACTACAACCATTCGCTGCCGTCACCAATAATTGATATACTCCCGCAAGAGTTGTTACCGTATCTTTCATTTGGCTACTAAAACCAGCTACACTTGACCATTGAAAACTAACACCATCCGTCGTAGCGTTGCCTACTAAATTCGCGGTTGTTTGACTACAATTAATTGTATCCGCAGTGGCGATAATATTAGGTTTTATGGTATCCGCAACGACTTCAATACTTTGCGTAGCACTACAGCCATTCACTCCAGTAACGGTAAGTAGATACGTACCTCCTATATTAGTTATCGTATCCGCAGCTTGTGCACTAAAGCCAGCAGGACCTTCCCATTGATAGTTTTCGTAAACCACGATGGACTCACTGCTCAAATTACTGATTGGATTAAAACAAGTAATGGTATCTGCTGCGATGCTGAAACTAGGATTTTGTACATCTGACTCGACCGCTACTTGTGCCGTAACACTACAACCGTTGGTAGCGGTAGCCGTCACTTCGTAAAATCCACTGGCATCAGTAATCGTATCGGATTGATAGGCTGTAAATCCATTTGGTCCCGTCCAGAAGTAGGTCATTCCAGTCGTTGTTGTATTCACCGCCAAGCTTGCGGTATTTTGTAAACAATTTAAATCTTCTGCTATCGCCGTAATCGTAGGTAAACTTTGATCTTGAAAAACGGTGACAGTTTCCGTTGCAACACAAGTATTCGCTCCGGTGATTTGTAGTTCATAAATACCTCCTACCGTTGTACTCGTATCTGCTTGAGTAGCGAAGAAACCATTTGGTCCTGTCCATTGGTAAGTAACATTTTCTGTGGTGGAACTTCCGTACAAACCTGCCGTAGCAGAAGTACAACTAAGACTATCTGCACTTATCGCAATAGCAGGAATTGATTCGTCGGAAATGACGGTAATCGCCTCACTTGTAGCACAACCATTAGGAGCCGTTACGAGCAATTGATAATTCCCAGCTATGCTCGTGGTCGTATCGGCTTGGCTAGCATTAAAACCGCTTGGTCCCGTCCAACTATAGATCAAATTAACCACCGAACTATTACTACTCAGCGTAGCTTCTATCTCAGTACAATTCAAGGTATCCGCCGTTAGTACTAGATCCGGAATGAGATTATTTGCAACGACGGTTACTTGCGTGCTAGCACTACAGCCATTCACAGCATTAACCATTAAGGTATACAAACCTGCAACATTCGTTAGCGTATCAGGACTTACCGCAGAAAAGCCAAGTGGTCCTGTCCACAGATAACTTAAATTATTGCTAGTCGAACTACTCATCAAATTAGCAATAGGAGCGGTACAAGTAATCGTGTCTGCGGTTGCACTTACCGTCGGTAAATCTTGATCGGCAATGACTTCGAGTTCCATTTCTGCAGTACAAGTATTTGAAGCGGTAACGATAAATTGATACGTACCCGGAATAGTTGTACTCGTATCTGCTTGATTGCTCTGGTATCCTGCGGGACCTTGCCATTCATAGCTAACATTAGCAGTAGTAGAACTTCCCGATAAGTTGGCCGACGTAGCAGTACAACTAATACTCCCTACCGCTGCGGTGATTGTTGGAATTGTCTCATCTAGTAACACTTCGAGGTCAAAGGTATTCGTACAACCGTTATCCCCTGTAACGACTAATTGATAAGTCCCTGGAATAGTAGTTGAGGTATCCTTTACATTTGCGGTAAATCCTGCGGGACCAGACCAAAGGAAACTAGTATTTTCCGTTGTAGAATTTCCGTTCAAATTGGCAACCAACATCGTACAGTTAATCGTATCGGCACTTGCGGTAATCGTTGGTTCTTCCTCCTCTAAAATAACCGTCACTTCCGTCATCGCCGTACAAGCATTTTCGCTCGTCACCGTTAATTGGTAAATACCTGGTATATCCGTAATCGTATCTTGCATTTGACTTGTAAATCCAGCTGGACCAGACCAAGCATAACTAACATTATCCGTCGTAGAGTTCCCCTGTAGCATTGCGGTACTTTGATTACAAGTTAAAGTATCTGCCATAGCTGAAGCATTTGGTAAATCGACGTCTATACTTACCATTTGATCAACCGTAACAGTACAAGCATTTGGAGCAGTAACGGTCAATTGATAAAGTCCCGGTACATTTGTAAACGTATCTTTAGTAAATGCTTCGAACGCTGCGGGACCTGTCCAACGGAAAATTAGATCGCTATCCGTAGTAGTAGCGGTTAAGGCCACTGTGGATTGCGCACAAGTAATCATTTCTGCGTTAGTAGTTACCGTCGGTAGTGTATTATCTAAGATTACTACTAAATTTTCACTTGCGGTACAACCATTAATTCCAGTGACCGTAAGTGTATAAAGTCCAGGTATATTTGTAAAAGTGTCTTTCTGATGCGCTACGAAACTCGCTGGACCATTCCATTGAAACTGTGCACCTACGCTAGTCGTATTTCCCGTAAGGGTAGCAATGACCTTACTACACGTTAGCGTATCCGCAGTAACGATGATATCTGTGGGAACAAGAAGATTTTCAACTACGTTAAAAGATGCGGTATCACGACAAGCATTGTTAGCGTTCTCTACAATCAAGTTATAATTGCCAGATGTGACGACAGAAATCGTATTTGTATTATTAATAAAAGTGCCACCTGCGGTTTCCCATTCATACGAAAGTCCACTCCCCGAAGAACCATTACCATCGAGTACAACTTGTGTTTGATTACAATCTAACGTATCCCCCGTTATTTGAGCAATAGGAGTTTGCGTATTTTCTTGAACTTCCACTATCATGCTGTCTTGACAGCCATTGGGTGCCGTAACGATTAAAGTATAAAGACCAGGAAGTTCGGTAATGGTATCTTTCTGGATGGCGTATACTCCGCTAGGTCCAAGCCAAGTATAATTAACATTACTCGTGAGTGAGAATCCTGTTAAGTTGGCCTGGGAGTTTCCACAAGTAATTGAGTCTGCTGATGCATTAAGATTTGGTACATTTAAATCTCCAAATACATTCACCGTATTGACAATCCTACAGAATGCTCCTCGGAGGGTATCAGTCACACTTAATTGGTATTCTCCTAATTTGTTGACTTGAGCAAGCGACGTATTTTCCCCACTCACGATCCCGTCTCCTCCGTTATCTAAGTGCGTCCATTCGTAAACTATTGAACTCCCCGTAGAAGAGCCACTTCCATCAAGTGTGATTGGGCTATTCGTACAACTCAGTAGTTCCGGTGCTGCGATAAAAACGTCAGGTGTTAATACTTCGAGGTCTAAAACCACCATGCTGTCACAACCATCCGCTGCGGTAAAACGCTGCATAAAGATTCCACTCGAATAATGAGCTATCGTTCCTATTACGCAAGAATCTCCTATACAAATCGCTTTCTCTAAATAGGTGATAATGGAATCCTTTACCTGCAAGTTTAGGTAAACGATACTATCACAGTTTTGGGCAGAAACCAAAGTGTCTGAATAAGAACCACTCATGGTATAAATCTGAGCCCCGACACCAATGACATCTCCACTACAAATCATGGTATCAATGGTTGTCGTCGTCGCTGGAATTTCCGTCAAGCTAAGGATAATCGTAGAGTCACAACCATTAGTAGAAGCAATCTCAAAAGTAAATACTCCTGTGGTATCGTAACTTACTCCTTGATAAAGATAGGTATCGCCTGCGCAGAACACGCCATTGATCGTTAAGGTATCTGGTGGTTGGATATTGATTAGCACACAATCGTCCGTTATATCTCCACAAAAAATAGGATTAATATTTTGTAGGGCATCCTCTAGGTCTATACGGGTTAAGCTGCCGTTGGGCTGAGGAATTTTCAATGTATCGGCGTAACTGTAAGAGAGTCCACAAACTAAGTAAGTCCCCGCGTTCCAACCACGTAAATCTGGTGCAGCGTTGTATTCTTCAATAATTCCATTAAACGAAATTAAATAGGTATAACCATATAAGTTTGTATCCGGGGCGGTGCTTCCATAACTAGGTGGCAAATCTAATTTCAAAATTGTATCATTCACACAAGCATCAATGATTAAATTATTGCCAATCACCCCCGCATCCGCTTCGCAGGGGTTACAGTCTAAACCTGAATCGTCACAAAAAAGCACTTCAAAATAATCTACTTCCGCCTCGTAAAAGCCAGATACATTTTGCACTCGTAAGGTCCAAAGCCCGTTTACTGTTCCAGTATTAAAATCTTCTAAACATCCCATAAAAGGATAATACGATCCCGTATAACTTCCACCGACAATCCCAAAGTCAAAAGCATCATTATCCCAAGTATCAGGAAATAAAGGATCAGGATTTACCGCATCGCTACAAGGGACAAAAGCTATATTCCAAGGACCAACCGCACTATAGCCAATCAATAAATCCAATCTTGGCGGTCCAATCAACCGCACTGTTTGCCCACTAGGTGAGATCAAACTAAATTGAGTTGACCAAAAGTGTTCGGGTTTAATATCTAATAATACACCACAGACAGCTTGAGTAGCGTTGGCAAGATCGTCATTGTTTGCACCTTGCACCTCAAAAGTAAAATCTACCGTTGAAACGGGCGCGACTACCCCAGGACAATTCGTGCAACCACAAACTTGGGCGTTCGTAGCAGTGGGAATAATGCAAGAAAGGCATAAAATAATGCATCCGATTATTCTACGCCAACGTTGAAACTCAAATGCCTTTTTGAACGGTCTAGGGTAGCATTTAATCATTAGCAGTTAGGTTATTAAACTTGTATCTTATATGGTTTGCTGTATCTTATATTTTATCCAGCTTTACCGTGAATATTGAATAAATTCATAATACAAAAATAGTCCAACAAATGGGCAGACCATTTTATTAAACTAAATCCGCTAAAATATTATTCAGCGTTATCAATTAAGGATTCGATAAAATAAAGGGGGTTTTCGTATTGTTTATTGCTGTTTGATAGCAGAAAAGCTATTATTCTTCTTACAAGATACGAATTAATGCAAAGAAGTAGGTTTTAAAAAGTTAAATAATTATAGCGCGCAAAGTAAGAGCGCAAAATTATTTTACCAATAAATTCGAGTATATATTGAGTTTAGACAATGCGTTTTTGAAGCACATACCCAAAGGTTCGCAATGAAAAAGCAAAGAAGTATAAACTCAAAAGATGCCGAAGATATTAAGTATATCAATTTGTGCTCTTACTTCGCCTATGCCTACTATTGTTTAAATACTTCCTCCAAAGCGGCTAATTTGGGTGACCGCACTAATTTTGCTAAATTTGTGTGGTAATTTTCACCTTGAAAGACCAAGTTTGGTAGTTTCTACGTTTGCTAAAAAAGATTCATTTTAACCATGCGATATCTCCTCATAATTATTTGCTTTTTTGTAGTGCTGACAAGTTGCTTCACTCCAAATTCGGACGTTTCAAAGCCAGCTGTTCGGACTAATTCCGATGCTACTTTTGCTAAAAATGATTTGTCCTCTACAAAATCGAGTGGCGGGAGAAAGCAGGTTGAGTTTGCGATACCTAGCTACGACAGTTTATTTGCCCAACATCCAAGTTTTAACTTTGATGGTTTTGATTTTCCGGTAGGCAAACCAGATGGAGATAATTATTTTAAAGCGGTAAAGTTTGGACAGCGGTTGCATTTAGGGGAAGATTGGAATGGGATCAACGGTGGTAATAGTGATTTAGGAGATCCCGTTTATAGTTTAGGGAACGGTTACGTCAGTGTTGCCGAGCACCTTTGTTGTGGTTGGGGTAACGTGATTAGAGTCATTCATAAGATGCCGGCGGGTCACGAGCATGCTTACACAGAATCGGTGTATGCCCATTTGCAACGTAAACAAGTTAGCGTAGGCGATTTTATCCGGAGAGGCGAACAACTCGGTACTATTGGCACTGCCGATGGAAAATATAGTGCGCATTTACACTTAGAATTGAGAAGTTTTATTGGGATGAGTATTGGTCCGGGTTACGCGGAAGATAATTTTGGTTACTTGGCTCCTACTCCATTTATTGAGCAACATCGACCAAGATAATCGCCTCGAATTCAATACCTAATGCCTTGATTTTCCTCTATTTGGACAAAAAAATCCTTTATTTTTCAAATTTGATCGTCGAAATGGTCAAAATCGTCTAGTTTTTGGAATGAGCAAATCATTTCTCTGCAAAATTTCGTATTTTTATACAACGATGAAAAAGTAGTATTTCAATCTTGAGTACAACTGCTAATTATCTCCCCACAAACCCTTGAACATACTAATTAAACGAATTATGATCATGAATCGAATTATACTCTGTGGTATATTCTTCTCTCTTTTAGTGTCGAGCGCTTGTAAGAAAGAAGAAAAGGAAATTCTCTGGGAGGCAGCCAGTATCAATCCGGAACGCAATATCAGGAATGTACTCGCTACGGATAATGAACTTTACGTCATTACCAATAATGAATTTTACCGACTGCAAGCGAATCAAGAACTCGTAGAACGGCGAAAACTGAACGAAGGTCAACCCTTACTCGGTCGGCCCGCGCTCTCTGAAAATGTGTTTTTCCGAATTTCCAAAAATCAGCAAAACCTAGAGCGTTTTGAGTTTCATCTCACTAAAAACCCCAATGAAACAACGAATATCCTAGTTTCAGAGTTACCTCGCAATGATGATGGAGAAATCCTTTTAGTAGAATTTAATGCTCGGAATACAGGTGCACTCAATCAGGAAGGAACTCAATTGCTACTTCCCGTACTTTCTTTTCCTAGCTACCATTATGTGTTTTTTCTTTTCGATATTGAACTAAATGCCACTAAAGATCAGTTTGTATCAGTGAGTGTCAGTGAAAGAATCGAAGCACCACAGTTACCTGCTGATTTTAATAATTTGGTAAATACTAAATACATCAACGGTAATTATTACGTTAGTTCTTTAAATGGCGGTTACCGGATTACTCCACAGGGAGCTATTGATCAACTTTTCCAAACTTGGACCTTGGACTTTTTTGAGCGAAATGACAAAATATATGTAACGGGATACAATGCTTGGGAATTCTTTGCGTCAGAAGATAATGGCATTAACTGGACGAGAATCGAAGGGCCTCAGACGGAATTACAAATGATAGAAATTGCTAATAATAAAGTATTTTCTCATCAGGGTTTGGGTTGGCCTTACCAATTGGTGGATGATGAACTCAAACAAACCATTTCGATGCGCTATGATGGTGGTCTGAATAATACGCCAACTGGCGGCTATACCAACATTGCTTATTTTGATGGTAATTATTACATCGCCCACTTCAAAGAACTATTTGTAAGTGAACAGGCAATTACAGAAACTGAATAAAACAAATGCGGCCAAACTCGCTGCATAAATTAAAACAACAATTAATATAAAGGTAGTTTTAGAACTACTTCATCGCTAATATAGCACTATTTTACATCCTCAAAACTAAGAACATTACCGTCCTTACGATGGTTGTAATCGGAATGACTATTGCAGCCAATTTGTTCGAAAACCATAGTAATATACAAATATGAAATCTAAAATTTATTTACCCATCCTCCTCATCAGCAGTGTGCTGATTGCCAGTATTTTTTATTTTTATCAAAATAAAAACGAAGCACCTCAACTTTCCGTACAAGAGCTTATCGAAAAAGGAACGGAGCTCTACCATGATCGTCCCGAGGAAAGAATTTATGCTCAACTCGACAAACCCTTGTACGCCCCTGGCGAAACCATCTGGTTTACCACCTACGTACGTAACGGTGCACTTGCACCAACAACCAAGTCGGAGATTATCCACGTCGAGTTGCTCACCCCTGCTAATACCGTGGCAAAGAGTTTTCAGATTTTTGTAGCCAATGGCATTGCGAAAGGAGATGTTACCATTCCTTCGGATGCTCCGGGAGGACAATACCAGCTAAAGATCTATTCTGATTATCAAAAGAACGATCCACAACCAGCTATTTTTACTAAAAAAATAATGATCCAACGCTTGGTTTTACCAAAGTTAAAAATGGATTTAGACTTTGTGAAGCAAGGCTATAGTCCGGGTAGTAAAGTGCAAGCACAATTAAAGTTAGAGGATAACACGAATCAATTGCTTACCAATCATCCTTTTGATTTCATGCTGAGCGTGGACGGTGTTAAAGGTTCTTTATATCATTCTAAAACGGATAAAGAAGGACTCGCAGAATTGCAATTTAATTTGCCACTTTCGGTTAATACTACGGATGTTTTATTGACAATTATAACAACACACCAACAAGAACGCAATTCTATTGCTCGTTCAGTACCCGTCGTATTGAAACAATTAGCAATAGATTTTTTCCCAGAAGGAGGAGATTTAATTGCAAGTTTACCTAATAAAGTTGCCTTCAAAGCTATTGATAAAGATGGTCGTGCAATCGATGTCCAAGGTCAAGTAGTTGACCAAGCGGGAAAAGTAGTTGCCGACGTAGAAAGTAAGCACAAAGGAATGGGATCGTTTTTCTTTACGCCAAGTAAAGGGTCGACCTATACTTTCGTTCCTACCTACCCTACGGGCATTAGTGAGCGCTTTGAATTGCCAACCGTTTACAATAGTGGCTACGTTTTATCCGTACAAGAGGTTAACAAAGATGCCATCAACCTAAATATTTATGCTACGCACCGAGATAAGGTTTCCTTAACGGCAGGCGTAAGAGGAATTAACCATTTTTCTACCCGCTTAAAGTTATCCAAAGGTTTAACACAATTACAAATCCCCATCAAGAATTTCCCAATTGGTGTGGCACAAATTACTTTATTTGATCAAGAAGGTATTGCTCGAGCAGAACGTTTGACGTTCGTCAATTTGCACAAACAATTAAACATTGATATTGAGACTAATAAAAAAGAATACCAACCTAGAGAACGGGTAGAAATCAAATTGAAAGTAAAAGACGAAATGGGAAATCCGGTTTCTACCAAGCTTTCACTTTCCGCCGTAGATGACCAGCTTTTAGCTTATTCCGACGATCAATCTAGTAATCTGTTAAGTTGGATGTTATTGGAAGCAGACTTAGATGTAGCGCTAGAAGATCCTGCTTTCTATTTTGATAAAAAGGAACCCAAGGCAGAAATTGCGCTTGATCACGTTTTGATGACGGCGGGCTGGCGACGATTTAGCTGGGAAAGCATTCAAAAAAATAATATTCCTGACTTAGCTTATGCTGCTCAGAAAAAAGAAATTGCAGGAACCGTACTAGGTGCCGACGGTAAACCACTTAGTGGCGCAAAAATAATCGTTAAAGAACTCGGGGCGACGCTCAAAACGGATGCCAACGGTCATTTCAAATTAGATAAAGAAGTAGATTTAATCGAAGGTAGTGTGGAATTAGCTATCGCAGCGCCCGGTCATCGAAGAAAAACCTACCACCTCGCCAAATACGGAGAAGTAGATTATCAATTAGCCGATCGAACAGGTTGGATGATTGTCGCAGATAGTACGGCAATCGCCGCTAATTCTGCTACCCGACGATCTAGTAATCCTGCAAATGCGCTCATGAATAATAATTTTAGAGTGAAAAGTGCAACTACTGATTGGGTTGTAAAAAATCCAAGCGTCTCCGTAGAAGATATGACTCGAAGTAATACCGATACAAATGATGGAAATATAGTAGTCATGGATTCCCGAGGAGATGCTTACACTTGGAAAGAAAATCTTGAAGCTCCCGAATCAGAAGAAATTCAAACCAATATTCTTCCCGATATCGTCTATTACCGCGCCCGAGAATTTCCTGCACCAAATTATAAAAAGCCTAAAGCCAATGCACTCCGCACTGATTTTAGATCAACTGTTTTTTGGGATGGTGATATTCAAACGGATGCACAAGGAAATGCAACGGTTGCTTTTTACAATTCTGATGCGATTAGTTCTTTTAGAATCTCAACCGAAGGCATGAGCGAGGACGGACAAATCGGTAGACAAGAAGCAAAGTACTTTACCCAAATGCCATTTAGCCTTTCTGCTAAAATTCCAGTAGAAGTTGTTCTAGGAGATGAAATTTCAATTCCAGTTTTCTTAAATAATAACAGTGAATTTCCCGTCAAAGGAAAACTCGCTATCGAGATTCCGGATAGTTTTGAAGCCTTGGATAAGGCACCAACTACCATTAGTTTAAAACCACAGGAAAGGAAACGCATTATGCTAAAGTATAAAATTAGCGACGCAGCAAACGAAGGAGAAAAAGACAATTTCCGAGTAGGTTTTAAAAGTAAAAACTTTAATGATGCCGTCATTCAAGATGTCACCGTCATTCCCAAAGGCTTTCCAGTCAGTATTGCCCATGCGGGGACCGACATGGAAACAACTTACGAAATTAAAATTACAGAACCCATCGATGGAAGCGTTGATGCATACATCGAAGCCTACCCGACTACTTTAAGTGAAATTTTACAAGGTCTAGTAGCCATGTTACGAGAACCCAATGGCTGTTTTGAGCAAACAAGTTCTTCTAATTACCCCAATATTCTTGCCTTACAATATTTGCGGGCAACGGAACAAGATGACGTAGCGATTAATCGTCAAGCACAGAAATACTTTGCAACGGGTTACAAAAAATTAAAAACTTACGAAAGTTCAGAAGGTGGATTTAGTTGGTTTGGAAACGGGGAAGGAAACGAAGTCATTACTGCTTTTGGATTGATGCAATTCGTACACATGAAAGAAGTATACGATGGTGTAGAACCTGCTTTGATTAAACGAACGCAAGATTGGTTGATCAGTCGCAAGAATGGTAAAGGTGGTTTCAAAATTAACGAAAAGGCGACAAAGTCAGTTGGTGCGCGAGACGAAAATGTACAACAGGCTTATATCTTATATGCATTAAGTGAGGCAAAAGTACCGGACTTAGAAGCAGAGTTGAGACATAGCTACGAGATGGCCATCAAAACAAAGAGTGCTTACGTCAAAGCACTCGTCGCAAATGCACTATACAACTATGGTTTCGATAGTAAAGGAGCAGAAGTTTTAGCTAGTATTTCTACGGAAAATACAATCGCAGATCAAGCTAATCGGAACACGGCTTTTGGTGGTAGTCATCGGTCTTCCGCGCTACAGACACAAGCATTAGTCTTGATGGCTTTGTTGCAAGAAAAAAACCCTGATATCCCGAGAGCAAAAAGCATCGCTCAAACGGTTCGCGCAGGACGAACGGGCTCAGGTCATTTTGGATCTACGAGAAATACGGTAATGGCACTCCGCGCTTTAACCGCTTACGCAAAATACGCGCAACAAACTACCGAAGACGGTACCATTGAAGTATACGTTGATCAGCAAAAAGTAGCGACAAAAGATTATAAAAAAGGGGTTCGTGATCCAATTCGCATTGATGGTTTAGCTGCTTTTCTTAACAATGGACAGCATGAAATCACTGTAAAATACAGCAATGCAAAGTATCCAATGCCTCATGCTCTTTCCGTCAATTGGAATATGGAAACGCCCAAAGCACAAAAAGACTGTGCCTTGATTTTGGATACGCGCCTCGAAGAAGCACAAGTCAAAACGGGAGATATGGTTCGCCTAAGTGCTCGTATTACAAATACAACGGATGAAGTGCAAGCAACGCCAATGGCCATCATCGGTTTACCGGCAGGATTAACACCACAAACAAAACAATTAAACGATTTGGTCAAAAATACCTCGATTGCTTATTATGAAATCAAAGGCAATAACCTGGTCTTTTACTACGAATACATTGATCCAAAAGAAGAGAAATCAATCAATTTGGATTTAAAAGCAGACTTTGCGGGACATTTTGAGGCACCTGCTTCTTCGGCTTATCTTTATTATGCTGCCGAAAATAAGAGTTGGAGTGACTTGGCGCCACTTACCATCTTGTAAACTTTCGCCGTTCCACGAATAATAACTATTTCGTTAGAAAAGCACTTTTTATTGCTTAAAATAAACCACTGTAGTACAAAATGTCTACAGTGGTTTACTTTTTGAAGTAATATTAAGCAATTAGCGGGCTGCGGATGGATTAAAGCTAAGATTGATGTAACTCTACCTATAATCATCCGTTAAAATATGGTAACATAAAAGTGCGCATTATTTGATTTTGTAGTACATGAAATCTATCGGAATCGTTTTCTTAAGTTTATGCTGTTTTTTAGGGAGCCTTACTGCTCAGCTAAAAACAGAACTTTCGTACGATTCCTTACTCATTTATCTCGACCGCAGTGTACAAACGGGACACAAAAGAAGTTTACGAGACCTTGGTAGTTTATTAGGTCGTAAAGATTTGGCGAAGAACGTACAGGCGATTTTACAAAATAGAACACTTTTTACGCCAGCAGAGTTTGTTTGGAAGAAAAAGACTGCCAAACAAGATTTTCTTGATTTTTACTACAACGCCGAGCAACAACTCCTCTTCTCCGAATTGTATGATGCTTTTTTTATTACTGATCCAGAACGTTGGGAACTCAAATTTGAATTAACAAAGCTACCTACCGCAGTCAATAAAGACGCAGCGACGGTATTCCGTCAATATGCCCAAGAACTCAACCAAGTCATTGCCAAAAAGCAGCAACAAAAAGCGATTAAATTACTGCAGCAAATTGGTGCCTTACGGCTGAAAGAAGCACAACAATATATGGTAGAGCTTTGCCAGCAAACCAATTGGTTAAAAGCGGCACCCGAATTTACCAAACAACTCGTTGAACAACTTCAAGACTTTCCCAGAATTGAAACCGTAGATCAAGTTTTAGCGCTTTACCAAGCAAAATTAATCTCAGGAAGTTTAGCGAACCAAGTACTGCAACGATTGACCAATCTTTCGGTCAGCAACGACGGCAATTATGCGGAACTTGGTCAGCGGTACCGCTTCTATCTCGATTCTTTGGGAACCTTGGATGATTTGAGACTTTTTGGTTACAAAAAAACCTTGAACCTCAGCCCTATTCTTTTTGATCAACCCGTAGACTTTTATGGTCGCATCTTGAGCAAGTGTCCTTTGGATAAATATTCTTGGGTTCGTCAAAATGCCATTTTAGATATTGTGCAAACAGAAAACCCCAAAGCTCTTTTTTACATTGCTGCGCAGGTCTATAAATTCAGACAGCAGGACTCCGAGCAGCAAGCGTACTTTATATCGCTCATTCAAGCGTTGACGCAATTGTCTTTAGCGGTGCCTAATGCGAAAGGAAAACTCAGTGACACTCCCATTTCCGCAGATCTACGTGCTCAATTTAATTATGCGAATTATTGGGCGAAACATTACGACGATTACAACTGGGAAGAAAGCCGAGGATTGTTTATCAATAAAAAAGAAGCGATTGAAAAAACGGAAAATTACGAACGTTTATTTCGAAGATTAAATTCTAGGAATGACACCATTGCTATGGCTTCTTACCAACAACTAACGGAAGGTGACCCCGCTAGTATTATCGAATTGACGGCAAAGTATCGACAATTGTTAAGAAACTACAATAAAAAACTACCCAATTTTAAATACCTGTATTTAGAAGAGTTGGTTAAACTAACTAAATATTGCCGCGAGAATCAGATTAACTACCGTGTTCCTAAACGGTTGGAAAAATTACTGACACAACTCTTGCAAAAGCAACGTCCAGCGCAGCGTTATCGTTTGGAAAATCAAATTATCAAAACGATGAAGCTCAAGGAAATTACCGCCGTAGAATATTGGGCTTGCTTACACGCCAAAAATAAGGAATCCGATTTTTCGATGGGTCGCATTTTTGATTGGTTTTATTCTCAACACTGGCAAAAAGTCATTGAAGATGAAATTCAGTTTCGCTTATTTTTAAAAAAATCTTACCTTTTTGAAAATATTGGCGTCATTGGTACCGGCAGTGCCTATCTCAATAAAATTGACATTACCAGTTCGTTTGTACAAGAAAAACTCTCCTATTTACTGAGCATTGAATCCGACGAAGCCATTGCGAATCAGATTGCCAGGCTAATTTCTCAGTCTGACGAAACGGGCAGTCCAAGTATTGGCTTAGATGATTTCTTGGCTGATCCTTCCGCTTACAACAAACGCGACCTTAAAATTTTGGCAGCACCACAAAAAAAAGATTTCAAAGCTATCATTCAAAGTATCAAAAATGAATTTGATCCAAATAATATCAAGAAAGTTTTCAGCTATTTAAGAATTCACGGAGTCCCAGAAATGATTCCTTATCTATTTGAACTTAAAGACGATCAACGAGTACTCAGTCGCAAACGAGGTAAAGATGTCAAAGTAGTTGATTTCATGATTTCGGTAGTGGAAAACATTTATAGTTATGCTTTTCCGGTGGATGATCCCACCCAAGTATTTGCAACGGAAAAGTGGATTGCCCTGTGGGAAAAAGAAGGAAAAAATTATGAAACTTGGCAAAAGAAATTCTTCGAAGAAAAAATTATTGCTTTTAAGGAACAAAGTGAGTTGAGTATTGATGATATTAATAGTATCACGAGTTCACCACATTACAATCCTAGTTACAAAAAACTTTGTTTGCAGGCACTCCAAAAAGTAGCGTCGGTCAAAACAATTCGCCAACTTAACATCAGTCCAAAGTTATCCTTAGCAGAAGATTTGGTTTATTTTGAAGGCTTTGAATTCAATTATAAAACCTTAGATGACATTCCCAAACTCTTTGAAATTGAACAGCAAGAAGATTTACTACTAGCGTTTTTACAAAAGAAAGCGGTAAAATATACCGTTGAAGATCGAGGTTCTTTTTTCAATGAATTATTTCTTTCTCCTTGGTTAGCCAATTATATCAATCGGATTGAAAAACCAAATGATTTTACGCAGTATCTTACTCAGGTGTTGACTGCTTACCTCAACGAAAGTGATTACTTAAGTGAATTTGAAGAACAAAATACCATGCTCCATTTGGCGCAACTTGGCAATATTGGCAAATCGTTGGAAGAAAAATTACAAGCTTCCATTAACATGGACGCAGACGAAGCTGCTAAGCAAAAGATTCAGCAGGAAATTATCGCGACCATTCCTTACGAGCAGATTGGAACTGTTTTTAAGTTTATTGACCAATTGAGTTTGCCGCGTAATTCCAGTCCGTATAACTTCCTAAATAAAGATTTTGGCTTGCCTATTTTCAATTTACAAGAATATACAGAAGAGAAAAAACTTATTTCGAATCATAGCAAGATGAGCGAAAAAGCCTTTTATGCTCATTATATCACCGCCTTCGGAGTAGACTTTTTAACGCCTAAAGAGAAACTTGATTACCAAAAAATCTATGAAATTTTGAATTACGACGTGACGACTCCTTTCATTGGAAGTAGCGGAGGAAAAAGAGATTATTATATCTTTGGAATCATTAAATTATTGGAAATCGAGTTTAATGATCGCCTAGGATTCCATCAGAAACTGAATCACGCACAGACTTTTTATTCCTATTCTAGCATCAAACGCGCCGAAGCTTGGAAACAATATTTACTTGATCACAATTTAGTAAAAAAAGATACCCGCTTCCCCCCTTCTTTTAATCAAGTCAAAACCGAAGAATACTAGACAAATACTAAATCTATCCTTTGATTTATTGCTACAATTCCTTCCGCTGATTCCGATAGTTGGTTAACGATTCTTTAAGATGCTTGACAAAAGTAGGACAAGATGTTATTTTTTCGTTAAAACCATAGGGCTAACTGACTCAAACCTACTTTAATTTTCGTTATGTTATCATAAGCGCAGATCGCAGAGTTGACAATTGCTAAAAGTAGACAATTGGTAGCGTTTTAGAACATTCTTACCCTTAAAATGTTTTACTGCAAATGTGCTTAAATACTATTATTTGAGGAGATTACTTTTTGCGAAGTAATTTCTAGAACAAATTTCTAATTAAATATCTATATTTGCTTAGCAGATACTAACAATAAACCCTTTGTATTATGGAAAAAATGATCAGATTCAGCCTATTATTATGCCTCTTTTCCTTTTGTGTTAGCGTGCCTTCTTATGCACAAAAGCGTAAAAAGAAGAAAAAAGATACAGAAGAATACTTCGATGAAAGTGGTGGATTTAAGCACCGTTTATGGTACGGAGGTAACTTTAACCTCGGCTTTACCAGCAATATTTTTAATTTAGGAATTGCGCCAATGGTTGGTTATAAATTGACGGATCGCTTCTCCGTTGGTCCTCGTTTTAAAATTGACTATTACGCAGAAAAGTTATTTAATAACACTGGAGAAACTTTCAACTTCCGTACAACGTCTTGGGGTGCTGGTGTTTTTGCAAGGGGCAAAATCATTACGAACGCTTTTGCCCACGTAGAGTTTGAGTATGAAAATCAAGGTGCTCCCGATTTTGATGCCAATGGTTTTTTCCAATTGGATGGTAATAATTCTAATAATATAAAAACAACTCGTATAAATCGAAATAACTTCTATATTGGTGGAGGTTATACCAGTGGTACTATTGTTAGTTATGAGATCTTAATTCTATACAATGTGTTGGAAGATAGCGGTTCTACTCAACTACCTTGGGATTTACGAATTGGTTTTACCTATAATTTCTAAGTCTATTAAGTGCTTAGTTTATTCAAATGCAATATTAAAACAGTCCCGTATTTTCCATGGTGAAAATACGGGACTGTTGTTTTTAACAAAATTCCTGATCCAGTAAGAAGCGGCTCAAATTTAAAACTTCAAGCTCAGCCCTAACAAAAAGTGAATGCCCGCTTGTGGATAATAGAAATTTTCTACAATCTTTTCTCCGACAATATAATTATAAGTATAGCCATTCGCGGAGTATTCCACATCAAATACATTATTGACTGCCAAGGATAAATTCAGCGCCTTAATCGCTCCCAAACCAAAGCCATAATCTACCCGTAAGTCGCTAACAAAATAGCCATCAATCTGCCGATTCTCATCACTCGTATTGTCCAAAAATTGTCGGGATACATATTTACTCAACAAGCGTATATTCAAGTTGTTAATCGGTTGGTAAGCCAGTTCAGAGGAAAAAATTCCCCAAGGAGAAAACGCAATATCCGTCTGCTCAAAAGTATTCGTCTCAATATCAAAGCCATTGGTATAATCGTAAACAATTTCTTCAAATGTTCCAATCTTATTTTGACTTACCGTCGCATTGAGTTGGAAACTGAGTTGATCCGTAATCGCTACGTTTCCTTGTAACTCGACTCCCATTCGATAACTATCGGGCACATTGGTTCGCAAGCCAGAACCAACGTCATTTAATGCTCCCGTGAGTACCAACTGATTTTTGTAGCCCATGTAGTAGAGATTAGCTTGTATCCCATACTTCGCGGTTCGATATTGATAGCCTACTTCTACATCGTACAAAGTCTCGTGTTCCGGCGTTTGATTTTCCAA
>JBGCFY010000056.1:0-15931 GCA_045110315.1 Saprospiraceae bacterium
CGCCCTAAGCCTTTGCTTAGGAAGGCTTTGGGTAACGAAGAGGCTGCTCAAAAGATGATGCCAGTTAATAAGTCAATTAATTTGTCTTAATACTTAGCTATAGCTATCATATAGTCTAACCAAAAATGCTTATTATTTTAAATCAATCAAATTATGACAAGAATAACTGTTGCTAAAGGAGATGGAATTGGGCCTGAAATTATGGAGGCTGTATTAAGTATACTCAAGCATGCTAACGCCCAAATCGAAATCGATGAGGTAAAGATTGGCGAGCAAATGTACTTAGCAGGAAATTCAAGTGGAATTAGTAAAGAAGCGTGGAATACCATTCGTAAAAATAAGATATTTCTTAAAGCGCCCATTACTACGCCACAAGGAGGTGGATACAAAAGCTTAAATGTAACCCTTCGAAAAACCTTAGGATTATTTTCCAACATCCGCCCTTGCAAAAGCTTCTACCCTTTTGTAAATACCAAACACCCCAAAATGGATGTAACCATTATCCGCGAAAATGAGGAAGATTTATACGCTGGTATTGAACACCAACAGACGGATGAAGTTGTGCAGTGCCTTAAATTGATTTCTCGACCAGGTTGTGAAAAAATAATTCGCTACGCTTTTGAATATGCACAGTTTTACAATCGTAAAAAAGTAAGCTGCTTTGTTAAAGATAACATCATGAAACAAACTGATGGTTTATTTCACGATGTCTTCAAGGAAATCGCTAAAGAGTACCCTGATATCGAGTCGGATAGCTGGATTATTGATATCGCCGCTGCCCGCTTAGCAGATACACCAGAAATATTTGACGTCATTGTCACCAGTAATTTATACGGCGACGTAGTTTCTGATATCGCTGCCCAAATCTCCGGTTCCGTTGGCCTCGCAGGTTCTGCCAACATCGGTGAGCAATGTGCTATGTTCGAAGCTATTCACGGTTCTGCACCTCCAATCGCTGGAAAAAATGTGGCTAATCCTTCTGGTTTACTCCGCGCAGCAATCATGATGCTCAACCACCTTGGTCAGCAAGAAATCGCAGAAAAAATTAAAAATGCTTGGGCATGTACCATTGAAGAAGGTATCCATACCGAAGATATTTACAAGGAAGGCATCAGCCAACAATTAGTTGGTACCCAAGAATTTGCTCAGGCAATTGTTGAGCGATTAGGAAAAACTCCCAAAAAACTCCCGCTAGCAAATTATACCAAAGGCAAGAAAATGAAAATGCCTGTTTATAAAAGAAAACCCGCTGCCAAAAAAGTCCTCAAAGGCGTGGATGTATTCGTCGACTGGCAAGGGAAAGATGCTAAAACCCTCGCAGGAGCTTTACAAAAATTGAATAACGGAATTGAACTCACGATGATTACTAATCGTGGAGTAAAAGTATGGCCTAATGGTTTCGAAGAAACCTTCTGTACCGACCACTGGCGTTGTCGATTCGAAGATGCAAAAGGAAATGAAGTACCTAAAAATGCCATTCCTAATATGTTCCAAAAAGCAATTACAGAAGAAATCGACATCATTAAATCTGAAAATTTATACGAATTCAATGGCAAAAAAGGATATTCCTTAGGTCAAGGTCAATAAAGAATTCAATAAAGTACCAATACCAAATAAAACATGAACGTTAAATTTTTATTAGTACTTATTTAACCCCAAATCATCCTTTTTTTATTACTAATGATTCAAGTGTAACTAGTCGTCCATAAATCTTCTAGTTAGCCTTGGATCATTTTTTTTTGACCAAAAACTTCAAGTTTTTTAGCTTAAAATAAAACCTCTAGAACGGAAAGGTGCACGGTTATCTAAAAGTAAATAATTCAATGAGCAGCAAGCGCAGCTATCAAAAATTTCTTCCATTGAAAAAGTAACATCTTGTAATTGGAATTGATCTTAAAGTAGAACACTCTTAAGGATTTTTTCTTAAAAAGAGCTTTTAAAGAAAATTTAGACTGAGTAATGATTCAAATCAAAAAAGTAAACTATTTTAATTAGCTTTTTTCCACAAATACAAAAGGAAAGAATGGCATTAGAGCTAAAAAATCAAGTAATGATTTGAAGACTTGAAAGAATGGAACCCGATAGGAATACTCAGAAAACTTAGAATTTTAGATTACCTCCCCCACAACAAAACTACTCCCACCAACGTAAATAAAGTCACGAACGCCCGCCCGCAGCTTCGCTTCCTCCAAAGCTTCCTTAACGGAAGGATACGCCTTTCCTTGCAAACCAAATGCTGCTGCCTGTTCTTGCAAACTTGCGGCAGCTAATGCGCGAGGAAGTGCGGCTTTTGCAAAATAATACTGCGCTGAGCGAGGGAAATGCCGCAACAACGCAGCAATTGATTTATCGTTGACCATCCCCATCACAATGTGAAGTTGTTGATATGGTAAATCTGCCAACTTTTTCATAGCAATCGCTAAACCTGCTTCGTTGTGAGCACTATCCGCTACAATCCGAGGTTGATTTTGCAGTACTTGCCAACGACCAATATAGTTTGTCCGTGTTTTAAGGTTTTTTAAACCTGCTTCAACCGCCTCTAAATCAAGATCGACAGCGCCTTGCCATTTCTCAAAAGCGATGATCGTTCGCAGGGCTGTGCAAAGGTTTTTCGCTTGAAAAGGTCCGTGCAAATTTACAGCTAAAGAAGAAAATAACACCTGCTGTCCTTGTTGGATTTTATAGTGACTATGAGTCAAATCTTCGGTTAAACATTCCACCGTCAATTCATCCGAAGCAAATATTAGTTCCGCTTGTTTCTCTGCTGCGGTAGTGGTAAAAACGACCGTAGTCTCGGCTTGTCGTTCTCCAATGATTACCGGAACACCCGCTTTAATAATCCCCGCTTTCTCTTTCGCAATTAAGGGCAACGTATCTCCCAAAATATGCTGATGGTCTAAACTAATATTAGTAATCACGCTCAATATTGGCTGGATCACGTTGGTAGAATCCAAGCGTCCTCCCAACCCTGTTTCAATGACGGCAAAGTCCACTTTCTCTTGTGCAAAATAATCAAAAGCCATCGCAACTGTCACTTCAAAAAACGAAGGTTGTAGCTTTGCAAAAAGTGCTCGGTGCTTGTTTACAAAGTCAATTACACTTGCTTGGTCAATGTATTCACCGTTGAGCTTAATTCGTTCCCTAAAGTCTCGATAATGAGGAGAAGTGTACAAACCGACCTTGTATCCTTTAGCTTGTAAAACGGCACTAATCAAGTGTGCCGTCGAACCTTTACCATTGGTTCCTGCCAAGTGAATACTCGGAAATTTTTCTTGCGGTTGCGCTAATGCCTGACAAAATGCAATGATATTGCTTAAGTCATTTTTAAAAGCTGTTTTCCCTTCCCGTTGATACATTGGAAGTTCCTCGTACAAAAAACGTAAAGTGGCGGCGTATTCTTCTTTTAGTGTCATAATTTTATTGCCTGTAAAGTAATTTTAGCCGTCGTATTTTTGACTTAACCGAGGTAGTAAACTAGCTAAGTCGTCCTCTTCCCAATCTTTTCCTACTGGTGTTGCAGGATGAATTAATGCCTCATTGATCGGCATTTCCCCTCCTGTCCTTCGCTCATATACCGTAAATGCAAGGTAACTGTAGCCTTCCCAATCCATATCCTCTTCCAAGTAATCAAGTTCGGACAAGGAATCAGGATCATTTAATGCTTGGGTATAAATTGCTTCTCCTTGAGCAACCAACCATCCCCGAAAATCCATAAAACAATCATCCGAACAGCCGCCATTGATGAGGTAAGCAGCCGCCCATAATTTCCAATGGTAAGCCTTATTCGTTAGCTTGCGGAGGATGGAATCAAAAGCGATAATTTCGTCCAGTGTTAATTCAATCAATTCCCGTTCGAGTAGTCCTTGTTGAACGGAAGGATCGTTTCCGCTTGCCTGTTGGGTCTCCGACATTAATGCCCAGAAAAATGCTTCCTTCATTATTCTTTTTTAAGGTTATTTTAAAATACTTAACCCGATAAACAGACAGACTTCTAATAAAAAAAGCCATCTCTAATTGTAAAATTAAAGATGACTTTTTATTTATCCTAGTAATAGTCAATATAGTTGTTCAAGGAACAAGCGCAAGTTTTTATTTCACTTTGAAGTCGTACGTAATCGTTCCACATTGCTTTTCTACACTTCCCTTCTTGAAACTGTATTTTTTAGCATTGGCAACAGCCAATTTAATCAACTTTGAACTTGCAGAAGTCGATCCTTTCTGGGTATACTTTGCGCTTACTACCCTACCACTATCATCAATACAAACTTTTACGACGATCGTTCCTGTTTCTTGAGAATTATCCTTAATTCTAGGACCATTTCCCCCTCGATTTCCTAAACCTCCTCCAATTTTTCCGGTTCCAGTACTGATACCATCTAGAATCTTAGAATCTTCATCACCGTTTGGATCTCCCTGTGTACCAGGATTACCATTGTCCCCATTACCGTTACCATTGTTGCCAAAAAGACCACCAATTTGATCTTTCAAGGCTTTAGCATCCGCTTCTTTTTTCTTCTTCGCGTCTAATGCTTTTTGCTTTGCTGCTGCCTCCGCCTTTTTCTTAGCCTCTGCTTTTTTCTTCTTGGCGTCCGCCTCTGCTTTTTTCTTTGCATCTGCGGCTTTCTTTTTAGCATCTGCTTCTTTCTGTTCTTTTCTTTCTTTCTCTAAAAGCTCTTTGCGTTCTTTTTCTTTCTTTTTCTTTAAAGCTATTTCTTTAGAGTTTTTATCTTCATTCACCTCTTTCTTTGGTAAAGCTTCTTTCTCGACTGGCTTTGGCGCTTCGGGCTCGGGTTCAACCTCTGGCTCAGGTTCCGGCTCAGGCTCTTCTTCTACGGGTTCGGGTTCTTCCTCTACCGTTTCTTCCGGAGGTGCTGCTTCGGCTAAAGCTTTTTCAGGTTGATTAGATCCTTCTCCAGCATCGGGTTCTCCAAAGCTCACCAAAATACCCGCCTGACCAGGCGGTGGATTTTCGTATTGCATGAAAGGATAAAAAATCAATAGCAAGAAAATAATGTGAATGATAAAGCTTGCTATTTTACCGATCCGCTTGTCTTTTAATTCTTGAATACTTAAGCTCGCATCCATAATTATTGATTTTAATGTTCCGTAGAACGATGAAGCATATAATACGGGGAAATTATTTTAAAAATTGCTACTTTTAAAACAACTTCTATTGATTAATAACGGAGAAAATGACTTCCCGATTCTTTTTCGTTACTAATTTTATTTTTTTTAACACTAATTTTCTAAAAGCTATTTAAACCGAGGTTAAAAAAACTTGTCGTAGCAAATAAGTGTATATAAGAGAAGATGCGATAAAGCAATATTTTGGTGCACGCTTCGGCAGAAAAACTACTTTATTCTTTTTCCATTGCGAGAATCGCATTAATATTATAACGCATTGCAACGTCCATGACGAATACCACGTGTTCCGTTGGTATATTTTTACCGGGAGAAATGGTAATATCCAGCTTTTTCGACCCACTCTTACGGGCGAGTCTTTTAAGCGCTGTTTCCAAATTAGCTTTAGAAGTCTTACGACCATCCAAGTAATAAGTCCCGTCTCGTTTGATGGAAACGTCCGTAGGATCTTCCGAGCTTGTCGATGCGCTCGAAGAACCTGGCAATTTCAAATTTAAAGCATTAGGTGCTACTAAGTTTGACGTTAACATAAAGAAAATCAGCAATAGAAAAATGATATCCGTTAAGGAAGACATACTAAATTCCGCGCTAACTTTATTTTTCTTTTTCAGTCCCATAAGGTTTAGTTTATTGTCTAGCTTGTGTCGCTAAAATAGCTTTGACCTTTAGCTTTTTAGCGATATTCATCACTTTAATGACGTTTTCAAATGGGGTTCCTATTTCTGCGGCGATGGTAATAGTCGCGTTATTTTTATTTTCTGCTTTGGCTAATTCCACGGAGACGGCTCTTTCTAGTTTTCCAAAAGATAGATCTTTTCCATTTAAAGAAAACGTACCGTTCTTCTCAATCGCTACGGCAACCGAAGTGGGTGCCACTGTTTTAGAATCTGATTCTGGCAAATCAAATGGTTTGATTTGGACAAAATTGGCGGTTAGCATGAAAAAGATCAACAACAGAAAGATGATGTCCGTTAAAGAGGACATACTAAATTCTGCACTGACTTTATTTCTTTTTTTTAAACCCATACTGCTTTGTATATCAGATGAAAGACCTTACTTAACGTTTTCAAATTCTCGTTTCTTCTTTGATGCTATCCTAACTAGCGTAAACATCATATAAGAATCAGCGCAATCGTTTGTCACTTTTACTAAGAAGGTTCTTGGAGTAAATCCATAAATTCAACGGTAGTCCGCTCCATCTTAAAAACTACTTTTTCTACATTCGCTACCAATACATTGTATCCAACGAAAGCTAAAATACCAATAAATAAACCTAAAGCAGTCGTAATCAAGGCCTGATAGATACCACCAGCAAGTACATCTGGTGTTACATTTTGTGCGGTTGCCATTTCGTAGAAAGCTAAAATCATCCCGGTTACCGTTCCGAAAAAACCAATCATCGGCGCTGCTCCCGCAATACTTGCCAAGGAAGATAAGTTTTTCTCTAATTTAAACAACTCGAGATTTCCAACGTTCTCGATAGCCGCATCAATATCACGAAGTGGCTTACCAATTCGTTGTAATCCTTTCTCTACCATTCTAGCGGCGGGGGAATCTGTATTTTGACAAAGCGCTTTTGCAGCTTCAATGCTCCCCGACTGAACATTAGCTCTAATCTTATTCATAAAGTCCTCATCAATCTGTCCTGCGCGATTAATGTGTCGATAACGCTCAATAAAAATGTACAATCCAATCACCGACAATACGACTAAGATTAATACAATTGCGATACCCAGTGGACCACCATTAATAATGACATCAAAAAAACTTTGAGAGGCTAAACCATCTTCCATATCTGGTTTCTGAAACAATAGAATCATGAATTGTTATTTTATTAGTTTATCAGTTTTGTTTTTCTCGCCGGTAAATTAACTTCGGAAAAGCATTGAACTTTCGAAGTATTTGCATACAACGATAATTATGCGACGCAAATTATCAATTGAAAAACTAAAATTAAAGTTTTTTTAGTGATTTGTGCTTAAGAGCCTGTTTTAATTTTCATGATTGAGGAAAAATTGAGGAAATTTAATTTTGAACGAGGTCAAGGATAAAACTATTTTTCAATTAACTCGTTAAGATTATAGGGGAATCTTTCTAGCAATAGACAAATATATTTTAGGAGATTTAGGCGAACTTAAAAGAATGACCAGATGTAGTTCCTTTGTAAATAGCTACAGCATTCCAATTCGCTTGCTTGCAAAGTCCTCGATCGGTATCAATCCGACCTTAGGAACTTCTATTTTACGCTTTCGGTCTCTCTTTCCAAAAAATCAGGGAAAACGCTACTTAAAAACTAAAGTCGAACTGCTTTGAAACTAGGCTTTTATTTTTGTTTTTTTTTTGTAAATTTGTCTGTAGCGAAAATTCGCTAATTTATCCAAAGGGATAAATATTTCGATTTCATAAAATTATTTCATCAACCACTTATAAATTACATATATGGATCAGATGCTCACTTCTGAAAAAACCAATACATCCGAGCACGCTAAGGGTCACCATAGCAGAAGGATTAAAAAAGTCGCCGTTTTAGGTTCTGGCGTAATGGGCTCGGGTATTGCCTGTCATTTTGCCAACATTGGTTTGGACGTTTTGATGCTAGATATTGTTCCTTTTGACCTCAAAGAAGAAGAAAAAGACAATAAGCAAGCTAAAAATAGAATCGTCAATACAGCGCTCAACGCTGCGATTAAGTCCAAAATGGCTGCCCTATACGACAAAAAATTCGCGTCGAGAATTACCACGGGAAACTTTGACGACGATTTTGAGAAAATTAGCGATTGTGATTGGATTATTGAAGTAGTGATCGAACGATTAGATATTAAAAAGCAAATCTTCGAAAAAGTAGATCAATATCGTAAAGAAGGCGCTTTGGTCACTTCGAATACCTCGGGGATTCCCATCCATATGATGACCGACGGAAGATCGGACGATTTCAAAGCTCATTTCTGTGGAACGCACTTTTTTAATCCACCAAGATACCTTCGCCTCTTCGAAGTCATCCCAACCTCGGACACCAAACAGGAAGTGATTGATTTCCTCATGTACTACGGTGATGTTTACCTTGGCAAGCAAACGGTACTTTGTAAAGACACGCCTGCCTTTATCGGTAATCGAGTTGGAGTCTACGCAATGGCTAAAATTTACCAATTGACTACCGAGTTGGGGCTTAGCATCGGAGAAGTCGATAAATTGACGGGACCTGCTTTAGGAAGACCAAAAACGGGAACCTTCAGATTGGGTGATTTAGTTGGTCACGATACTGCTGCTAAAGTAATCCAAGGTATCAAAGAGAATTGTCCTGACGATGAGCAAGCAGGTGCTTTTGAAATTCCAAAATACTTGCAGTTTCTTTTGGATAATAAATTTTTAGGAAATAAAACTAAAAAAGGATTTTATCAACGTACGCGAGAGAAAGATGAAAATGGTCGCTCCATTACTTTAGCACTGAATTTAGAAACTTTAGAATACGCTCCAACAGCTAAGGTTAAATTAAAAAGTCTTGAAGATGCGAAGCAAATCGAAAGTTTGCCGAGAAGAATCAAGTCTTTATTCAACGCTGAAGATAAGGGTGGAGCTTTAGTGCGTCAATCCTTATTGGGTCTTTTCGCTTATGTTTCTAACCGTGTTCCAGAAATCTCTGATAACCTTTACAGCATTGATGATGCCTTGAAGGCTGGTTTTGCCTGGGAATTAGGTCCCTTCGAATATTGGGACGTAATCGGCATCGAAGAAGGGGTGAAGTTGGCAGAAGAAAAAGGAGAAAAAATTGCAGATTGGGTCAAAGATATGCTAGCGGCAGGACATACTAGTTTCTACAAAGTAACTAATGGTCAAAAGCAATACTACGATATTAATAGCAAGTCTTACCAAGCACTTCCGGGAGGAGATGGTTTCATTGTTTTGGATAATTACCGCGAAAAAGCGCCCGTCCATAAAACGACCGAAACTGTTTTGCACGATATTGGAGATGGCGTACTTTGCTTAGAATTTACCAGCAAGATGAATACCATTGGAGAAGGTGTACTTCGTGGAATCAATGAGTCCATTCAAATTGCAGAAGAAGGCAATTGGCGAGGATTAGTGATTGGAAACAATGCGACTAACTTTTCGGTAGGAGCAAACATTATGATGATTGCAATGATGGCTTATCAGCAAGAATTTGATGAGTTGAATATGGCCATTAATTTATTCCAACAAACGACCATGCGTTGTCGCTATTCCAAAATCCCAGTAGTCGCTGCGACACAAGGTTTTGTTTTTGGTGGCGGTTGCGAAACGATCATGCACTGTGATGCTGCGGTCTGCGCAGCAGAGTCTTATATTGGATTGGTAGAAGTTGGTGTTGGATTGATTCCTGGCGGTGGCGGAACTAAAGAATTTGCGTTACGATTATCTGATTCTTTCTATACCGGAGATGTACAAATTCCAAAACTCATTGAACGCTTCAAAACGATTGCAATGGCTAACGTAGCTACTTCTGCTTACGAGGCGATGAACTTAGGCTATTTGAATGAAAAAGATAGTGTAGTCGTCAATACGCGCAGAAATATTGCGGAGGCAAAAGCAAAAGTACTAGACTTATCTCCAGATTATACGATGCCAAGTCAGCGTAAAGATATTACCGTACTTGGAAGAACAGGTTTAGGTGCCTTATATACTGCTGCCAACGAATTGATGTTAGGTCGTTATGCTTCGGAGCACGATATTAAAATTGCGAAGAAAGTTGCCTACGTTTTATGTGGAGGAGATTTGACGGGTGTACAAAAAGTTTCTGAACAGTATTTATTGGACATTGAGCGAGAAGCTTTCCTTAGCCTTTGTGGCGAACAAAAAACATTGGAAAGAATTCAGCATATGTTGCAAACGAATAAGCCGTTGAGAAACTAATTTAGATACTTTGACAAAGCCGAAAAGTCAACTAAACTTGTTTCTTTTCGTGCAAAAAAGTATTCTCATTAATTGCGAGTTGAATGGACAGACAAGCCGATATACTCGCCTTCAAAATAATAAATCAAATTAAAATGAACGCATATATTGTTAAAGCATATAGAAGTGCCGTTGGTAAAGCAAAGAAAGGTGGTTTTAAAAACTACCGTTCTGACGATCTTGCGGTAGATGTAGTAAAACACCTCATGGAACAAACGCCAGAACTCGATCCACAACTCATTGACGATGTTATCGTTGGTTGTGCGAATCCAGAAGGCGAACAAGGTTTTCAAATTGGGCGACAAATTTCGTTGAGAGCTTTAGGCAAATCAGTGCCAGGTTTTACCGTCAACCGATATTGTGCTTCTGGTCTAGAAACGATCTCCATTGCGGTAGCAAAAGTTATGGCAGGTATGGGAGAGTGTTTCGTAGCTGGAGGAACAGAAAGTATGAGTATGATTCCAATGACGGGATACAAATTAGCACCTGCTTACTCCGTAGCGAGTACGACACCAAATTACTTAACGGGCATGGGAACAACTGCCGAGCAAGTTGGTAAAAAGTTTGGGATTACCCGCGAACAAGCGGATGAGTATTCTTACCAATCGCACGTCAAAGCTGCTAACGCCATTGATCAAGGTTACTTCGATGAACAAATTGTTCCGGTTAAAGTAACTGAAGTTTTTGTCAAAAATGATAAGCGCCAAGAGTCGGAACACGTTGTCAAAATGGATGAAGGTGTTAGAAGAAGTACAACGGTAGAAGGGCTAGCTAAGCTGCGCCCTGTATTTGCACAAAATGGTATCGTGACGGCGGGGAACTCTTCTCAAACTTCAGACGGAGCTTCTTTCGTCTTGGTCATGAGTGAACGCATGGTTAAAGCCTTAAATCTTACGCCGATTGCGCGCATGGTTTCTTGCTCAGTGGCTGGTGTAGATCCTCTATTTATGGGTATTGGTCCGTGTGCAGCGATTCCTAAAGCCTTAAAGCAAGGAGGATTAAAATTAAACGACATCGACCAAATTGAATTGAACGAAGCTTTTGCGGTGCAAGCGCTTTCTGTCATTCAAGAAGCTGGACTAAACCCTGACCTCGTCAACGTTAATGGTGGTGCAATTGCACTAGGTCATCCGCTGGGTTGTACGGGAGCTAAATTATCTACTCAATTGTTCAACGAAATGCGTCGTAGAAACCAAAAGTATGGTATGGTAACGGCTTGTGTTGGTGGTGGACAAGGCATTGCAGGCGTTTACGAATTGCTTAACTAATTCGTGTTGTAACACACTAGCAATTTTTATTTCAAAATAAATTTAATCCCCGAACTTTCTAACTGGAAGGTTCGGGGATTTTTCTTGAAAGCTTTTTGCAAATATTACTCTCGAATTAGCGCATGAGGCCCGAAGCGTACTGCCCATTGTTTAATGCTTGGTGGTACATCATTTTTTTGCTTGGCTTCTGTAGTGAAATAGCGCAACAAGCGAGTGCTCTTCGTACCATCGTCAGCAAGACTTGCTACCCAGATTTTGCCTGCGGGAGTATATAATAAGATAGAAGCATCTAGATTTTCCCGACCTACCACATTTCCTTTAACGACGACCGCATTAACAGGATCGCCCGCTAAGAGTGCTTGAGTATTCCAATGCTGAAAATCGTAGGCAATTTGCTCGTAGTACTTCTCCCCTACTAGCACTTTAAAGGCAGCGTGTATTTCTTTCGTTGAAAAAATGGCTCCTTTTTGTCCGAAGGATAAAACCGCTTTCGCTTTATTTGCTTGAGCCTCATATTTCCCCGATACATTTACTGAAAGATCAAGACCACAAGTAAGGGTTGATTTTTTTTGCTCAAGGCTTAGGTGGTTCGGGTGCTTTTTAAAAATTATTTCACAAAGCTTTTCCTCCCCCGTTCCATTTACAACAAAGCTTGCTTCTTGTCCCTGCAAAGTAGCACGCGCCAACAATTCTCCCTTTTTTCCACTTCGACTAGCATTTACAAAAAAGTCGAATCCCTCTTTCGTAACATTACCAATGACGAGCATTCCATCATCCCAGATATTATTGTAGTGCCAAGTCCCGGTCCAAGCTTGTGCATCTTCGGTGGTGATTTCTTGAAAATCAAACGGGTACTCCTTTCCTCCTTTTGGACTTTTCCAAATACCGGTTAAGTGCGCAGGATCGCTAATGCTACCAGTGAATTTCCCGACTTCTTTTCCATCCGCATTCTCCACTTGAAGCACAAAGCTCTCGTCTAAATCAATTTCGCCTTTGAGTTTGACCTGCACATCATTTTTCAGGTTCTTATAATGACCTAACAAATTACCTTCTGTATCGTTGTACAACAGCAATTCTACTTCCCCTTGAGTCGGTATGGAACCTTGGTAGGCTTTGATAAAATAATCTGATAGCGTAACAATCTTTGGTGTTTGAATAATAACTTTTGACCTTGGCGTTTCCTCCGAGGAAACGGTAGGTTTGTTTACAGGTTGGCAAGCGATTAGACCAGATAGGCAAAGTAAAATTACTAGGAATATTTTCGTCATAGGATGTTCATATTTAAAACTTAAAGCAAAGTTACAGCTTATTTTTAAAACACAAAGCATCGCCCTAGGAAGCTTTTTTTGAAAGAGGAACAGGCTGAAATAGAGCTTTTTTTCCCGTGGACGTAATATTTATTTCTATGCTAAATCACTCAAAGTCAATTAATTGAATCTATCGGAACTACTTTGAGAATCACATAATTTATCTAATTAAAGCTTATTTCCACCAAAATTGCCAGTAATTTTGAATCAAATACGGAAAGTGTTCAGGTATTCATAAAAAAAAAAAAAAAAGATAGGAAGTTAATGTATTATATTGAAGTTGTTTTAAAATAACATCATTTTTATCAATCCATTACTACTAAGACAAGATTATTTTTAGCATGGCAAAATTTAAATTGGAATACATTTGGTTAGATGGTTATCAACCTACTCAAAATTTAAGAAGTAAAACGCGGATTGAAAAAGATTTTAGTGGCCAATTAGAAGATTGTCCAATGTGGAATTTCGATGGAAGTTCTACCCAACAAGCAGAAGGAGGATCTTCGGATTGTTTATTGAAGCCCGTTGCGATTCATCCAGATCCAGATCGACGCCAAGCATTTTTAGTGATGTGTGAAGTTCTGAATCCAGATGGTACACCTCACGCTTCTAACGGCAGAGCAACGATTAACGATGATGATCGAGATTTTTGGTTTGGTTTTGAACAAGAATATTTTCTTTGGGACTTAACGACCAATAAGCCACTCGGATTTCCAGAAAATGGTTTTCCAAATCCACAGGGACAATATTACTGTTCGGTTGGCGCTGCCAATGCTTTTGGTAGATCAATCGTAGAAGAACATTTAGATATTTGCATAGATGCGGATATCAATATTGAAGGTATTAATGCAGAAGTAGCGGCTGGTCAGTGGGAGTTTCAAGTTTTTGCTAAAGGTGCAGCAAAGGCCGGTGACCAGACTTGGTTAGCGCGATACTTACTAGAGCGCACAGCAGAAAAATATGGCGTGGGCATCAACTGGCATTGTAAGCCCGTTGCAGGAGATTGGAATGGTTCCGGTATGCACGCCAATTTCTCTAATGAAACCTTACGAACTTGTGGCAGCAAAGCCGTCTACGAAGAAATTTGTGAAGCATTTGCGCCTTATGTGCAAGAACACATGGAGGTATATGGTGCAGATAATAATATGCGTTTAACCGGTTTGCACGAAACGCAGGCGATGGATAAATTTAGCTACGGAGTATCCGACCGTGGAGCTTCTATTCGGATTCCGATTGCTACGGTAGAAAGTGGCTGGAAAGGCTGGTTGGAAGATCGTCGTCCTAATTCGGAAGCGGATCCTTATAAGGTAGCTGCACGAATTATTAAGACGGTTAAGACTGCGCTCGTTCCTGCATAGAAAGTTTAAAAAAATTATTTTAAAAAAGATTGTTGAACAACAATTTCAATAAGAAGCATTTAAAATTTAAAGAAGTTGTAAGATTTTACTTGGTACAACTTCTTTTCCCTTGGTTAGGGGTATTATTAAAAAGCAGCTAGGCTCGCGAGGGAGCTTTAGCTGCTTTTCTTTATGGATAACATGTAGCAAGCACTTTAAATGCGCTACTCGTTGCCATTCGTAAACTAAATTGTTTAAAAATAAAAACCGGAAGCTAAGAGCCTTTCATTTTAAAGCGAACGTTTAAAAATTCTGCTTGTCGCAATGCTTTTTTGACATCGCTAATCGTGCCCATTGTAATATCCTCGGTCATCACTTTTAACTCAACGATGTTATTTACAGCTGCTGGATTTCTTTTTTTAGCAGCTTGTAAACTATTGCTCAATTCTTCGATAGAAACCAACTTTTGATTGAGTAAAATCGAATCATCCGAAACGACTTTGATGGTAAAAGTATCTCTGTCGTCGCTTAAGACGCCACAGCTTTCGAAAGCGATTCCGGAGAGGCATAAACACAAAAACATTGCAACTTTAAGTTTCATTTGTTAGAATTTTATTTACCAATTTTCAAGTTTTGTGTTGCCGTTTCTCCTCCTTTTGTTACTGTCACTTCATACGTCGCTCGTTTCAAATAAAACTGTCCATTTTTAGCTGCTTTGATTTTAACATCTTTGGCATCTTTCTTTTTAATTTCATTCAAATACTTGGTGAAAGCCTTTCCTTGCTTTTCGTCGAACGAAAGATTGTAATTAATATAATTCATTCCTTTTACCGCCTCCTGCTCAATTGTTTTAAGGACTAAACCCTTTTCCGTTTTAATTTGGATTTTCATTTTTCCTGCCGTCGATGTGTACACTGGAATTTGTAGCTCGTATTCGCTTGCTGGACGATAATTGTTCCAACTACTTCCCCAACGGCTGCTGTATCGAACATCATTCATCGCAAATAAATGCAGTGGCTTTTTCAGTAAAGTTTTATCCAATGCTTGCAAATGCTCAATATTCGCCACGTAGATTGATCTTCCGTGCGTACCAACAATCAAGTCTTTTTCTCTAGCATGAACGACCACATCGTGTACAGATACGGAAGGTAATCCTTTTTTCATTTGCATAAAACTATTTCCACGATCTAAGGAAACATACAAACCGTGATCAGTTCCCACGTACAATAAATTAGGATTTTCAGGATCTTCGTGAATGACATTAACGGGCTCATTTGGCAAATCATTTCCAATGGCTTTCCAAGTTTTACCGTAATCCTCCGAGACATAAACATACTTATTAAAATCATCCCAACGGTAGCCATTTAAACTCGCATAGACTCGTGATTTTTCGTGTGCGGAGGCAAGTACCGTAGTTACCCACATTTTTTCGGGAAGTCCCTGTGTAATTTTTTGCCAGCTAACACCACCATCTTTACTGACGTGAATTAATCCATCGTCACTTCCTGCGTACAACAAGCCAAATTTCAAGGGAGATTCGTTGATCGAAGTCAAGGTAGAATACGCTACGTCTCCTTTAATTCCACCCGTTGTTAAATCTTTAGAAATGGCTTCAAAATCTCCGCCTTGATTGAACGAGCGATGCACTTTATTGGAGCCCATGTACAGAATATCTTGATTATGGATAGACAGATGAATGGGTGCTTGCCAATTCCAACGCAAGGGACGTTCCCCGAGTTCGTGCTTCGGCGTAATGTAATCCGTTTGACCAGAGTTTTTATTAATTCTAAAATAATTACCAAATTGATATCCGGTGTAAACCGTATTATTATCTCGCAAATCTACGGCAATCTGCATCCCATCTCCGCCCATAATCGACTTGTAAGGATATCGTCCGGAATTATGCCAAGCATAGCTCGCTTTGTAAGAACTTGAACCAACCCAAACACCA
>JBGCFY010000057.1:0-18911 GCA_045110315.1 Saprospiraceae bacterium
GCCTTGCTATTTTTTTTTTTTTTTTTTGTGTTAAAGAAGCTCCCATTCAACCACATTAAGATATTGCAGCGGAACCTTTATACAGTCTTGATCAGCAAATGTGTTTTGAGAACCCGAATAACCCTTATGAGCTTGTGGGGAAAGAACATAATCTAGGCTCAGATGCAATTGCGCCGACACCGGACTTTGAAAATCTTTCTAACGAAGAAGCACACAACGTCGCCGTCCAAAGTATGGAGAACAATACGGGGATGGAGTTAGAGCTAGACTATGAAACCGTAGCGAGCATTTACGAAAATATAGATCAAGAACAACCACTTGTGATGTCAACACAAGGTTTGCACGAAGATAATGTAGTCTCAGATAATGCTTACGAAAAATTACTGCAATTAGAAGAGATGATGGCAACGAGTGAAAATGCAGAAGACCTAGGTAATGCAATTCTCGAATTCGAAAACACTGTTTTAGAAGAAAGTAATCTTTCTGAAATAGATATGAAAGTCGTATTAGGATCAAGCTCAATCGCGCGATATAGCTTATGCTACTGGATGACGGCTTCTGTCGATAGCGATAATCCTTGGCATAGCTTTGTAGGTGACGAAGGTAATGGTTTGGCTGGTGCTGAAACTCGCTGGTGGTGGTGCTGGAGAAAAATCAGAAGAATTGTTCGAGCAGACATTGCTGGTTTCCAATTCGGAATGCGTCGTTTTTGGGTTTGGACTTGGAGAGGCCCGAGAATCGTTTATCGTTCTGTAATCATTGGAGTTACGTACTCTTACCGAGCAATTTGGAAATGGTGGAGATGGTGTTAAAACGTAAAATGCTTGATAAAGTTTAAAAAAAAATCAGGGTAATCTCTATGTGGAGGTAGCCCTGATTTTTTTTGTTTTAAGCATTGAGGCTGAGTTGGTTTGGTCATTTTAATTGTGCGAAAAAGTATTCTTCTTGAAGACTTGGAACAAATTAATTTTTCTTTTTTTGTCACGTTCTGCTCGTTCGCTTCTTTTACTAGTGAAGTCAATAAAAATAGCACAATGAGATTTTAAGAAATAGCACAATAAGATTTTTACTTGACTTCAAATAGGAATTTTTTGCGCGCGTTCTACTATCCTGTTTTGTGTTTTTTATCGCAGACTGATTCAACGGAGTTACTTTGAGCAGTCTTCGTAAATGGCGGAAACCGAAAAGCCAAGTTAAAAGAGTAGGTGATTGAGTTAATGCAGTTATTATAAATTTTTATTATGAAAAATACTTTCAAATTTAGTTTTAGCATTTTTTGTCTTGCTATTTTCCTTTTATCTTCTTGTAGTAAAGAAGCACCCATTCAACCACAAAAAGAGGCTACTCCTGCACCACTATTTAGTGAAGATATGCAGGTTTGTTTTGACAATCCGAATAATCCTTATGAGTACGTCGGCGTGGAACATAACTTAGGGTTGGATGCGATTGCCGCGACGCCTGGTTTTGAAAATCTTACTAACGAAGAAGCGCATAATATTGCGACGCAGAGTATTGAAAATAATACTGGACTGGATTTAGACTTAAACTACGAAGAAGTAGCTATTATTGACGAAGATATGGAGCAAGAACAGCCGCTTGTCGTATCAACACAACTGTTACTTGATGATGACGTAATTTCAGCAAATGCGCATGATAAATTACTTGAATTACAAAACATTATTGACCAGAGTGAAAGTCCAGAAGAACTGGGGAACTCAATCATCAATTTAGAAAATGACATTTTGCAAGACGATAGTTTTTCTGAAATAGATTTAAAAGTAGTATTAGGTTCAACGTCTATGGCGCGCCACAGTTTTTGCTACTGGATGACTGCAAGTATGGATACTGCTAGTCCTTGGTATGCTTTCATTGGCGAAGATGCAAATGGTTTGAAAGGTAGTGTAGAGGCGCGTTGGGGCTGGTGGAAAAGAATCATCAGAAAAGTCCGAAGAGTCATTCGAGCAGACATTGCTGGTTTCCAATACGGAATGCGTCGCTTTTGGGTATGGAGTTGGAGAGGACCAAGAATCATTTGGAGATCGATTGTGATCGGAATCAAATATTCTTACCGCGCGATTTGGGTGTAAGTGGTTCCTGTTTTCGCTAGAATTACTGTGTGTTTTTGCACTTTAATTAAGGTTTTAAAATTAAGAAATCAGTACTATCGTTTTCAGCGGTTGTACTGATTTTTTTGTTATTAAATATCGTTTACTTTTTATTAAATTTCCCGTGGTTTTTTGCGCAGAGAACGGTGTGGGAAAATATGCATTCCATTAAAAATTTATCTTCTAATATCAAGGTTATATATTTTTAATAATGAGGTATCTCAACTAGCGATTTTCACTTTTTAGTCGGTGGTAAAGCATCTATTCTTTTATTTCAAAAGCTTCGATCTCTCTTACGCCATAATTATAATCTAAGTTGCGAATAGCAGTAGTATCGGAGGCATTAAACATAGCATCAAAGTAAAATTTATCATCCGCGGCATTGGATGGGTATCTTCCATTATCCTTTAGTATCCATTTACTGTCAATTAATGACCGAATAAGGATGGAAGAGGTTCTTAAAGCGTGGTATAACTCATTCGCGGCTTTTTTTCTTTCATGTTTATCTTCCTTCTTTTTAGATTGCTGATACACTTTTACTTTTTTTAAGTAGGTGATGAATTTATCTACATGTGCGATATCAAATTGAGGATGTTTAAGCAGAAATGCCATTTTTTTCTCCATGGAAGCATTTTTAGTAATTGTATCTCGCATGGTTAAAGCACGATCTCCCTCTTTCAGTTGGGAATAATTTTTGATGTTGAACAAGGAATCTTTGATCTTGGTAACCGTTGCTATTACGGTGTAGCTTGAATCTCCTTCCATATAGCTTGAATCTTTTTGGGTAGAGGTACTGATATTGCTTATGGTGAATATTTTAGCTTCAACTTTTAGACGCTTAATATTTTTGGCAGGTGTGCTACCCGTAGGATATGAAATGTTGAATTGTTTAGTAGGTAAGGTATCCTTGATTACGGTATTCTCATTTCTCACCATATAAAAAGTGCCAATGATATCAAATGGTTTTTTAATATTTTTAAATGCGGTCTTAAAGGATTCATTTTTTTCTAAGGTACTTTCAAGTAGTTGCTCAAATACGGGTACGATATTCCAATAAATTTTGGTATATAAGGTATGTAGGGTGTTCCATTCTTTCATGTCATAAGGAACACTATCAGTGGTCATCTCTAAATTGATAATCTTTGACCTTACAATACTTAGGTCGTCTAAGATTAAATTTAGCGCTTTTTTATTTTGAGCCTGCAAAATTTCTTCTGTCCTTTGCAGCGTACTTCTTTTTTCAATTAAGGAATAAGCAGGACCGATTAGAAAAGCACTTGTTAAGGCAACAATGACTGCCCATCGGTGAGAAAGAATAAAAATGGCAGTAGGGAGCAACCAACTTGCTTTTTGTAATTTATACCAAAGTATACTATTACAATTTCCACAGAGGAAGCGTCCTACAGTTTGGTATCCACAATAGACGCATGGCTTTTCATCTACCTCTACCTCTACCTTGTTGGTCTCTGTGTTGAGAATCCTAATTAAAATAATTATTGCCACAATGATGTAAGAGATGAAAGTGGCGGCTAATAAAAAGATGCTATACTCTATGTGTTCTATTTCCTCGAAGTTGGAAATTAAGATAAAAAAAACAGTGAAAAAAAAACTAAAAGTAGATACAACGAACCAAAAAGATTGACTTATTGTAAGATCTTTTATTGCTATTTTTTCTCTAGACAAATACCCTGAGAATAAGATTAGCAGGAGGATGGGAATTCCAATTCTTAGTGTTTTACAGGAGTATGTGTCAGTGAAAAAGTATACTAGTAAAATAGAAAGTATTATAAAAAGAATTGTTGAATACAGTAGTTTTCTCATTTAATGTACCATTAAGGTTTGCTCGTTAGCATTCGTTTAAACTTTCATAATTGATGAAATTTACCAATTGAAGCTAATTGATAGAAATTTAAACAAGTGCTTAATTCATAGTAGGAATCAATTTTACGAAAATATAATGTTTTTTCAAAGCGTGTAAGCCTAAAAAAAATCTTTACTTTTTCAAAGTAGTAAATTTATACCTTATAAAATAAACTGATTAAACTTTGTAAACCTACTCTTTTGTCCTACGTTTTAAAGCTTCGTCAGCCATCGGCTTATCATTAAGCAGATGTGCGTTGCTCGACTAGATCAAAAAGTATCGTTCAAAATAACCATTAAATGCAAAGTGTTGCTAAGGGTAGAGTAGTGGGAGATATTGACCAAAATGCCAATACAAGAAATGCACAACTGAGGTTGTAAAATAATAAGAACATCAGCCCTAATTTGAAACAAAGAAAGCGAAAGCTTCAATCGTTTCAAATTAAGGGACTGATATTTTTGGTTGTTTCGTGAAGATAAATAGAAATGTTGCGACGAACATTTACTACTTCAATTCTTCTAATAATTTTTTAGTAAGTAGCTCTACACTTCTGCCGATATTTTTAAAATTAAAAGCTAGGGATAAATGTAAAGGTTTTTTTAGTAAAATTAACTCAAGCGACATGGTTACTCCGCCGTTAGAAAGACCATTGAGTCTGCCTTCGAAGGCTGCTTTTTTGACGTCAAACAAACCGCCCAATCCGTGCTTCACGATAAAATCTCCGACTTCGGCGAGACCACCTACTGCGGCCTTGGCAATTTCCATACTTCCAATCGCTAATTGCAACGCACCCGTTGCCGTTCCTTTTGCGGTAAATAAAGCAACGATTCGAACATCCATATCGATGGGGAAGGCTTTGATCGTAGCTTGTAACAGTTTAAGCGTATGTTTAGCCGTTTCTAAAGCACCCGTCGCGATACCTTTACCTGAGTACAGACCAACAATCCGTGGATCCATATCAATAGGAACCGTTTTAGCTGCTAATTCAATACCTTTGACGACTTGCTTTGCTCCTTCTAAAACACCATATGCGGTAGCTTTTGCGCCTTCCATTCCACCGATCTTAGTGTAAACCGCACCAATCTCTATTCCTTTCGCGGAGACATAACCACTGTATTCTGCCCAACGGTAAGATTTTTTCCAACCAGAATTATTGTACCATTTTTTCTTTCTTCGAATATCGGCGTTGAGTTGATCGATCCTTCTTTTTGATTTATTAATTTCTCCTTGAATACTATTGACCGCATTTTGAGCTTTGGTTACTTCTTTTTGTGCCGCTCGCAAACGCTTGGTATCTCGGTCTCGTTCTTTTTGAATAGTTTTACGGACTTTGTTGATTTCTTTCTGGATGCTATCAACTTTTCGTTGTGCGGATTTGACGGCATTCTCTGCATCTCTAACGCCTTTGGCAGATTTTTCTCGTTCTCCTTTGATCGTTTTACGCATAGTCTCGATGCTAGATTGAATTTTATCTACTTCTCGCTGTGCTTTTCGAACTTCATTCTGCGCTTTTTCAATTTCTTTGGTTGCCTCCGCCGCTGCCGCTTTAATTCCTTTGCGGGCTTCTTCTCGGAGATAGCTAATTAAATCGTTGCGCATGACTGCTTTAATATAGAAGTCTCCGCCTTTTTTCAAGTTGCCGCCACTAACGGTTAAACTAGCGACAAAGACGTCGAAGATTTTTCCTTCTACAAAGAAGAGGAAACCTTGATCGGAGATCGTTACCAATGTTTCTGCTTGCAGACCAAGTAACTTAGCATGACCCGCAATAACGACACCTGCTTTTTTTCCCAATCGCAAATCTATATCTAAGGTTGGTCCCGGGTAATTTCCAGAGCCTTCTAAGGCAAACACCTTTCCAATTCTAATCGGATCCATACTCGCCTTAATCGCAAAGCCTTCTTGGTAGCTGAGTAAGAAGTAAAACTGTGCATTAAAATCAGCAATCGATAATTTACCTTCAAAGCGGAAACCTTGTTCGTAAGCCAATTCCCCAATGGAAGTTGGTTGTGGTACAACGTAGACGCCAACGTCTTCTAGGCCAACGGCCAAAACGGTATTTTTAATTTCTTTAGGGATTTTGGTTAATACTTTTTTATCACAAAAAGTTTCGATGACTTCTCTTAGAAATAAGCGATTAAAAGAAGCGGCAATCATACTCTTGTTTGGGTTTGCGGTATCAAACTTCACTGCTGCCGAGCCCGTTACAGAACCAATCGCCATGGTCCCCGCAATGCCAACAATTGGCGCGGCTACGGCAGGTGGTGGAACAATACCGATGCCTACTTCCAAGGCTACATTTCCTATCTGTAAGCCTTTGATATCAAACGGTTCTTTCCAGATTCCGAGCATGGTGACGGCAAAAGCTGCACTACGTTCGATCGGACGAATGCCCATCGTTCCTACAAAGTTCAAATCACTATCTCCGATCTTAGCCAAGACCGATCCACTAATTCCTAATTCAAAATTAGAAGGAACAGGTTTTAGAAAGAAATTCATATCGCCCATCGATACACTATCCGTAATCTTAAAATGACCGGCGATGCCCGCAGCTAATTTAATGTTGGCAGGGTTTCGATCAATTGTGGTGCTAATGGTAAGCATCTCAATGTTCATCAAATCCTTCACACCTAGTTCTGAAAGATTAAGAGCTGCCATAAAAGTAAGCCCTCTGCTGATGGAAAGGTTATCGGGAACCTGAATAATACTTAACGGTGTATCTTTGGTTGCCGCAGAAGATAAAACGAGCATGGAGTTGCTCAAGTTTAAATTATCGAGTGGTGTTAAGGTACTATCAATTGAAGAAAATCGCCAATGAGCAGCGGGAGAAAATCCAGTGATAAATGCCCACTTGCCTTGTTTGTTTTTAGTAATAATGAGTTCGGAATTACCAATAGGAGAAGTGCCCGATAGGGAGAAGTATTTTTGCTTTGGCGCCGCTTTAATTTTAATGTCCGTCAATTTTAAATTGGAAATACTATCGGGGACGGAGATTCCCATCATTGCCTGCGTACCACAAAGGTCTTGAATCACCGGAGATAAATCTACCGTTGGGAGATTCGTGGTAAAAACAAAGTCTCCAGGAAATTTGTATTCAAGATTACTCTCCGCAGTACCAATATGTGCTTTCCCACCAAAGACACCCGAACTAATCATTTTTTTACCCGTGGCGGCTTTTTTGCGAGATACAGAGAAATGAATATCATCAATTTGTAAACCCGCTACGCCTAATGGAATTTCCCAGTCCTTAGTAGAAACGGCTGCTAAAGAAAATGCTGAAGTGGTCGGATTAATATTAAGCTTAACTTGATCGAAATTGATGTCGGGCAACTCAGAGGGGAAATTGATATCAGGTAATAATTTCGAAGTGATTTGTTTTAAACTCAGTTGAGTAAGGGTGATTTCTATTTTTAATTGCTGTGCAAAATCAGCTTTGACACTAATTGTTGTTCCTAAGAAATCTGCCGTTCCTTCTATATGTCCCGTTGTTTGTCCATCCGTCCGCGCAACGGCAACTTTTAAATTATTGACGGTTAGTTTGGCGTTACCCAAAGCGATGACCCAGTTATTTTCTTCCGAAGCTGCGGAGGCGATGCTGAAGTTTCCAGTAGCGGGAGTGATTGCAATTGTGGTATCCGAAAAGATAATTTTGGGCAACTTCGCTTCAATCGAAAATACTTTTAAAACCTTTTCGGCTAAGTCACTTAGGGAGAGGGTAGGAGCGGTCGCTTTAAATGTCCAAGGATTACCCTCTTCTTTCATCGCACTCACGGAAAGCTGCGTCTTTCCGATCCGTAAGTCTCCTCTAATAATGCCACCAAAACTTCGGCTATTTTTTAACGGATTATAAACCTCGGTAACGACGTCAATTGCTTCCAAAGAAAAAATATCAGGAATCAATTCCCAAGACTTTGCCGTTCCAAAACCAAAAGAGATTCGACGGATTGTACTTACTTTCTTAGGACCCGGTGCCATTTCTAAACTGAATTGGTGCAAACGAATTGCGCCCAATTGATCTATTTGTGCGGGCAAGGAAATATTTTTTGCACCACCAACTATTTTTAACATATCCCCAATTCCTTTAAAAGTGAAATCGGTTAAGCCCAATTGAAGCACCAAATTTGAAGAAGTTTGATAAGTTGCCGTTAGAGGAAGTTGAATTTTTTCTACCCTTAAGGTACAGGATAACTGGTGTTGAAAACCTCTAGAAAACTTAATATACGGATCACCCAATGGAATGGTGGATAAGGAGATTTCAACCGCTTCCAAGCTAAACCAATCTAGGCCCGGAATGCTAAGCGTATGTGCTGCGGGTAAGCTGGCTAGCGCAGTAAGTTTTGGCCCCAGCGTTGTATTTTGAAGGGTAAGCGCTAAGTCGAAAGATAAATTTTTAGTCCAACGGATCGTTCCAGTGACGTTCAGTTGGTCTTTTGATTTGTTATATTTTATGCTGGAATCTTTTAAATGAAGTGAACGAGCTGCGGGGAATTGATCTACCAATAACCCTAGTCGTGGAATCAACTGCGTAAGGTCAGTGATTGCGATTTGACCCGCCTGTAGTTTTTCTTTTAAGCTAGGTACTAATGTATTAATTTCCATGATTGGTAACTTTAAGGAGAGCGTGGGTTAAAAAGTGTGAAATGTATTTCTCGCGTTAATCAATTCAGCTTCGGTATTCGGCGATAACTGCTCATATTGCATTCTGGGAACGACCTTCTTTTTATGATACTTGTCAAAACCATTTTGCGAAAGCTTATTCCAATCTTTGCGCAAGGCATTCTCCGTGATCACGGCATTTCTCCAAGGCGCTAAACCCACACATTTTAATTCGAATAGTAGGGTTGAAAAATGATCAAAATCTCTCCCTAGTTGCTCTCCTTTAATGGCCCAATACGCATGAATTAATTCGTGTCCTAAACCAATTGCAGGTGGTCGATCTTGTGAGAAGTATTCGCGATGATATTTTGTGTTGAAATTGATGGAGACGAGATCTACGCCTTGTCCCGCAGGTAGCGCACGAGACAAATGAATGATGGTAGCTACGCGAATAAATTCCGAAATGGAAACACCTTCGGCTTTAGTCTTTTGACTTAGGTTTAAGCGTTTCGCAAAACCACTATCTTCACCTTTCGTAAACCAATTCTCTAGATCATGTCGCAATATTCTTTTATGATCCGTAATGAGGTCTAAGTATTTAGGAATAAATCCATTTGGATACTTATAAGGTGCGGCTTTAAAAAGAGAGTAAAGTGGTGTGCTATTCATCCGGTTAGCCAGTTCTTGCAAAGAATGGGTTGGCGTACTTTTTCTAAATAAACGATGCGTTAGATTAATCAAACCATCCGCCTCGGTAAAAAAGCTATCGGAACTTATGAGTTTTAATGCTAAGGGAGGAAAGGCATCATTATTACTGGCACCAGAAACTTGGTTTCCCATATGAGAAGGAAGAATATAGGTCTTTCCTTTTTGATTGAGATAATCAATAATCATTTTGCCGGTTGGGGTACGATACAAATTATTTAAACAAGTATGCGTATACTTTAAAAAGCCTTCGGCGAGTGGAGAATCTACCGTATCGGAATCATCTAAGTCTGGATGCGCCATCACAAACACGGCAAGCAAGCTAGCCCAAGTATCACTGACGGGAGAAGTAGGATACAAAGCTTCGATATCGTTAGTTGTATCTTCAAAAAAAACTATAGGACGTTCTAATTCTGAGGCACGGATACCAACGAAGATGCCGGGTTTGTTTTTATCTTTTGGTATAATGCTGTAGGTAAGCGCTGCACCCGGTTGGTAGCGAAAACCAATAGTACTATCCGCGTCAACAGCGGGAATGGTAGGTTTTAATAATGCTTTATTGCCCATGATTTAATTGGTTGTTTTTTGAGTTTGATTGCAGCGTATGTTTAAGTTTAATAAACTCAGCTTACACCGTACTTGGTGTTGCAAGAACTTTATTTTAAGGAGTTGAAAAAGTATTCGAGATTACGGTAGTTTAGCAACTTTGTTTTCGATGCGTTTGATTTCTTGGAGTACATTTTTTACTCTAGGTTCTTGATCAATCGGTCCTTCCCAAATTCCATTGGACAAGCCTTCCAAGCGAAGTTTCAGTTGTTCGCATTTACCTTCTGCGACTAAGCTGTGACCTAATAGTGTACTAATCTCTATTTCTTTAGCAGCAATTTCGGCGGCGCGCCAAGCAATCTCTTCTTGGAGTTGTTTTAGTTCCGCAGACTTATCGATTTGAGCGACGCCGTTGTACCATAGTTTCCATTCGTCAATCTCTCGTTTTCTTTTTTTACTGTGTGCTTTTGCGGAAGTTATTTTTTTGGATAAGGCTTCTAGCTCTTGTTGCGCAAGCGATAATTGATGGGTGATTTCTTCTTCAATCGCCGGTCCTTTTTTACGCTCTTCTTTGACGTGTCGGCGCATTTGAGAAAGGACTTTATTTAAGTCTTTCATTTGCATTTTTAATAATTTGAGTTTTTCATTTTTAGTATCCTTCTTACTTTTCGTCATGATGATAGTTTTAATAATAGAAGCGAGGGTAAAGCGCTCAAGGAGATGTAAGTTAAACCACTGGTAGGTTTTGTTTTTACAGTGAACTAAAATGGAGTGTATCTTTTTGTTGTGTAGTCTTGGTCGTGAATACTGCTTGAACTTAAAGATACTAGGATAGGATTATTTTATTCAGCGTAAAAACACCTAGATTTCAAATTGGGTGTTTTTACCTATAATGGAGTGCCAACTTGTATCGTTGTAAAATAAATTTACCGTTAAAAAATAGAATCACTATAACCTTACGGTTTGAGTTATGAGGTTGTTTTAAAATTGATCGTAATACCTGCAGCTAAGGCTGCATAAATTCTGAATAGAATTTACCGCTTGCGGATGAGATGCAAAAGAGCTTCGTCCTGACTTACAAGCCTTTATCTTCGGTTGCTAACATCATTTTAAAACAACTTTATGCCGTCAATGCTAGATTGGAAATTTGGAAGAAGTGGATTTGAAAATCGGGGCTATTTTTTTTGTTTATTTTTTTGCCAATAAAAGAAGATCAGGAAGAAAGTGATACCTACAAAAATGAAGTAGGGGGGATTTCTTTCTGTTTCGAAAGTCAAAGGATTTGAATCGCCAATTTGAACAAAGGCAGACCAATAAAAAGGATGTGCTTTAGCTTGATCTGAAGCATTTTGAATATAATCAAGTTTGGCATTTTGGAGGGCGATGTGTTTTGGGCGTCCACTATGCAATTCTTGATAAAAGGAAGTCATTATCTCCGAGGTAGCACAATCATCTACCGCCCATAGACTCATCAAGGTACTGCTTGCTCCGCTTTGTATAAAACTGCGGGCAAGGCTCATTAGACCTTCTCCGAGTACTATTTTTCCCGTTCCAGTATTGCAAGCACTAAGTACTACAAGCTGCGCTTTTAATTTTAAATTATAAATATCAAAAGGGGTAAGGTATCCATCTGAAAAATGAATTTCATGGAGCATTGGATTGTCTTCGTTGAGGAAGGCATGGGTCGCTAAGTGGAGGATAGGATATTTAGAAACCTGTTCAATGAAGGTCAATTTGGTAGCTTTTTTCCCGGTAATTACTTTTCCTGCAAAATAGGTATTAAGGTTCTGGGTTTCTTTCGAAGAGCATTTTAGATTATACAATTCTGAACGAGCGCGAGTTTGTTTTACGCTGCTATCTTCATGCTCAAAGGAAGGCGCAAAAGCAATGAAATCTACCTTTCGATTTAAGTTTAATTCCTGCTGCGGCTTGCTCGTCCTCAAGGTAGCAGAATAACTATAACTAATACTAAATCGTTCAAATAAATAGGAAAGATGATCTAACTGGAAATTTATATTATCGGGTTTTGCTGCTTTTGTCAACAGTACTTCAAACGGTATAAGTCCAATGACACCATCAGGAATAAGTATTAGATTTTTGATCTGTGTTGAAATACTTTGTAAGGGTTCTTGCAAGATCAGTTGATAAAGTCCAAAGGAGTTTTTAGTAAATTTCTCAAATTCTGCTACAAAGCTTTTACTCTTAGGCGGAGTACTGAGCGTTTGTTTTAAGGTTTTAATCTGTGCGGTAAAAGCAGCGCTTTTTTTAATTTCATTTAGCTGAATCGTTTGCTTAGTAATCACAAAACAATAGATGTTTTTTGTTCCTACAAAATACTCAATCAGTGCAGTTTTATCATCCAAAAATTGCTGTTGAATACTTTCTACAGATTGGGTAGCATTGCTATGTTTTAGCTGATAATATTTAGGGAATTCTTTTTCAGTTTTAGCGATTAAATTTTTGTAGGCTTCCTTTAGGGCAAATCGTTTTGTTTCTATCGCCTGTATTCTATCCTGCGCTTTTGCATCTTTTGCACCGATAGCTTTTGCAAGTTCTTTTTCTTCATATTTAAGTTTGATACTCAACGAACGTTCTAACTTAATCGTAGTATCGGGTAGTCCTGCCAAACGAATAGCTGCCGTTTCATTCTTTGCTTCTAATAAGCTCATTCCTTTATTGCTTTCGGCAAAAAGAAAAGCTTGTTGTAGGTACTTAAGCGTTCCTGTTTGCTGATAGATGGAAAAACAAACGGCAATGGCTTCTTCATAAATTATGCTTGATTTTTCTGCTAGTATAAACTTAGCCGCATCGGTATTGTAACTTTGTCGAATTGCTTGAATTAGCTGTAAGGCCAATAGATAGTGGTCGTAAGCAGATTTCAAACTTTCCTCGTCGGACTTTTCTTTTTCATGCTTTTTGGTAAATGCGATTGCCTTTCCGCGAATCAAATCAAGTGCATTTAGCTTTTGTATAATTTGATCTAAGGAAGGATTGATGCGGTAATCTTTTTCTTTGAAATCCAAGGAAGTGATTTGTAGCCCTTTCTGGAAAACGACTAAGGCTTGGTCAAAGGCTGATAATTCAATTAAGGCTTTTCCTTTTTCAAGGTAGCAAGTAGTGAGTTTAGGGTAATGTACAAATCCATCCGCTTCTGCTTGAGCGGCAGCAATCGCTTGGTCAAAAAAGAGGAGGGCTTCGTTTTTTTTGGCAGCGCGTAGATTTAGTTTTGCTAAAATCAAATAGCTGAAACAAGCATCATAGACCTTGTTTTTCTCTTTAATCGAAATCGCTTTTAAAACATAAAATTCTGCTTTTTTAGTTTGGTTTTGTGTGAGATATATTTCTGAGAGTTTGTAGAAACAATTGTATCGGATTTGATTGTGGTATTTATTGTCATCCTTAAGTGTAGAAAGTGATTCGATACTTTTGTTAAAGAATTGAATCGCTTGGGAGTTATCTTTTTTACGTTGATAGCAATCAGCCAATTCGAAATAGCTGCCTGCGATATCTGCCTGATTGGTATTGGGACTGATCATCGTTTTTGCAGAAAGGCTTTTCCTAATTCTTAGCACATTATTGAGTGCCTCAATGGCTTCATCGTAATCTCCGATTTCTTTGTAAGCACTTGCCATATTTTGATAACTTGTAGCAAGGTCTATTTTTGGAGTGTTTAATTTTTTGTCATTTGCGATGATCTTTTGATATTCAAGAATTGCTTCTTCTCGAAAACCTCTGATATCTAAAAAAACGGCTAAATTGGAAAGTGCATCTAGGTAGTTTTTGCTTGCGGTTAGTCCTTTGGATTCCGATAAGTCTTGTGCGATCCTGGCCATTTGTTCGGCATGATCAAAATCATTTTTATCATAGAAATATCCGCTAAGATTATTGTAGCAATTAATCACAGACTTCCAATTTTTTGCTTCTTCAAAAAAAGGAATCGCACTTTTAATAATTGCAATATTACTGTCGGGAGACAGTTGGTAAAAATCTGCTTGCTCAAACAATTGATTGCCCTGTGAAACCAAGTTTGTGCTGTCTTGAAGGTTTGCATTTTGTTGTGCGGAGGCAGGGTAGGTTGGTAACACTGCTAGGCCGTGAAAAAAGAGGATTAGTTTTAGTAGCTTCACTAGTTTTTGTTTTAAAAATACAAAAGTTGGAGCGTTTATTACTTTTCGCTCCAACTTTTTTTCATCATTTTTAAAACTCTTTATCGTTTTAAAACCTTAAGGGATGTTGTTTTTGTAGCAGAACGAATCTTACAAAAATATATTCCTTGCTGAACATTCGATAGGTCAAGCGTTTCCATATAATTACCAGGAGCATCAATCGTCTTATAAATATTTCGAATTACTCTTCCGGTAAGGTCTATGATTTCGATTTCGTAAAAATTTCCTTTTGCAATAATCAGTTCAAGGTTCAAAAAATGCTGCGTAGGATTTGGGAAAAGATGGTAGGTGTCCACCGTTTGTCGTTTTGTTTGCAACGAGGACTGCGCTTCGGTCGTTAATTTTATTGTCTGCTCCTTTGTGGGTAAGGCTTGGGAGTTATTTTCTCCTGTGGGAAAGTCATTAGATTGAACTAATCCTCCATTATTAGGTAATGGATCACAGCATAAAATTTTAGTTCCACTATAGTTTGGCTCATAACTAGAAGGATCATAAGCAGGATCACTTAATTCTGGAAATAAATAGGGTGGAAAGAGTTCTGGGTTCGCCAAAACGGGATAAGGCTCAAAGCTATCGGTATCTTCTTCGTAGCTTACTAATCTGAAGGAATATTCAAATTCGGTAGAATTAGTCATCGGATTCGGACCGCTGCACATGTTATCAAATTGAACAACAAAAGAAAGGTTAGTCTCAAAGGCATTGTACCCATTAATGATTGCTGGTGAAAAGTCCCCATCTGTGATTTTCTCTGTGCGACCCACTAATATTCCCCCTAGATCATATTCTATAAACAAAGGTGGATAACGATCCATTTTCGAATCTCCTACAGCAAGAGACAGATTGATTTTTAGTACATCATCTCCAAGAATGATAATACAAGATTCATTTCCAGGGTAGCCCATAGAATTTGCCCAATTCGTCTTTACAATTCTAGGTCGATCGGTGTTGGCTTGAGCAAATGAATTTATACAGAAAATAGAAAGGATAAAAAATAAGAAGGGGGACAGTGTTGTGAAACGTGTCATAATCGTTGTTGTTTTAGTTATTAAAAATAAAGACTCAGTAAGTACGAAGACGCTTTAGTTTTGTCTTGGTACTTAGTACTTAATAAGTTGCTTCAATATAGTGTTCCTACTAAAAGAAAAAAGGTAACATCTAACTTAGGTTTTTAGTGACGAGAAGGTACTTGCTCCCTTGAAAAAGCACGATTGATAGCTTATGAGAATTTGCTTAATTTTAAAACAACTTCTAAGGCTTAATTAGTTCACCTCAAGAATAAATATACTTTTATTTCCTATTTTTGTAAATACTTTTTTTTTAAGATTGAAGTTATTTTACAATAGATCTTAATATTTACAGGCAAAGCATTGCAACCCAGTACTTCAGCTTTTATCGTCACCGCAGCTATGGCTGCATAAATTCTGAAAAGAATTTACTGCTTGCGGATGGGAGACAAAAAGAGCTTCGTTCTGATTTTCAAGCCTTTACCTTCAATTGCTAACATCATTTTTAAAACAATTTCCTACTTTAATAAGCTTTCATGCAACCGTTCTCAAACAAAAAAACAATAGCCTTATTAAAATCTTCTGTATTTTTGGATAACGATGAAGCGATGAATAGTCTATACGCAGTGATGTATAGGAAAGTCCTTCACTTTATTTTGAAAAATAGTGGTTCAGAACAAGATGCGGATGATATTTTTCAAGATAGCCTGATGGTTTTGTATAAATTGGCAAAAAGAGATCAGCTCGATAACGTTACTAATATCCAATCTTATTTCTTTTCAATTTGCAGAAACTTGTGGTATAAAGCCTTGAACAAAAAACAAAAAACAACGACTTTAACCGAAGAGCATCATTTGCTTCCAGAAGCAGCGATGCAAATAAGCACTATGTTAGCGTTGGAAAAAAGTGACTTCCTTGATCAATTACTTAAAAGTTTAGGCGAAAGCTGTCGCAGCGTTTTAATTTATTATTATTACGATCGCTTAAAGATGAAGGAAATTATGAAGCGCATGGATTTTTCGAGTGAACAAGTTGCCAAAAATAAAAAATCTAGATGCATGAAAAAATTAAAGGAGCTAATTGCTGCTAACCCTGGATTCAAGGATTTACTTAATTAACGCTACAATAGCATGAAAGAATTTAACGAAGACCAGATTGACGATTACTTATTAGGTCGTATGAAAAAGAACGAAGTACAAGCGTTCAAAAACAAAATGTCAAAGCATCAGGATTTTGCTCAATTGGTTCAAGAAAGGCAGGTCGCTTTGAAATATGTGGAACAACTGGGCGATCTTGACTTGAGAGATCGGGTCAAGAAAATTCACCAAGAAGCCATAAAAAATCTGCCGCCCGAGCAGTCATTTCAAATCATTCCATTACTAAAATATGCCGCTGCGATTGCCTTGATCGTAATTGGAGGAATGTGGTTTTTACAAAAAGAACTTAGCGCGATTGAGGTTTATCAGCAATATTATGAAGCTTATGCCTTAAACTTTGGAGCGCGAGGAAGTGCTGATGAGGATGTCCTGGAAGCAGGTGGAAGATACTATAGTAATCAAGCCTACGAAAATGCTTTAGCGCAATTTAATGCCATTCCTTTAGCAAAAAGCTCCGCAAAAATTAACTTCGCCAAAGGAATTAGTTTTTTAGAAACGAATCAATTTACCAATGCTAATGCTATTTTTCAACAACTGATTGATCAAAAAGATCCGATTTATGAAGATCAGGCTCGTTGGTATTTAGCCATGAGCTATTGCAAAGAAGGTAAAATAAAGGAAGCCAAAGCCTTATTCCAAATCATTGCAACGAAACCCAATAGCTTCAAACAAAAAGAAGCGATCGCAATTTTAAAAAAAATCTAGCATTTATTTATTTCTACGGTTACCCTTTCTGTTCTAAAAGGAACATACTATTAAACGGTTGTGGTTAGATCGTTTAAAACAACTTCTATCAAAAAAAATAACGGATAAAATTATCCAAAACTTCTTATTACACTGACCATAATTCAAGGTTTTTTAATGCTTCGTTTTTCCGCCGTTAGGAAGTACGAACCATTAAGAAGTTGACACAATACGTCAGTGTATTTTTTTGCACTTGCTCAAGAGCGGAATTAACTACGCTGCTCTTGAAGGTGCTTTCTAGTGTCGCATTGTTACCATTTTAATGTCTTCAATCAACCTTAATCCTATCATTGGTATAGGGTTAAGCAAGTATCATATTTTCTAATCTTAAATTAAAGAACAATGAACAAATTATTTTGCCTTCTACTATTTTCTTTATTTTTTCAATTCACAATTCAGGCTCAATCCTTTTGTGATTTTACCGTATCTTCCGTCAATGATTGTACGGTATGTTTTACCTCCACCAATGCTATTCCCGGTATAGCGCACATTTGGAATTTTGGGGATGGCAGTGCTCCGGTAATTACGGTTGATGCTACCGTTTGCCATACTTATGCGACTCCGGGGGGGAATTTTCCAGTATCTCATTTTCATGCTGATTTAGAATGTAATGATAATATTTCCGTTAACTGTACCGCACCGTGTCCTGCTAGCGTTGACGTTGAGTTTTGCTACGACCTTACACCCTTTTCTTGTAACCCTTGCGTGACGGGGACAGGTTTTTTCTGTCCGGTAGTCACCGTGAATGGCGTATCTACACAGGTGGATTTTTTAAATGATTATACTGTTGTTTGGCAATCTTTTCCTGGTCATCCGAATAATAGTCCGTTTAGTAGTTGTTTGACTTATGATCAAGCGGAGGAACTGGATGCGATCAACAATGGTACGCCCAATACTTATTCAGGAATTGTGTTTGGACCAAATAATTGTCAGTATCCTTTCTCTATTACCATACAAGAAGAAGACGTTAGCTGTGGAGAATGTGATGATGCTTTTGATGTTTCTATAACGATCAATAACTGTGATGATCCCAACGATTGCGATCCTTGCACCGAAGGAGGTACGCTATGTGTTGTGAGTAATGGGGCAGTTCCTAGTGGAGAGGTTGATATTAGATTAAACTTCAATAACGGAGCGCCGGCTATTATTTTACCAAGTGGAACAAGCTGCTATAATTTCGGTGCGGAAATAGAAAATATCGGTTCTATTAATATCTACAACAAAGAAAATCATTGTCAATACTGGTTGCCGGTAGTTGTTGAGTGTGAAAAAGCAGCGTGCCCTGAGTTGGATTTTGATATTACGGCAGATACTGGTTGCCCTCCTGACTTATTTTGTCCTATTTGTCTTACGGGCGGGAAAGTATGTGTAAGTTTCAATGGAGGACCAATACCTGGTTTCGCACTTTTTAATTTTGAAGGTGGTGTCTTTATTCCTGCGGAGGATGGCTGTTTACAACTTACCGCAGATTTAGCGGAGTCTTTAATCTCTATAACGGTTAGCGTACATGGCTGTGAGTACGTTGTGCCGGTAGCATTTAGTGACCCTAATTGTAGCCCATTATTTGATGATGAAGGGGGTGTAGAAATGAAAAAGCGTCTGATGGAGTTTGAGGTATATCCGAATCCAGCGCATCAGGTTTTACAAATCAGTAATCCATCGGAAAATACTTTTAATGGCGTTTTGCAAAGTATAGATGGAAGAGCAATGAAAGCTTTTCAGTTGAATGCCTACGAGACGGAAGTTGTCAATACAAGCAATTTTGCGAAGGGGATTTATTTCTTAAAAATTATGGATCCCATTTCTAAAGAAATCATTAGAACGGAGAAAATCTTAATTACTCCCTAATTGAAGTTTTTTATCTAAACATTTACTTAAGTACCAAGACAAATTATTTTACTTATTAACTTGCATCATCTTTTGACCAGTCTTTTCGTTACTCAAAGCCTTCCTAAGCAAAGGCTTAGGGCGGTTTTCGTGCCTCAATACTGATCAAAATCTAACACAATTTAATGGCAAATTAATTT
>JBGCFY010000058.1:0-9342 GCA_045110315.1 Saprospiraceae bacterium
AGTAAGCAAGTCCTCAAAAATATATGGTTATCTTTTTACTATGGTGCTAAAATTGGCGTACTCGGTCTTAACGGCTCAGGTAAGTCGAGCTTGCTAAAAATCATCGCCGGATTAGATACCAATTATCAAGGTAAAGTAACCTTCGATAAGGAATACAAAATTGGCTATTTACCACAAGAGCCCGTTTTGGACGAAACCAAGACGGTTAAAGAAATCGTGCAGGAAGGGATGCAAGATATCGTTGATCTCGTGCAGGAATACGAAGCGATTTCCGAAAAACTTGGAGAACCGATGGAGAATGACGAGATGATGGCTTTGATCGAAAAGCAAGGGGTGCTGGGCGACAAAATGGAATTGCACAATGCTTGGGATTTAGATCATACCTTGGAAGTTGCCATGGATTCTTTACGTTGCCCACCAGATGATGCTTCCGTAGCCGTACTTTCTGGTGGAGAACGACGGAGAGTTGCTTTGTGTCGATTGCTGTTGAGCAAACCTGACATTTTGTTACTGGATGAGCCGACCAACCACTTGGATGCAGAAAGTGTACACTGGTTGGAGCAATTTCTACAATCTTTTCCTGGAACTGTTATTGCCGTAACGCACGATCGTTATTTCTTGGATAACGTGGCGAAGTGGATTTTGGAATTGGATCGCGGAGAAGGTATTCCGTGGGAAGGGAATTATAGTTCTTGGTTGGAACAAAAATCAGATCGTTTGGCTAATGAGGAAAAAGCAGAATCTAAGCGACAAAAGATTTTGAAGCGGGAATTGGAATGGTCTAAATTATCTCCTAAAGGTCGCCAAGCCAAAGGTAAAGCGCGTTTGAGTGCTTACGACAGTATGAGTGCCGCAGAAGTCAAAGAGAAGGAAGCGAAATTGGAATTGTATATCCCTTCCGGTCCTAGATTGGGAGACGTAGTCATTGAAGTAAAAAATGTAACCAAAAGTTACGATAAGCGAGTATTGATTGAAGATTTTACGATGTCGGTTCCAAAGAATGCCATCGTTGGTATTATTGGACCAAATGGTGTTGGTAAATCGACCTTGTTTCGAATGATCATGGGAGAAGAGCAGCCAGACAGTGGGGCAATCGAGCAAGGGAGCACAGTGAAATTGGCCTACGTCGATCAAAATCACAAAGATTTAGTTCCAGACAAAACCATTTATGAAGTAGTTAGCAACGGTAACGATACGATTGAAGTTGGCAATTCAGAAATTAATGCGAGAGCTTATTTGAGTCGATTCAATTTTTCAGGTGGTGACCAGCAAAAGAAAATTGGTGTGTTGTCCGGTGGAGAAAGAAACCGTTTACACCTTGCCATTACCTTGAAAGAAGGCGGTAATGTAATTTTACTGGATGAGCCGACGAACGATATTGATGTGAATACTTTACGGGCACTCGAAGAAGCGATCGAAAACTTTGCGGGTTGTGCCTTAATTATTTCGCATGATCGTTGGTTCATTGATCGTTTGGCAACGCATATTCTATCTTACGAAGATGATGGTCAACTGGTCTTTTTTGAAGGTAACTATAGTGCCTTCGAAAGAAGTAAAAAAGCTAGAGTAGGAGATACGACGCCCAAACGTCCACGCTTCAAGCATCTTTTATAAAAATAAAAATCGCTACTTAGTTGCGTAAAGGCAAAGCCTTTCCCAATTGCTTTTCGAATTATTAAACATAATTCTTTCTTATAAATGTCCTAAACAATAATTTTTATGAAAATAGTTAAATACCTTTCGATTTGTGCCTTGCTTACGCTTACGGCGCTCTGTTTATCTTCTTGTGGTGGCAGTAATGAAGCTGCTGATAAAGCCGGCAAAGAATACACTTCAGCTTACATCTGCCCAATGCACTGTGAGGGAAGCGGTAGCGACGCTGCTGGAAATTGCCCTGATTGCAAAATGGCTTACGTAGCCAATAAAGAGCATCCTAAGCACAAGGATGCACACAACCATGATGGACATGATCACAGTCACGATGGTCATAACCACGAAGGGCACAATCACTAAGCAGTAGAAAAACTGCGTTTAAGATCTTAGAAAAGACTATGCTACTTCGGTGGGATAGTCTTTTTGTTTGTCAAGACGTTAAGATTTTTTTTCGAGGCTTAAAATGCTACTTTGAGTAAAACTTAATTGGAAAACTATCTTATTCGAGATGGTTCTTTTGGTGTTACTCCTATGGAGTTTTACTTTGTTCGATTTTGTTGGTTTACTAAGGTATCGTCTCGCTGAGACTTTAGTTGAAAATAGGCTTTCGGAGTTGAAGAAAATAAATATTTAGCACTCGCTTTTAAGCCCTGCCGTAATTAGATATTGAAGTTGTTTTAAAGTAGACCTTAATACCTACAGCTAAAGCATTGCAATTCAGTACTTCCCCTTATTTCTCGTCACCGCAGCTACGGCTGCATAAATTCTGAATAGAATTTACCGCTTGCGGGTGGGATGCAAAAGAGCTTTGTCCTGATTTACAAGCCTTCCCCTTCGGTTGCTAACATCATTTTAAAACAACTTCAAAGTATTACTCACTTGGACGAGCAACTATTACGAATCTACCCAAGTAAAAACAGCTTTCCTTACTGGATTTTAGCTTCTATCCTGAATAACCAAAAGTGGAATATTAGCATGAAAAGCCTTTTCTTCCGTAATGCTCGTATGAAATATTTTTTCTAAAAAGTTTCGTTTCCGCCGAATCATGCAGAGCAAATTAGCCCCCGTTTCTTCGTTAAAAGCTTTAATTCCCGCTGAAATACTTGTATGCTTAATGATGTGAAAGTCATGTCTGACCCCAGAAAGAAAAACATCAATTCCTTCATCGATAACTGCCGTTTTATTTTCTTTTTCTACGTGTAATACCTGTACGTTGGCTTTATTCGCTTGTGCGATTTGACGCAGTGGTTCCAAAACCTCTAAATTATTAATTACCTGCGCATCAACGGCGAGTGTAATTTTATCAAAGCTATGTTCCGAAAAATCATTAGGGATCGCGAGAACTGGCTTAGTTGTATTTTTGAGTAAGCCTTCCGTATTACTCCCCAGAAATACTTCCTTCAAACCACTAGCTCCTTTTGTGCCCATAACGATAAGATCTGCCTCGTGGGAATCTGCATATTGGGTAATCACATCAATGGCATCGCCTTGAAGGGTTTTAGATTTTAAAGAAGCCGTATAAAGCAAATCTCCTTTTACTTGTTCCATTGTTTGAATAAGTTGCTTCTCCGAGTCTTTGCGAATAAAATCTCTAATATTCATCAACATTCCAGCACGAGAATGAAGCTCATACGCATGAATCAAGTGTACTACTGCGTCAAATCTATTTGCTAATTGAATAGCAAAACGGAGTGCTTTAGTTGCATTTGGAGAAAAATCTGTAGGGACAACAATCGTTTTCATGAATAAAGTTTTAATAGATTAATGGATAAGGAATTGGATTTAAATTGAAGATAACAAGTGAAATAATATTAATCTTCGAGGTGAAGCACGAGTAGGGGAACCGCAGTTTGTAAAACCATTTTCTTGGTTACACTAGTATGCATAATTCCTTCCCAAAACCCTCGTTGTCGAGTCAGCAAAACCAAGAGGTCGATTTCCTGCGTACGGGCATAATCGTGTAGACCTTCCCATACATTTTCACTTTCTACGGTCGCTAACTCAAACGCCTGATCGGATACTTTTTGGTGAAATAATTTTTTAAGAATTAAAGTTTCAAATTCAACATCTCCCTTTTTTTCGTCCTCATTGACGTGTACCAAATGAACCTGTGCACCAAATTGATTGGCAAAATTGGAGAGTTTGGTTAAACTTTTTTCGTCGGCTGATTCATAATTGCTCGCATAGGCGATATTATTAATTCCACTAAAACGCACCTCAGGAGGAAGCAGCCATACGGGACAATTTGCATATTGAGAAACGTAAGTCGAAATTGTACCGAACATATTCTCTACTAAGTTAACTTCTCCACTCGTTGCCATCACGATCAAATCCGGTTTTTCCTCCGTAGAGAGGCGTACTAATTCTTCTCCGGTGTATCCTAAATACACTTGTTGCTCGCAAGTCGTATTCGCGCCTGCTTCCTGTAGGAAACGAGCTAATCGTCTTTGCTTTATCTCCAATAATTCCTCTGGGTTTGGCAAAATAACGCCGGCCGTAGGCGTAGTTTGCGGATGATAAATGTGAACGACTTTCAGTCGCGCATTGAGCTGTTCAGCTAGGGATTTTGCGTAGCCAAAAACGGCTTTAGAATGATCCGAAAAATCGGTTGGAAAAATAATACTTTTCATAGGTATGCTTTTTTTTAAGTGCTTAGACAAAACGGTATCTAATCCTTTTATAGACGGATTTTCAAGGTGATGTCAATTCCTATTCAAACTGACACAACTTCTTTTTGTTCAAGAATAACACTTCAACTTACCATTGTAAGTTAAGTGCTGTTTTCGAAGTATCTGTTATACTTTCAGTAGCAAGTTAAGCGGTGTAACGTAGGTTTTTACTGACAATGATCAATTAAAATGGTGATTTTCGTCACCTAGGCTTGTTTTAAAAAAGGACAACTAATTTTTACCAAAAAATAATTTCAAAGCTAAAAAAACAACCAAGGTGACAAAAGTCATTGCTCCAACTGATGAAACTCAGTTTTTTCTCTTTCGAAGTGCTGCATCTTTGTAGTGTACTTAGAAAGAAAATAAAATTTATCACAAAAAAATATATTAATCATGTTCAAAGTAGAAATTTTAAACATCCAGATTGAAACCTTAATGATTCGATTTTACTTAATGATGGGAATCATCATCGCCGCAGGTTTTTTGAATATTTGGCCTTTAGCTTTATTTGGTTTACCTGTTTTCTTAAGTGCACTTTTAGGTGTTCGATTTGTAACGAAGAAAGCAACCAAGCCTACGGTAGCGCGTACCAAAACTATGGGGAATACGATCGCTAAGCAGCAAGTAGCCTAGTCCGCAGTTTGCGAAATTTAGTAAGCGTTAGGGCTTACACAATTTTGTCTTATTAGTTCGCTTATCAATTAAACTAAATTTGCAAATAGTTGTTATTATATAAGTAACAAGACACACTAAATTACTTAAGTAGCTGTTCAATTATTTAACTATAAAACGTATTATCATGAACCTTCTGGCACCCGTTTCTAGTATCATGACTGCTGACCTGATTACGGTTAGTCCAACCGACAAACTAGCTGCATTGAAAAAAATATTTGATACTCATCGAATTCATCATCTTCCTGTGGTTGATAACTTTCAATTGGTTGGAATGGTAAGTAAATCCGATATGCTGTTTTTCGTAAGAGGAATGACAAATAACAACTTTGAAAAAGTGCTTAACCAAACTAGTTTGGCAACTTTTGAAGCTAAAGATATCATGACCAAAGGGATTGCAGTTTTGGAACCAGAAGATCGGATTGGAGTTGCGTTGGAAATATTTAAAGAAAATTTGTTTCATGCGATTCCAATCGTAAAAGGCGGAACCTTACTAGGCATCGTTACGACCTATGATATCATTAAAAATGTAGCGGAAGAAGGTTAGACAAATTTTGCAGACATGACGGAAGCAAGCGTTACGCCACAAGCTACAACTTGTGCTCATTGTGGAGACCCTTGTCCCCCTACAAAAGAAGACACTAAGCCCAACTTTTGCTGTGCGGGCTGTAAAACGGTTTACCAACTGATTCACCATCACGGATTAGCGCAGTTTTATGACTTGAGTGAAAAGCCGGGTAACAGTTTAAAAAGTTTACAAACGGCTGAGTTTGACTATTTAGATCAAGCGAAAATCCAAGACGATCTCTTGGATTTTCGTCAAGACGACTTGGCAAAAGTTACCCTTTACTTGCCCGACATTCACTGTGCTTCCTGTATTTGGCTACTCGAACATTTGCATGAATTTGAAGAAGGCATTGAAAGTTCTACCGTTAACTTTCTCAACAAAGAATTAGCGTTACAATTTCGTTTGGCTGAAACTAAGCTGAGTAAAATTGTCGCCTTGCTCCATCAAATTGGCTATCCGCCCGCACTCAACTTGGCGGATCTTAATCGGAAAGAACGTCCGACCATTTCTAAAGGATTACTTTATAAATTGGGTGTAACAGGCTTTCTTTTTGGGAACATTATGTTCATGAGCTTTCCCGATTACTTTGGTTTGCTCAACTTTACTTCGGCGGATGAATACTATTTTCAATGGTTTGCCTACTTAAATTTGTTGTTGAGTCTTCCCTTGGTTTTCTATGCCGGTTGGGATTATTTGCGCAGTGCTTTTTTAGGATTGCGCCAGTATCAATTGAACATTGACATTCCGATTGCGATTGGCATCCTGAGTCTTTTCCTGCGCAGTGCCTACGAAATTCTTAGTGAGACAGGCGCGGGTTATCTGGATTCTTTAGCCGGTTTAATTTTCTTTTTGTTAATTGGCAAATGGTTTCAACAAAAAACCTATCACGAAATTTCTTTCGAAAGAGACTATCAATCTTACTTTCCCATTGCTACCCAAAAAATTGTAGCGGATCAAGTCCAATCCGTACCGCTTCACGAACTCAAGTTGGGTGATCAAATTCGCGTTCGGCAACAAGAACTCATTCCTGCGGACAGTATACTCTTGTCAGCGTTTGCGCACATTGATTACAGTTTTGTAACGGGCGAAGCAATTCCTGTTCCTTTGGAGCGCGGTGCTACTGTTTATGCTGGTGGTCGGCAACTGGGAACTGCGATTGAATTGCAAGTAGAAAAAGAAGTGGTACAATCTTACCTAATCCAACTTTGGAATGAACAAACCTTTACCGAAAAAAAATCAACTGCTAGCGAGAGTGAATTTGCGGCTAGGGTAGGGAAGTACTTTACCATTTTGATTCTCCTAATTGCTTTTATCACTTTAGGCTACTGGCTAACGATAGACACGACCAAAGCCATGAATGCATTTTCTGCCGTATTGATTATTGCGTGTCCCTGTGCCGTCGCACTCGCCATTCCTTTTGCTTATGGCAATGTATTGCGCTTACTGGCAAGGCAACAATTTTATTTAAAAAACACACTCGTCCTAGAACAATTACAAAAAATCACCCACATCGTTTTCGACAAAACGGGCACGCTAACCGAACGAAAAGGAACTTTAAAATTACACGGCAAGCTCAGCGAAAAAGAAATCCAAGCACTCTGCACGCTCGTCCACCAATCCAACCACCCGCGCAGTCAACAAATCTTAGCCTACTTTCCGCCCTGCGAATTATTGCCCGTCGCTGACTTTAAAGAGCAATTGGGACACGGCATTCAAGGAATTATCGCAGGACAAGAAATCGCTGTTTTCAAATCAAGGCGAGGGACTAGCTTAGCAATCAACGGTGAAGAACGCGCCTACTTTGAACACCAAGCCAAACTTCGAAAAAATGTAGCGAGCACCCTTGCCCAGCTCGCAACAACTTTCGATCTCTCCCTACTTTCTGGTGACCAAGATCACCACGCTGAATCCTTCGAAAAACTATTCCCCCGAGCTGACGCGTTACACTTCAATCATTCTCCCAAAGAAAAGCTAGCTTACATCAAAAACTTACAAGCCCAAGGCGCAATCGTTCTCATGGTTGGCGACGGCTTAAACGACGCTGGTGCTTTGCAACAAGCCGACGTCGGTCTCGTCATCACGGAAGACAACAATAACTTTTCTCCCGCCTGCGATGGCATTTTATCCAGTACTAATTTTGCACATTTTGCTGCATTTTTGGATTATATCCAACAAAGTAAATGGATCATTTATTTAGCCTATGGTTTTGCTTTGGTGTATAACGTATTTGGGTTGAGTTATGCGGTGCAAGCAAACCTATCACCGGTGATTGCTGCCATTTTGATGCCTTTGAGCTCGATTACGATTATTTTGTTGGCGGTGCTGGGGACGTTTGGGTTGTGGTGGTTTTTTGAGCGGCGGGGGATTTCGTAGGTTCTTTTAGTGTTGGTATTTTATCGGTAAGTTTTACTTGCTAAACCGTTCATTATTTTTTCTTTTGAATATTGCGATTGAGCATTACTTCTTGACTAGAGAACTCCATCCATGAGTAGTTGTAAATGTAGTGATATAATTTATTTTTACTGTTAATATAACATCCCGTACAGTAATTAAAATGGAAACCCATTTTATCGAGTAATATTCTAGGCACTTTCATCATATCCTTTTTCTCTTCTTTGAAAATGCTTTCCATGATTTTAAAATTTTGTAGTAAAAAGCGATTGGTCGTTTTGATTAAATCTCCTTGTTTGGAAGCACTCGGATGGTGGAATTTATTTTTGCAAGAAGCGCTACAGAATTTTTTGTCGGATCGACCAATAATATTTTTCCCACAAACGGGGCAAGGATTTCTCAACATCAGTAACTTTTTTTAGTTACTCCAAAGTAATACTTTTTTTGAGAAAAAAAACTTTCATTTCAATAAAAACAGTAATTTAAATTCGGTTCTAATTTATAAACGACTAATGAAACGCTTCTTAACCGTTAGTTAGCCGTTAAGCCTAACCGTTAATACGCTTAAGATATCTAAATTGTTGTTTATTAAGTAATTATGTTCTAATTTTCCACTTTCATAAATTGAATTTATCTATAAAAATGAAAGTAAAAATTGAAATTTTACCCAAGTACCCTCACCGTTTACAACTAAGCGTTCCGGTACGCGCTAGCTATTGGATAGAACAATTATCCTTAGAAAAGTACGTTACCGCACACGGAAACGGTCGATACTCTACGATGTATTTCCCTTGGACGATTGCGTATTTTAAAACCCTATTTCAGCAACATTTATCCTTAGAATTTGACGCTGAAAAATATCCACCTTTTGAATATGAGAAAAAACTGCCAGTGGCATCGAAGCAAAAGCAAGTCCCATTGCTCCGTTACCAAGATGCAGTTGACGCCTTAGAACGTTGGATTCGACTAAAGCAATACAGTCATTCTACCTTGAAAACTTACAAATTGTACTTTTCACAATTCTTGCGGCATTACAATGCTAAAGATCCCAAAGACATCACTAAAGAAGAGATTATGAGCTATTTATATCACCTAACCCAAAAGAAGCAACTTTCCGAATCTGCTCAAAATCAAATCATTAATGCGATTAAATGCTATTACGAAAACGTATTAGGTCGCTCTAAAATGTTGTACAAGTTGGTTCGCCCGAAGAAAAAGCAAGCCTTACCGCAAGTATTGACACAGGAGGAAGTTTGTAAGATCCTCGGAGCCGTCTCGAATCTAAAGCATCGTTGCTTATTGATGGCTATTTATTCCGGTGGTTTACGCTTATCAGAAGTCTTACGCTTACGGATTCAAGATCTACACTTAACCCAGCAAAAGATATTC
>JBGCFY010000059.1:0-5944 GCA_045110315.1 Saprospiraceae bacterium
GAACCAGTATCTTTCATATTTTTGGCGACCGCTTGTGTTAAGAAAAAGAAACCACGATTCAAATCGAGGTAGGAATTATAGTCGGCTAAAGTATGATCCAAAAATGGCTTAGGTCCAAAAATACCAGAAGCATTGACTAGATAATCTAAGTTATCCAAACCGCCCAATTGATCAATTAATCGGTCTACTTCTGCTTGCTTGGTAATATCAATTTGGTGCTTAACTAATTGTGGCGCGTCCGCAATCTTTCCTGTACTTCTGCCTACGATATGTACCGTTGCACCTTCTTCCAATAAGGCCGTTGCCGTTGCGTGACCAATGCCACTAGTACCTCCAATAATTAAGGCGATCTTTTTTTCGAATTGACTCATGATAAATGATTTTTTATGATTAAACAAGACAGACAAGTCTGTCTTTAGATAGGTAAATTTTTTTATGCTGGTAGAATCGCTTTAGCCATTTCTCTTGCGGTGCCAATTGGCCAAGAAGACTCGTGCAAATGACTTTCTGCAACGGCAGTTTCGTATAATAAATATATTTTTTTTGCGAGGAGTTCCGCTTCTTTACTCGGCATTTCTTTATAATTCTGCTTTGCGGTATCTTCGATCAAGGTCATAAATTCTTGCTTTTGTCGTTGAATTTCTGATCGAATTCTTTCATTTTCTTTTGGAATTTCTGAAATAGTATTTAGACACCAGCAACCATTAAAATCCTTACTTTTAAAAAAAACTTTTAAAAAGTCAAACAAAACTAAAAGCTGCGATTTGCCTTTTGGCGCTTGAGCAATAAAGACTTTAACATCTGCTACCAATTGATCATTTTTATGTTTTAAATACGCTAGACAGATATCTTCTTTAGACTTGAAATGGCTATAGAGCGTGGCTTTCGCAATCGAAGCTTCCCGAATAATCTCATTGATTCCCGTAAGGTTATACCCTTGGTTGTAGAAAAGCCGAGATGCCGTTTCAATTATATTCTGTCTAACCGAAGAATTTTTCATATCACAATATTACGTAAAAAAACAGAACCAGACAAGTCTGTCTACCTTATTTTTATTTAAATAAAAAAACTTATCGCCACAAAAAGCACTCAAAGGAAATAAACATCAGCAAACATCCGGTGATCACAAAGCCAATGATAAATGTATTCAAAGAGGCGCGAATTAATTTGTTCTTTTTGCTCAAGGTAAGGCCTAGATAATACAAATCTTTAATCATAGAGGTATAAAGATATTTCCCATCATTAAGTAATTGTAACATTCCCCACTCAAAATCATCAGGGTGCATTTGGTGAAAATTACCGAAGTATAATAAATTCCCTTTTTTATTACGAATTTCATTCTCTGTAAACTTCCCATGCGTTTGTTCTGGTCGAATGGAAAGTACGGCAAAGACAATTGAAACCAAACTCGAAGTTGCTAAAACAGCCATCGGAACAAATTCCATGAATTGCGCAGTCTCCCGACTTTCACCGATAATACCACCTACAACCAAGGAGAAAATAATGGAATTGACCGTGATCATAATATTAGCTTTTCGATCAATCATGGTACTTAGCGTATAATGATTTTTAGAAGTCGTTCGAAATAAAGTTTGGATTCCTCGATCGTCTCGCCCACGAGAAGATTTTAGATTTTTTTTGAGTTGTTTTAATTCTTCCTCATTAATGTCTAGCTCTTTTTTCAATAATAAATCTTCTTGTTTGGATAAAGATTTTTGTTCTTTTTTTACTTGATCAAGAAAAGAAAGATATTTAGGATAGAGCACCTTCTTTCCATATTTTGTATAAAAAGATCGTATTTCTAAAAAAGGAATAGCTACCTCATAAAAAGTCTTTTCACCAATACTAATATTACGCAACAACGTTTGTTGGTACAAAAGTTTGATATGTTTACTCGCTTTCTTAGTAGTAAACTCATAATTAATACTATCTACGATAACCGCTTCAATCTTATTGGTTACGGTAACGGGAATATTGATATTCTTAAGAATTGACAATACTTGCATTTTGCACTCTTCCGCTATTTCATTCTCCTCCGTAAATAATGCTGTATACTTTTGAATTAGCTTTTCGTAATTCGAAGACTGAAATTTTTTCTTTTCTGGATTGATTTGTACCGCAAATTCTCCAAACGTAGTAGTGTGAAACCAAGTTGCCATCAAAGTCATATCCATCTCGGCAGGACTTAAACCTTCTTTTTCACCAATCATTTTGACGTGTTTCACCAAACGGTGTGCATACTTGATATCGTGGTATACAACTTTATCGGAAAAATCAGTAATAATTTTTCCAGCAAAAACCTCCAACTTTTCAATAGTTGTTTTAGGGTTCTTTATGGGATAAGCAACGATGCTCATTATCTAAATTTTTAAATTCTTAAATAAAAAAATAAAACCAGTACTAAGATACAATCATTTTGCTGGTTCCGTGTAATACTAAAATTGGTGACCAAATTTCACGGCAACTCGAACGTCATCTTTAGACTTATAGTATCCAAAAGAAATGACGGCTAAACCTGCCGGTTCAAGCCAAAAACCGCCACCGTAACTGTAGTTAAAATCATCTTCTGAAGGTTGATCATTCAACCAAACTTTACCATAATCAAAACCACCGTGAAATCCCATAACAAAAGGTAAAATAGTATTCTCGTTTGAAATAACCCGAATTCTTAGATCATTCATATGGTAAAATGCACGATCGCCTAAGAAACGTTCATTTCGAAATCCCCGCAAGTTATCTCCTCCAATCGTTTGTCCGTAGTAAAATTCGTAATCGCCACCAAAATTGAGTCCGTAGCCTACTTTAGAAGCCAAAACTATCTGTTGGGAACGCATTAACGGTAAAAAGAAAGTAAAATCAGTGTTGAAAGAGGAAAAGTTTTCTCGGACCGTCTCAGCAAGCGTCCGCCATTTGTAATCTGCTGAAAAACTGATGCCAGACTTGGGATTCATAAAATTACTTAAGTTGGCAAACTTAAAACTCAAACCTGTTCCCAGATAAAACTTCGCGTCAAAAACTTCTGCTCCTTGCTCTGCCCGATCTAATGTTAAAAGCCGATTTTCGGTTTGTTGAACATCCAGCCATTCTACCAAAGGAAAAACCTTGAAAGAACCCGCTTGATTCGAAAATCGTCGCCGCAGCCCTAGGTTGATATTCGCACGACTGATCCGCACTTCGTTGAACCTTCTATTGTCACGACCAGTATTTGGTGTATTATTTCCATAGCCAAAATAGTTAAAGGTATTTCTTGGACCGTGAACGTTAACATCGAAAGTAAAATCCCAATCCTTGACTGCTTGCATATATTCACTTTCGTAGTCAAAACTTATGGCTTCTGTTCGAAATGCATAACTCAAAGACAGTTTATGCTTATCCGAATAAGGAACTTTCTTGAAGCGATACCGCGTAAGATCATAAACGGCTCCGAGAATGAAACCATCATCTCGATTAAATCCCATCATTGGATATTTTACATCAAAATCGTGTTCATGGTGAATATCACGACGATCAAAATAATTCATACGTTTATGCTTACTCGTCTTATTACTTCCTTCTGTTCCTAAATTTAGCGTATTTCCTTTTTTGCTATCATAATACTTCGTTTTTTTAGACCAGCCTTTTACTTTCGAACGATCATTAATCACGTCCTCTCCTAAACCACCAATGATTCTCAAGGTCGAAGATTGATCAGCTTCTCCTTGTATGTTAAAAACATCGTCTCCTCTCAATCCATAAATGTGAATTTCTTTAGTAATTTCATAATCAAATAAGCGACTGTATTCTTTTTTATCTTTATAAAAAATTTCCACCAAGGTCTTACCATTCTCCCTTCGCGTTATTTCAAAGCGTTCATCTTTTTTGGTTCCAAAAATAGAAATCTCATCGGAAAAAAATTCGTAGAACTGACGAGCATAGGTTACGATATCCTCTCTACGTTGGCGCAATTTTGCCTTTAGCGATTCCGAGGTTTTTTCTTGTGCATACTGAGGCATTGCCTTAAAAGCTTCGTTAATCACTTCATCCGTTAAATTGTCTTTGAGAAATTGCGCTTCTTTTTCCCATACTTCCCAAGTAATCTCATTGAGAAAACTTTGATTAAAATAACGAGAACTCCAATTGTCCCATTTTGTATTGTGCTTAATTTCATAATCGTATACTTTAAGTTGGCGCATAAATGGAACGAATTCTCGTGCAATCCAAGCGACTACACCATCATATTTAGAAAATACCTGATCGCGATCTCGCGGGATCGGACGGTAAAATTTCTTCTTTCCCACTTTCCGCATTTGCCAGCGCCACTGATCATCATGCCGATCCCAATCTCCAATCAACAAATCAAATAAACGGGATCGAATCACCCACGCTTGATCAATTTTATGTTTATGGCTTTTCCTGAGTTTTTCAGAAACATCTGGTGTACTATAAAATTTCACGGTCTCTCCAAAACTATCTACTTCTTCGTGTCCTTTAGAAGGACGTTCTTCAATTAAATAAACATCTCCCCCAAAAAGATCATTATGTACGCCCAACAACGGTTGTTTTGGAACATAAAATAGTTTGGGATTAGTATGATAAATATCAACCGCATCGGCTAATCCTGGAATCACCAAAGGCGTAAATGGATGCGTAGAAAGAAAGTTTTCGGCAACGACCGAACTTGCTACCGAACTCTTATTGAGCGGATAAGGTAGTAAGCGGGAAACATCTTTTGTCAAAGCACGCATGGCAAACTGGCGACCATCTTTTGTCTTTAATCGCAAAGAGTTCGTTTGATTTCCTCCGCCCCTTTTTACGGGATAGGCTCCACCTTCAAAATCCGCCAAATCCAAAACCGGAAAATCATACTCGTGCGCATATAAGTCTCGATAATGCGCTCCCAAAAAAGCCTTGTGCAGCTTTCCTTTTGACTTAACCTGCATTAAAGTAGGTTGAGTTTTGATTGAGGTAATTTCCTTATCAAGGATAGGAAATTCTTCCGGTATATTTTCTGGACTAATCTCTAATTTGCTTTTGATTTTTTGTACATATACAATACTATCCGTGCCGTCTTCTTGGGTTGCAATAAAACTTAACCAAGCCGAACCATCTTGATAAAAATCTATTTTGGAGAAACCGTTCCCACCAAAAGCAAACTTTGAACCTCTTCCTAGGGCAACAGGACTTTTTTTAGAACCTGCACCGCTCACAATTATTTTCTGTTCTTTGCGCTCAATGTATTGTAAATTATGCTCATGTCCCGAAGCAAAGATATAACTACCATGTTTGGTAGTGCTCGCTAATAAATCTTCCCGATAATCTTTATAGACCCGATGAGCAACATCTTGTCGAGAACCAATATTAGAACGAAAAATTGCCGCTAAAGATCCTAAAACAGGTAACGGTACATATAAATTATTTCTTAATTGTGTTAAAGGGAAAATGATATTTTTAAGACTGTATCTCCCTCCGTGTGGACCATAAGTATAGATCGGGTGATGCGAAGCGATAATGACATTTTTATTACGATGCTTCCTCGTTAATTCTTCCAATAAAAAGTAAAACTTCTCTCTACTGAGTGCTTCACAACCTTGATTTAATGAAATATGCTCTTTATCCCAATCGCGTAAATACCAATTTGAATCTACAAAAATGACGACCAATTGATCCGTTATTTCCACCAATTCTGGACCGCCACAACCTCGGTCAGGTAAATAATAGTTTTCCCAGTCATCTTCATCTTCAATGCCTTTATTCAAATGAGCTTCTACGTATGCTTCTTGCGCTCGAACGCCCAAGACTCCTTCGTCAATCCAATCGTGGTTTCCAGGAGTGAAGTAAGACTTTCCTTTAAAATTATTAAGTGCTTCCAGTTGTGCATCTAACTTAGCAATTTGTGCTTTCCCCCTTTCTGTATCCTCTTCTCCGACGGGAAATCCTGTAGGATAAATATTATAAAACAAAAAGA
>JBGCFY010000060.1:0-13286 GCA_045110315.1 Saprospiraceae bacterium
GCGCATCGCTGAAAAATTGATTGTCTTTTAGCCAATCAAAATTAGCTTGGTAAGCGAGTACGTTTTTATCAGGTCCGGTGCAAGTGGTACCGTTTGAAATAGGACCAAGTTTTTCAATCCAATCTAGGTAGATTTTACTTCTAGACTTTTTATCCTTGGCTTTTAATACTGCTGGTAAAACTCTAAATAATTCGTAATCCCAATTGTGATTTCCTGTGGCAATGTTAGGGTGGTGGTATTTTAAGAAACCCCATATTTTTCCGAGTCGGGCAAGTTCTTGGACTTGAGTTGCTTGAACACTTTCGATTGTTACTTTTGAACCCGCATCAAATTCTTTATCTGCGTCGGCGCCGTATATTTTTTCGATTTTAGCTGGTGCTTGATTAAGTGGTTGGCCGTCGATGGTGAGAGACAAGTCGTCAAACCACATGGTACCATCGCCAACGAGTAACCCACCGATATTTATTTTTTTTGTTTGCGGGTTGAGAGGAAGGGTGACTTCACATAAGGTCCAACCTTGATCTCCTTTGATGCCACGGTCGTTCATGTTGTCAAATTCTAACATACCAGCCTCTCCGTCTTGTCGCATCCATAAACCCGCAAAGCCTGAGTTTACTTTTTCGGTTTTGACATATCCACGAAGCGTAATGTTTTTACCATCGTATTTAGCGGGAATGATGGTAAAGGAAGAACCGAAACCGTCGGTGGCTGCTTTGGTTTTTGGAGCAACGATTTTTATAGCATATTTTCCTTCTTTTTGGACCGTTTTATCGAGTAAAGCGTGATGCTCTGTAACTGGTTTATTAAAACTACCATACCAATCAAGAGGGCGTTTTTGGTCGTCGTGTAGGACTTCTAAATTAAGGTTGAAATAACTCTGCGCTTGGAGGTTGAAATTTCCGGAAAGGCATAAATAGAGACTACAAAATAGAATTTTGAAAATTTTCATAGAAATATAATTTTGGTAAAAAAAGGGGGTTAGCGATTAAAAACCTTATTCTTCGTTTTCTTTCTTTTTTTCAATTTCTTCGACTAAGGGTTGGAATTGCTCTTGGATGTGTTGGTTAAACCAAGCATCAATTAAGTCACGACGAAAGCGCCATTCCTTACCGATCTTAGCGGCAGGAATTTTCCCTTTTTGAGCCCAGGTATAAATGGTCTGAGGCTTTAGTTTTAGGTATTTGGCAACCTCTTCGATGGTCATGATTTCCGCACGCATAGCATTGGGTCGACTAATGATTTTGAAAGAATTGAATTATTTAAACATGGGTTTCAATGAAAAATAGCAACAGACTAAAATGGAACCGATCATTTGAAAAACTACGGTATATAAAAGTAAGGCGATAATATTACCTGGCTCACTAAATAAATTAGATAGAGAAGTTACTTCGTAGTCCATCCATCCCAAAAATACAGCAATCAAAGGAGGAATAACGATTAATCCACGGATGATTTTTTTATTCTTCATAATTTATTGGTTTTATCCTCTCAGAAATCTGTTTCCTCATAGTTGTTGCCGTGTATTTAATCCGCACCCAGCATATCTCCAATGGATCGAACCATATTTTGGTAAAAGTTCCCACGGGTATCTTCTCTGAGTAATTCAAACTTCATATCTTTTGATCCGACAAAAGGGCGAAGATTCCAAGCGAGTTGTACGCCGACAAAGGCGAAAATAATGACCCAGATTCTAAAGATGTTTAAGCCGATTTTAGGGTAAACACCCGTTGCCGCAAAAGAAGTTTTAAGTGCTTCCAAGACTGCCCGCATTCCAAAAAATCCAGCAAAAACAAAAACACCAAGATGCAAGAATTTTAAGAAATTATAGTTGTCTCCAGAAAGTTGAAACAATAAAATGATGGGTGCAAAAGCCAACATGATGGTGGTTGTCATTAAGAAACCACTCAAAATCATCATCGCTAATTGCTTGATTTTTACTTTTGATCCTAATACCAATTGTACGATGTAGAAGGAGGGAAAACAAATGACTAGTGTTAAAAAAATTAGTATACACAGTTTTCCGCCGGAGGATAAGGATTGTTCCCAGCTATTATAGCTCCCCATGATGGTGCCATAAAGAAAAGAGAAAATAGCGATCAAAATAATCTGAGCGAAGACTAGATTATTAGGGTATTCCTCGTGGGTAATTTTTTCGAAATGTTCGTCTCGTTCTTGTAGTACTTCGAATGCTTCGGGAAATGGTATTTTCATTTTTTTCAATTTTGCTTTGATAAAGATACTAGATAAATAGTAATTTTCAAGCTTTTATTGCTGTTTGTTGTTGTTTTTTACTGTTTTAATGCGTTTTGTGCTATTTTTTGAACTTTAAAATAAAAGAATAAGGTAGTCACTTAAATAAAACGGACTGTTCCTTATTGTAAATTCAACTTTATCCAAGACTTCTTTTTTTAAAATATGATGATCAATGTCACATTTTGTTTTATCATTGTGTCACATTATTTTAAAACAACTTGACAGATGACAAGGTATATTTCTCTTCTCCGTGGTATTAATGTAAGTGGTCAGAAAAAAATCAAAATGGCGGAACTCAAAGCGATGTACGAAGCCTTGGGTTGGAAAGAGGTCGTTACTTATATACAAAGTGGGAATGTTCTTTTTACGACAAAAGCAACTCGTCCAGAGCAATTGATAGATACTATTCGCGAGCAAATAAAAATAACTTTTGGTTTTGAGGTTAAGGTGTTTGTCTATGTCTCCACGGATTTTGAGGAAGCGATTCAAGCTAATCCTTTCTTACCAAAACCATCGGAAGATTTTAAAAAATTGCAGCTCACCTTTTTAGCTGCGCTGCCTAGTGAGGAACTACTTACTACACTGGTAGATTTTCAATCTGGTACGGACGAGTTTCAGATCAATGGACAGTTTATTTACCTATACTGTCCAGACGGTTATGGTCGAACGAAGCTTTCCAATAATTTTTTTGAAAGAAAACTAAAGGTGAGTGCAACAACAAGAAACTGGAATTCGGTGCTGAAGTTACACGCTTTGGTAAAGGCCTAGAAGGTGGAGCGACTTGATACTTTTCTTTTTGACAACCTAAAAGAATCTTATGAATATAAATTACGATGATCGTCAATTAACAACATTCCCAACGCTAGCAAAATCAGAAACGCCGATTAAGTGTTTTTCGATGTTTAAGAATGATATTAGTTCCATTCCTGCTAGTTTTTGGAAGCATACAGAAATAGAACAACTCAATTTTGGTGGAAACCAATTGACGCGCATTTCTAAGTCTATTGGTCGTTTTCAAAAACTACAGATGCTTGATTTAGGCCATAATCAACTTCGGAGTTTGCCCAAAGCCTTAGGCGAAATTAAAAATTTAAAAGGTTTTTTGTATTTGAGTAATAATCAGTTAAAAGCGATTCCCGCGGAATTATGTCAGCTCAAAAAGCTCCGTTATCTCAATGTAGCGGGCAATCAATTAACTAGCTTACCTCAAAACTTTGGTCAGTTAAAAGGATTGGTAGAACTTCGACTTTACAAGAATCAACTAACAGCCTTACCGGATTCTTTTTGTCAATTGAAAAAATTACAAGAAGCACATCTAATGAAAAATAGATTGCAAGCACTGCCGAGTAAAATTGGCGCATTGACACAATTGAAAACTTTAGACTTAGAAAGTAACCAAATCAAAGCATTGCCGAACAGTATCGGAAAATTGACGGGTTTACGTGTGCTAAACTTACGCTACAATCAACTAAAAACTTTACCGAGTACCATCGTTAAAATGGAACATCTCTTACATCTAGACCTGCGTGCGAACCAATTACAAGAATTACCTAAAGATTTATTAAAAATGAAGCATTTAGAGAAATTGGACCTGCGTTGGAATCATGACCTTATCTTACCTGAATGGCTTACTACTCTTGAAAAACAAGGATGTTTAGTCTATTATTAGCGAACAACTTCTCAGATAATTCTTAATTTTTACGGGCAGCAGAAAAGCTAAATTTATCAAATAATTCGACTACTTCTACGAATTGTCAAGGTAGCGACGTCGTATAATGGTATTTTTTCTCCATCTTTGCGCTTTGCGGCACGTTAAAAAATGTAAACTCAGCGACCATCAAACACGAAACTGCTATATTATTCTTCACTCGGACGGCAAGACAAGAAGTTGCACACAAATCCTTTTTGGTCGAACAAAAAGCGAAGAACCTGAAGATTGCAGCGCGGTTAATTGCGAATACAAAACGAGTTGTTGCACAAACAGACTTTCCACTTTTTATTGCCAATGGTCATCAGCAAAAAGGGGCAAACTTCGGTGAACGTTTGGCGAATGAAGTAGAAAAAGTGTTTTCTCATGATTTTTCTCGCGTCATTATCATTGGAAATGATTGCCCAGAACTTTGTAGTCAAGATTTACGAAACGCAGATGAATTTTGTGATCAGGCCAATCTCGTATTGGGTCCGACACAAGCCGGAGGAACGTACCTCATTACGTTGAATCGGGCACAATTTGACAAAGAACTATTTCGTCAACTGAATTGGGAAACGGCAGAACTGTTAGCCGCATTTAAAACTTATGCCGCACAACAAAATGCGTCGATTCACTGGCTTGCTACCTTACAAGATATCAACGATCCGGCAGCTTTACAGCAGTTATTGAAATCTTTGCAAGATAGTCATAAATTCAAAAAATGGATTTTATTATTAACGGTAGAAGTGCGTAAAATTATTTTGAATTTTATCGTTACACGTATTCCTGCAATCGTTCTACAACAACCTTCCTTAAGAGCTCCATAGTATAAATTTGGAAGGCAGCTTCGCTATGATTTTATTGGATGTATTAGAAGTTTCCGCTTCTTGTTTCGGTAGTGCAACACTGCTGATCAAGAGATGATGTTTCTTTCCTAAAGCATTTCATGGAATTCAACATAGTTGGAATTTGCTTGCTTTCTATTCAGGTTCTTTTTTCAATTTGATCTTTCAATTGTTTGAAGCACCCTACTCAACTTATTTCCCAAGTTTATTTTTTAACTTAAAACAGTTAAGATGTTAATGAGACTCTTGATTACATTAATTGTAATGGGTACGCTATTAGGCACAAATAAAGCACAAATAACAATTTCAGGTACCATTAAAGATGCAAAGTCCAACGAAGTACTCGTAGGTGCCTACGTTATCGAAAAAGGAACTACCAATGCTACGAATACTGATGAGCAAGGCGCATTTAGCATTCGAGTAAAAGACAATACGGCTGTATTGGTATTTGATTACCTTGGGTATACGACCCAAGAACTTCCAGTAGTAGAAGGAAAAATAATGGAAGTTAATTTAACGGAGAATACGAGTCTGTTGGAGGAAGTAGTCGTCACTGCTTTTGGTTTGGAACGTTCTTCTAAAAAATTAGGCTACAATGTACAAAAAATAGAAGAACGTGCTTTGACGGAAGTAAAGTCCGCTAATCTAGTACAAAGCTTAGCGGGGAAATTTGCGGGCGTCACGATTAGTCAAGGAGCTACTGGAATTGGATCAAGTTCCAAGATTACAATTCGAGGGGAAGCTTCTTTTACCAATAACAATCCACTCTTCGTCGTTGATGGAACGCCAATTAACAACAATAGTACTTTTAATTTTACGAACGAAGCGGCAGCAGGTTTTCAAGAAGTAGATTTTGGGAATGGCGCGATGGATATTAATCCAGATGATGTCGAAAGTATTTCGGTTTTGAAAGGACCGAGTGCGGCGGCACTTTATGGAACGAGAGCTTCTAATGGTGTTGTCATCGTTTCTACGAAAAGTGGTGCGAACGCGACGGGAATCGGCGTAAGTTTTAATACGAGTTTTACCATTGAAACCGCTTTCAAATTACCCGATTTTCAAAACAAATATGGACAAGGGAATTCTGGTGAATTTGAATTTGTCGATGGACTGGGTGGCGGAACCAACGATAATATCACTTACTCTTGGGGACCTGCACTGGACCAAGGTATGCTAATTCCTCAATTCGATTCGCCCGTTATTTTACCCGGTGGAGGAACGGTTAGAGGTGGTGACGTTGTCGTTCACGGTGGCGCAGCCATTACACCGACTGCTTTCAATTCTAATCCCGACAACTTGAAAGATTTTTACCAAGTAGGTTCTACGTTTACCAATAACTTAGCTTTGGCAGGACGATTCAATAAAGGGAATTATCGAATTTCACTGACGGACCTGAGAAATGAATCTATTATTCCGGGCGTTAACCTAAATCGACAAACTATCACAACGCGCTTGAAGTTTAAACCTTTGCGGCAACTTGAGTTTAATACTTCTTTTAGCTACGTAACTTCCAGAAGCGACAATCGCCCAGGAAATGGCTACGGTTCAGAAAATGTAAATTACTCTTTGGTTGCGTGGGGACCTCGTTCTTTAGATACGGAAAAATTGAAAGATTATTGGCAACCGGGTTTAGAAGGGGTACAGCAATATGCTTTTAATTATACCTTCTTTGATAATCCTTATTTTATTTTGGAAGAGAATAGAAATGCTTTTGAACGATCTAGGCTCTTTGGAAATTTATCTGCGAAATACACGATCAACGAATCGTGGAGTGTAAGTGCGAGAACTGGACTTGACCTTTCTGACGAAGATCGTAGATTTTTAAGAAACTTTAGTTCTAACCGATTTAGAAACGGCGCTTACGCAGAACATAATGTTTATTACAAAGAGCAAAATACAGACTTCATGGTCAACTATAAAAAGCAATGGTCTAAGTTTGGAGTAGATCTTGCCGTTGGGCTGAATCGTTTAGATCAGTGGACTGCTTCTCGTCAATTGCAAACCGTAGCGTTAGCACAGCCCGGTATTTTTTCTTTGTTGAATGCAGCAGCACCCGTGGCAGCTTTTTCCTTCGACGGTCGTAAAAGAATTAACAGCATTTTTTCGGTGGCTAAATTTGATTATGATAATTGGTTGTTTCTTGAGGTTACGGGACGCAACGATTGGTCGAGTGCTTTGGCTACGCCGAATGCTGCGGACGGTACGTCTTTTTTCTATCCTTCGGTGGCTACAAGTTTTTTGCTTTCGGAAGTAGTTGAATTGCCAAGTGTTTTTTCCTTTGTTAATCTGCGAGCGAGTTGGGCACAAGTTGGGAATGATACGGATCCTTTTCAGACTTCGGGCGTTTTTGCAGCGCAAACACCATTTAATGCTCAGCCTACTTTTAGTGGGCAAGACCTCATAGCGAATAATAGTTTGTTGCCAGAAATTACGACTTCCATAGAATTAGGTGGAGACATACGATTTTGGGATGATCGCTTGCGCGTAGACTTTGGGTATTATAATGCCTTGACGGAAAATCAAATCATCGCCTTACCCGTTTCGATAACTTCTGGTTATACACAGCGAGTGGTGAATGGTGGTAAAGTTCGATCGCAAGGTTTTGAATTGATCCTTGGAGCAACGTCAATTGTCAACAAAAACTTTAGGTGGGAAACTGCTTTTAACTTTAGTCGTAATAGAACGACGGTAGAAGATTTGCCCGATGAGATAGAAGGTCGATTGACACTCGCATATTCTCGGGTCTATGATAATGTCAACCAAACGGTTTGGGTACAAGTTGCAGAAGGTGGTCGCGTTGGAGATCTTTACGGGACTGGATATTTGAAGAATGAAAATGGAGATTTCGTGATCGACCAAGACGGTCGTTACATTGTGGATAACAACTTGATTAAATTAGGAAATAGCAATCCTGATTTTGTACTTGCTTGGAATAATAATTTTAGTTACAAAAACTGGGATATGAGCTTTTTGCTTGATTGGCGTTTTGGTGGTGTGCTCGTTTCTAGAACCTTGGCTTTAGCTGGTGTTGGAGGACAGTTGATTGAAACGGAAGACCGACCAACGGGAGGAATTGTAGCGGAAGGCGTAGTGAATACAGGCACAGCAGATAATCCAATCTGGACAGCGAATACCACTGCCGTTAGTGCTGAAAGTTATTATCGTCAATACTACGATCGGAACCACGAAGAGAACAATACTTACGATGCGAGTTACCTCAAACTGAGAGAATTTTCTTTAGCGTATACTTTCAACGGCACCAAAGGATTTTTTACTAATGGTAAAAGTTTACGACTTTCTTTGATCGGTAGAAACCTGTTTGCGATCAGCGATATACCACATTTCGATCCAGAACAATTAGCGGTGCAAGGTAGCGGTTTTGTCGGTGGTGTAGAAGATATGTCTTATGCGACTTCCCGTAGTATTGGTTTGAAGGCTGCGATTCAATTTTAATAATAAGCTCCATAAAATAGGAATAATGAAATACATATATATACTTTTTTTGCTGGTTTTTATCGGATCTTGTACGCAAGATTTTGAAGCAATCAATACCAATCCTAATGCTCCTGCGGAAGTACAACCTAATCTTTTGTTACGTCAAGTCATTTATGATTACGGCGATGAAATGGCTTACGAAGGATTTGTAGCGGGGAATTTACTTGGACAATATTTTACAGCGATTGATTTTAATTTATTTGATCGTCATAGTTTGACAGAACCACAATTCGGTGGAAATCCTTGGCCAACACTTTACCGTAATTTACGCGACAACGAAATCATTCTTCAACAAGCACGTGCGAAACCTACGCTTGCCGTTTATGAAGGTCCGGCTTTAATTTTAAAAGCATATTTGACGGCAGCTTTGACGGATATCTATGGAGATGTTCCTTACGGCGAAGCATTGCAAGGCACAGCGGGAAAGGTAACGCCTGTTTACGATCGACAAGAAGATATCTATTTAGGGGAGAATGGTATTTTAGCAAATTTGGAAAAAGGAATTGAAGTCTTGAGTAATTATGGTGGAACAGCTGCTTTAGCAGGAGACATTCTCTTTAATGGAGATTTGAATGGGTGGATTAAGTTTGCACAATCTCTACGAATTAAATCCTTATTACGAATTGCAGGTCGAGTAGCGGTAAAAGAAGACTTACAAGCTATTTATGATGCCGGAAATTATATTAGCAATAATGTAGAAAATGCAGTTTTTGATTTTGCGGCAGCCCAACCCAATAACTTTCGAATGGCAAATTTGCGTTCGGGAGATTTTAATCTATTTATTTTATCTGCAACTGCGGAAGAAATTCTTACTGACTTATCTGATCCACGCTTATCTAAGTTTTATCGAACGACGGCCAATGAGCCGGCAAACTTCCAAGGATTTCTCAATGGTCCGGATGCTTCTCAAACTTCAATTTCAGTCGCAGATTACTCTTTGACGGGGCGTATTTTTAGAGAAGAACCAGCTGCGTTGCAAGCTAATTTTTTAACCGCTTGGGAAACTTTATTTTTCTTAGCCGAAGCAGCAGAACGAGGATTGATTACGGCTGATGCAAAAAGTTTGTACGACGAAGCAGTCGCTTTAGCTTTCGCCTATTGGAATACAGCTTTACCTGCGGATTATTTAACGACGGGCAATGCTGCTTATGGACAAAATGGACAAGACAAGCTTGAACAAATTATTACTCAAAAGTGGATTGCTAATATTATCAACGGCTATGAAGGTTGGATTGATTATCGTCGTACTGGATTTCCAAAGTTAAAAACCATTGCGGCTAGTTTAAACAATGATTTAATCCCCGCAAAAATGCCTTACCCCGCGGACGAAGCTGCGTTGAACAATGCTAATTTTAAGGCAGCGACGGCAAGCAATGGAAACAGTGTCAACGTAAAAGTTTGGTGGGATGCAAATTAAAAAAATCATCGGGATAATAAATAAGCAGATAAGATGGATGTAGTTTTTTGGCAATGGTTATTATTGACTGCTTTTGGAATTGCGTTCCTAAAGTTTGGTCCTTCAGCTAAAACAGTTAAGCATTTTTTTGAAGGTACTTCGACAAAAGGAAAGCAACCCAACTTTGTAATGCTGACGAGTAGTCTGATCATTTCTTGGATTTTTGCCAAGTCGATCACGAATGCGGCAAACTTGAGTCTTAGCTTCGGAATGGTTGGCGCGGTCGCTTACGCAACGTATTACGGTTCCTTTGTCGTGGCAGGAATTATTATTTATCAATTGCGAACGCAAGGTGGATTTCAGAGTTTGCACCATTTCTTACAGCATAAATATGGTAGGGGAGCGGTTTATTTATTTTCTATCCTCGTTGGCTTTCGACTCTTCAATGAGGTATGGTCAAATACGATGGTGATCGGAAGTTACTTTGGTGCGCCGGGAAGTACGAATTATATTGGTGCCGTTTTGGTTTTTACAACGCTGACGTTATTGTATACTTTAAAAGGAGGAATGAGTAGTTCCATTTTTACAGATGCGATTCAAATGATTTTTTTTGGAGTTTTATTATTTATTATTTTAGGAATAATTTTGCCGCAGAGCGAGTTTGAATTTTCTAGCTACGTAGCGTCTGGTACTTGGAGTATGTCAACGGGTTTGAATTTATTTTTTGTTGCCCTTATTCAAATTTTTAGTTATCCCTTTCACGATGCGGTCTTAACCGATCGCGGATTTTTGAGTGATCCGAAAACGACGCTTAAGAGTTTTCTTTGGGCGAGTGTGATTGGTTTTATTTGTATTGTTTTATTTGGGTTTGTTGGCGTACATGCTAAGTTGTTAGGGTTGGAAGGTCAAGCGGCGGTGGAAGTTGGTAAAGTACTCGGCGTAGGAATGATGCTTTTGATGAATTTTATTATGATTACTTCGGCGGCTTCGACGTTAGATTCTGCTTTTACTTCGGGCGCAAAGTTGTTTGTAAAAGATTTGATGATTTTTGAGAAAGTGACCGTGAGTAAAGGTCGTTTAGCGATGCTAGCTTTTGCGGTTTTAGGAACGCTACCTATTTTTTTGAATCCAACAATTTTGTCGGCAACGACAATTAGTGGTATTATGGTACAAGGATTGGCACCAGTATTTTTATTATGGAAAATGAAATCTCGACCGATCGCTTTCCACTTATCTGTTGGTGTTGGGATGGTAATTGGTATCACTTTAGCTTTAGGCTTTTGGCCAGCAGTATTTATTTTTTTTGAAGGTAAATATGGTGATTTGCTTTCCGCAAATTTGATTGGAACAATCTTATGCTTTTTATGTTACATTTTAGGATCAATTAATAGTAATGAAAGAACCGCAGACTACTCCGTTGGGAGAAATTAAAGGCAAGCTTTTAGTTTTTGGAGGCATTTATAGCAATTGGCAAGCCTTGCAAGCGATACGCGGCGTGGCGAATGAATTGGCGATACCAAAAGAAAATATCATCTGTACAGGAGATGTCGTTGCATATTGTGCGCAACCTGAAGCTTGTGTAGAGGCGATGAAGAACTGGGGGGTTCACTGCATCGCAGGCAACGTCGAAATCCAGTTGCGGAGTGGACAAGAGAATTGTGCGTGTGATTTTACGGAAGGGAGTCGCTGCGATAATTTTTCTAAAGAGTGGTATCCTTTTGCGCAAGCACAACTGAGTGAAGCGTCGTTGGCTTGGATGCGAACGCTTCCTGAATTTCTTAGCTTTAGTTATGCTGGTAAGAAAGGCATCGTTGTACACGGTTCTTACCACAATACCTCTGAGTTTATTTTTGCCTCAACGGATTGGAAAGTTAAGCAACAAAATTTTGCGGCTACGAATACGGACTTGATTCTCGCAGGACATTGCGGTCTTCCTTTTGCCCAAGAACGAACTAATCAGCATTGGCTCAACGCTGGTGTGATTGGAATGCCGGCCAACGATGGTACGCCCAGAGTTTGGTACTTAGTTCTCGACGATGAAGGCGGAGAACTAAGCTATGAATACCACGCCCTTACTTACGATTTCAAAGAAGCCAACCGACAAATGCAAGCCCAACAATTGACGCCTGCTTACGCTAAAACTTTATTGACAGGAATATGGGACAACTGTGAAATATTACCCGCAAAGGAAACGCAGTTGCAAGGTCAAGCCTATCATTTTTAAGTAATAATTTATAACGCAAAAACTCAGCTGAATCTTTTTGCGGAGTGCTAAACGCTCTACTTCTAGGTATTCGACTACTAGGAAGCAAAATCCCTCTACAATCAAGTTTGTTAATGTGTTCCACGACCCTTATCTTTGTAGCTCATTAAAAAAAAATACCTCATGTCAACAGATATTCAACGTTTAGCTCCAGTGGAGATTTGGAGTAATTTTGCCAAACTTAATGCGGTTCCTCGTCCTTCTAAAAAAGAAGAACGGGTGATTGCTTTCATCAAAGCATTTGGAGAGCATCTTGGTTTTCCAACTATTGTAGATGAAATGGGTAACGTCATTATTAAAAAGCCAGCTTCGGCGGGGATGGAAGACCGGACTACGATTGTGCTGCAAAGCCACTTGGATATGGTACACCAGAAAAATGCTGATAGTAATTTTGACTTTTTGACGCAAGGCATTCAAATGTATGTAGATGGTGATTGGGTTAAAGCACAAGGCACAACCTTGGGAGCCGATAATGGGCTTGGCGTTGCGACGATCATGGCTTTATTAGAATCAAAAGAAATTGCGCACCCTCCTTTGGAAGCGTTGTTTACGATTGATGAAGAAACCGGGATGACGGGCGCGATGGGATTGAAAGGTGGTTTGTTGGATGCAAAAATTATGCTTAACCTAGACACGGAAGATGATGATGAATTAACGATTGGTTGTGCAGGTGGAATCGATATTACCGCAGCGGGGAGTTATGAGATGGAAACCGTAGAAAATGCAGAAGTGATAAAAATTGGCTTGACTGGCTTGACGGGAGGTCATTCAGGAATGGATATTCACAAAGGCAGAGCGAATGCCAATAAATTAATGAATCGGTTACTTTATAAATTAAATCAAGCAATTTCATTTCGTATTCACTCGATCAACGGAGGGAGTTTGCGCAACGCGATTCCTCGAGAGTCATTTGCTACACTTTTAGTAGCTAGTACAGACTTAGCAACGGTCAAAACGATGATTGAGGCTTATCACAAGACCTTGCAGTCAGAATATGCTACGACAGATCCAGCCTTGACCGTTTCGACGGAAGTTGTTCCTGCGAATGGAAAAGGAATGACAAAGGCTTTTCAAGATCAATTGATTCGCAGTATTTATGCTTGTCCAAATGGTATTTATCGGATGAGTCCAGATATTGAAGATTTGGTACAAACGTCTAATAACTTAGCGCGAGTATCCGTAGAAAATGGGAAATACGAAATTCTTTGCTTGACGAGAAGTTCGGTAGATAGTGAGAAAATGGATGAAGCACAAGCGATTGGATGTACTTTCGAATTGATGGGCGCAGCGGTAACAATGGATGGTTCTTATCCAGGTTGGACACCGAAACCCGGTGCAGAGAGC
>JBGCFY010000061.1:0-43135 GCA_045110315.1 Saprospiraceae bacterium
AAAACATTACCTTACACAACTCACGGATTTGTATGAATTATTGATTGCACCACTTCAACCTGTATTAGCAAAAGCACAAAACTTAATTGTCGTTCCACACGGAATTTTTCATTTTTTATCTTTCGAATCTTTAGCACCTAAAATGGACAATGCTGATTTTAGAAGTTTGGATTACTTGATTAGAAATTATGATATACAATATGCCTGGTCTGCCGCATTGTGGGCAAAGGGTTCCAATAATCGTACCCGCTCAAAGTATCCTTTTGTCGGTTTTGCACTCGACTTCAAAACACAACCTCAAGCCGGGCTAATGACACCAGCTAATTTTCGAGCAAAGCTTGAACCGCTTAATAATGCAATTCCTGAAGTGAAAGCAGCCAGCGATTATTTTGAGGGAAAAGTCTATACTAATGGATTAGCGACGAAGGCTCAGTTTTTAGCGATTGCACCCAAGAGTGAAATTATTCATCTAGCAACCCACGCCATAGCGAATGATCAATTCCCCGCGGAATCTGGTTTGCTATTTTCGGACGACGAACAGGACAAAGATGATTTTTTGAATATTACTGAAATTTACAATTTAAAGCTGTCTTCCAAATTAGCCGTGATGAGCGCTTGTAATACGGGATACGGACAATTGGCAGAAGGCGAAGGGGCAATGAGTTTGGGACGTGCATTCTTGTATGCGGGTTGCCAAAGCGTCATTATGAGTTTGTGGCTCGCGAATGATCAATCGACGAGTACCATTATGCAAGATTTTTATAAATATGCAGCAGAAGGTTCTTCCAAACATCAAGCATTGAGAAAAGCTAAGTTGTCTTATTTGGAAAAAGCAGATGCCTTGACGGCACATCCTTATTTTTGGGCAAATTTAGTAGCCGTTGGTGATATGAGTCCCTTGGCAAAGGATCACAGTTTAGGATGGTTGATTGGCTTAGTTGCGATTTTTACAATGCTAATTTTTTGGTGGTGGAATCGGAGAAAAAAAGTTGTTTAAGTTTTTATTTCTAGTCTCAAAAGAATTCTTGGACAAAACAACTTCAAAACATCTGCTCAGGTCAAAAAATCTTAGTAAATTTGTTGGCACTAAAGCAAACACAACGCCGGTGAATCAGCAATCATTTTCTTCAAAAATAAAAAAAATTGAAAGCCTTGCCCAAAGCACCAAATGGGCTCGACTTAGTCATGCCCCCTTGCGTTATTTATCCGCTATCTTTTTCAGACAATTGATTTACCCATATACCAAAAAAGGAAAACGGACAACCGCGCAGCCATTTTTTGGTGGAGAAATGGAAGTGATCTTGCCAGCAGGAATGGATTTGTATTTATTAGGCGCAAAAGCACACGATTCTGAAATTCGATTGACTCGATTCTTGACCCAAGTACTTCAGAAAGATGCTACTTTTTTGGATGTAGGAACGCATTTTGGCTATTATTCTTTGTTGGCAGCGCAATTGGTTGGTCATACAGGAAAAGTAATCGGAGTAGAAGCGTCCACTGCTATTTTTGAATTATACCAAAACAATGTCAAAGCCAGCCCACAAATTACAGCTTTTCACTTAGCAGCTACGGCAAAAAATGGCGACATTTCTTTCTATGAATTTCCGATTCTGTACTCAGAATACAATACCCTTCACCCCAAACAATTCGCAAGCGCCAATTGGTTGAAAAATAACCCTTATCAAAAAATAACTGTAGAAGGAAAGCAATTAGACGAATTACTCGCTGAACAAAAAGTGATTCCTAGTGTGATTAAAATTGATGTGGAAGGTGCAGAATTCGACGTGCTACGAGGACTAGAAAAAACCTTAATCCAAAATGCACCGCTGATCGCTATGGAATATCTAGCCGAAGATCGAGATAATCGCACACACCAAGCTGCTGTTAAGTGGCTAGAAAATCTGGGATATCAAACGTACCTCATCGGCGCTAATGGAGAAATGATTCAAAAGTCAATTCAAACGATCGAAGCGCAACTCCGAGCTGCAAAGCAAGAATCGGATAATATTGTTTTCAAAAAATAAACGAATACTCTAAAAAAGCCTATATTTATTATAGCAGTTGTTTAAAAATGATGTTGCAAGCCTTTAGCTGTAGGTATTAAGGTCTATTTTTAAACAACTTCATACTATTCTCAAAGGATGCAGCAATGTATCTTTTCATGCCTATTGACACCAAATATATTATTTCTTGTATTCCCGCTAATTTGGATGCTTTTCCTCGTAAAAGTCATCAAGTGTTTTAAGACAATTACGATAAAAATTTACTTAACCCCCCAAATCATTTAAGATGAAAAAAACTATACTACTATTTCTTTGGATTAGCCTTTGTAGTCAATCTATATTCGCTCAGTTCGACTGCAGCGATGGTCGATTCGATAATACCAGCTACTTTCCGGCATTCACCCTTGATGAAGGAGTGACTTACGGTGAAAATGCACAACCTACCATTTTCAATCCGAATAATATACAAACCCTTAAAATGGATATCTATGAGCCAGATAACGATACAGCTTCCTTACGTCCGCTGATTATCTGGGCATTTGGTGGCGCCTTTGTTGCAGGATCTCGCAAATCACCAGATATTGTGGTGCTCGCTACTACTTTTGCGCAGTCCGGTTATGTCTGCGCCTCTATCGACTATAGATTATCTACCAACCTAATTCTTAATGGAAATCCGACAAATGGTTATCGCGCCGTTTTTAAGGCAATGGAGGATATGAAAGCTGCGATTCGTTTTCTTCGAAAAGACATTATAGAAAATGGGAACCCTTATCGAATTCACCCTGATCATATTTACGTCGGTGGTGTATCCGCAGGTGCTTTTACGGCTTTGCACACAGCCTACTTAGATGAGGAGTCTGAAATTCCAGCCGAGATAGCTGATGAAGTTGCTAATAATGGTGGTTTGGAAGGCATGAGTGGAACCCCGGGATATTCTTCTGAGGTCAACGGTGTCATTAATCTTTGTGGAGCATTAGGGGATACAACTTATATGCAAATGGGCGACGTACCACTCGTAAGTATGCACGGCACCGAAGATGAAACGGTTCCTTATGGTTCTGATATAATTGACCTATTGAATATTAATTTACCCGTTGATGGAAGTGCCTCAATCCACGAGCGGGGTCTTAATTTAGGGCTTAATTCTGAGTTTTATACTTGGCAAAATGCAGGACATACTCCTTTTGTTAGTTCTCCCGCTTACATGGATACGACGATTCGCTTTGTTAAAGATTTCATGCTGGATTTAGTTTGTGATTTCAATACGGTGAGTGTAGTAGAAAAATCTTCGAGCGATTGGCAATTGCAAGTGAATCCTAATCCTGCCGACGAAGGGTTTATGGTTTCAATGAAAAATGCACCGAGCGGAACAAGGTGGACTTATGAACTTCTAAACTTGAATGGACAAGTGCTACGCCAGTATCAAAGCGACGATTCGAATTTTTACGTGGCAAGAGAAAACTTAAGCGCTGGCTTGTATTTACTAAGTGTGCGTAGTGCAAAAGAGCAAGTGGTACGCAAAGTGGTTTTTCGCTAAGCTAAGCTAGCTAAGGAATTAGTCGTCACAAAACATAAAAATAGCTAATACATTTCTTTAGAAACGTATTAGCTATTTTGTTAAAGAAGAAAAATAAGCTGTTTAGCCCATTTCAGAAACAACTTCCGTTACTTCTGGTACCATTCTCTTCAACATACCTTCAATACCTGACTTTAACGTTACTGTAGAAGAAGGACAACCACTGCAAGCACCTTGCAGAATTACCGTAACAATACCTTTGTCAAAAGACTTAAACTCAATATTGCCACCATCCATTTCTACGGCTGGCTTCACGTAAGTCTCAATCAATTCTTTGATTTTCTTAACAATCTCGGCTTCCTCTCCTGTATATTGGTATCCAACGTCGTTTTCTGCGCTCAATTTTTCCATTGCGTCTGCAAAGCCATCATTAAGGACAGGCTTAGCATCTTCAATATACTTTTTGATAAATTCTTTAGCTTGCAACATCACGGTTTCCCAAGTATAATTGAATTCTTTTGTCAGGGTTACAAAATTATTGCAAATATAAACGCCCTTCACGTAAGGTAATTCAAATAACGCTGTTGCTAACGGTGACCATTCTTTCGCTAGGTCTTCCTCTCGAAAATCGGCAGTACCTTTATATAACATTCGATTAGTAACGAATTTTAAGGTTTCCGGATTTGGGGTTTGCTCGGTGTAGAGCATTACTGGACTTTTTGTTGCAGTATCCATATGATTCAACTTTAAATAAATTCTTTTAGTAAAATTAGATCATCAATTTCATTGTGTTGATGATATATTTTAAAACAATTTCTAAGCAACCAATTCACAATAAAATAATTTGAACGGCTGCTTACGTACAAAAATAACACAAAAATCAATGCAATGTTTCGATAAACTACTTTAATTTAGACTAAATCTGCTTAACGCGAGATTTATCTATCCGCTTTGAGGAGAAATAATAGCAAAGCTTAATACTCCAAAGTGCGTAAATTATGAGAGATTAGCCATATAATTCATAATGAACCTGCGTTTTGTCATAGCCTAATTTTAGGATTAGATTTTCAACGGCTTCATCAATCATGTTGCTCCAACCACAAAGGTAAAAGTCAAGGTCTGGTCGCACCGTTTGATATTGCTTCAAGTATATTTGATGAACGTAGCCAGGATGAATTTTCCAATCCGAAGGAGGCGCGCTAGTAGTTTGCGTTCGAGATAGCGCAACATCGTATTGAAAGCCTTTGATTTTAGTCAGCAGTTTTTCAAATTCTTGGCGGTACAAAATTCCTTCTTCAAAGCGAGTTCCAAAAATTAAATGAATATTTCGGTAATCTTTCTTTTTTTGATACAAATCCCAAATCATACTGCGGAATGGCGCTACTCCTGTTCCAGTACAAATAAAAACGAGGTCTTTTTCTACTTTTTCGGGCAAAACGAATCCGCCGGAAGGGCCTTTGAAACGAATAGTATCACCAATTTTTAGTGTTTCAAAGAGATAAGTACTACCCAAGCCTCCTTCTAATTTTACAATGCAAAACTCTAGCTCGTTCGTTTCGTCGGGCGCATTAGCAATAGAATAACTTCTCCACCGCTTCAACCTTTTTTCGTGGATCGGCAAATCCATCGTTACAAATTGTCCCGCTTTGAAATTAATTTTTTCCGTTTCTGGCAAGCTTACCCAAAAACGTTTAGTTGTAGAAGACACCGCTTCGATTTTGGTGACCGTACTATCATACCATTTCCAAGCCATAGTAATCTTTATTTTAAAATCATATCATTGTAAGATAAAACAGTCTCGAAGCCTTTCTGTTGAAAATAAGCACGAGTTTCGGAGGAAGATTGTTCGCTCGTAGCCAAAACAAAATCTCCGCCCCAAGCACCCAAAGACTTGATTACACCAGCATAATCCGCAAAATATAAATCCTGCGCACGGGGCAAAGCCAATACTTTAGAGAGTAATACCTCGTGTGCCAATAAGCCCGCCGCAAAATCGCTCAAATCTGTTGCTTTAGCAATGCGTTGAGTCAAGTCACTAACCTGTTGAATCAAGCCTTGGTCTCCCCGAAAATTCTTTTTGTAATGTGCAATACCCGCTCGGCTATCTTGTTTTTTATTTAAATAAACAAAGTACAACTGCTTCCGAAAATCAGGAGAGAAAGGAATGCTGTTAGCGAAGCCACGATCTTTGGATTTGAAGTAATAAATTGGTCCTTTCGCTCCCGCACAAGCGATGTCGTAGCCAGAGCCACCCATCGTTCCAAAAAGCAGATGATATGGATTGACTTCAGCCCATTGCGCCAAATTATAAAGTAAAGTAGAGCTAGTTCCAAGTCCCCATCGTCGTGGAAAACTAAGCTTCGTCGTCCAGTCTAAACCGTTTGTAAAAAGTGTAGGTTTTATTTGTTGAAGATACTGTAATATTTGCTGCAGTCGTAAGGCTGTTGGCTGGTCGGAAGTAGTTAGAATACGGAGGGACAAATCGAATCGTACTTCAAACCAAACTCGTTCTTGATCGTCGTAACTCTTCCAATAATGAGTTTCTTGCGCGGTATGCTCAACGACGAGTTGTTGTCCTCGTCGACAAGGAAGTGCAAGTGCCAGCGCACCGTCTAAGACAAAATACTCTCCCGTGAGTAATAATTTGCCATTGGCATAAAAAGATTGTTTATTACTGATGAGTTTTAAATATTATATTTTTAAATAAGTACTTTGATTTGTATTGGTACTTTAGATTAGTTCATTACCAGCTATGAAGTTGTGCTAAACCCGTTCTTTTTTTAAGTCTTGTTGCGCCAAAAATTCTCTTACTGCCGTAAAAGACACCGCTTTATCCGTAAAGTGAAGCTTAGCAGCAATGATATTTTCTTGACTAGCTTCCAAGTGATTGAGAATATTCATCAGGTGCATTTTCATGTGTCCTTTCTGAATGCCCGTAGTAACTAAAGATCGCAACGCCGCAAAATTTTGGGCGAGACCCGCAGTAGCAATAATCATCATCAATTCCTCCGCGCTAGGGTTTCCCAACAACTCCAAAGAACGTTTTGCGATGGGATGTAGTTTTGTCAAACCGCCCACGGTACCTAAAGCAATGGGTAAGTCCATCCAGAATTTGAAAATACCATTTTCAAGGCTACAGTTCGTTAAGCTACGGTACTTTCCGTCGCGTGCAGCATAGGTATGTCCACAAGCTTCGATTGCTCGAAAATCATTAGCAGTAGCCAAGGCAACGGCGTCGATTCCATTAAAAATTCCCTTGTTATGTGTCGTTGCTCGATTCGTATCAATGTGTGCAATACGCACCGCTTTGTAGAATTTATGAGCAAAAGTAGCTGCATCCATATTTTCTGGAAAAACACCTAAATCACTAATAGGACAAGATACTTCGGTGCGCACAATACATTCCGGCGTATAGTTGGATAAGATCGCCATGATGATGGTGATTTCTTTTTCGCTACCTTGAAAATCAGGATGTTGTTCAACAAATTCTTTAAGGCTGTTGCCAAAAACTTCCAAGACGGAGTTGATAAAATTTGCCCCCATGGAATCGCAAGTCTCGAAGTTTGCCCAGATTTGGTAGTAATTTTCTTCTTGGTCGGTCAGGTCCAGTAACTGAATATCATAGATGCCACCACCACGGCTGTACATATTTTTTGTAATCAAAGACACATCTGCTAGCAAACGTTCTTTGAGTGCTTCGAATACGGCTTGTAATTTAGTAAAGTCTCCCGCCCAGCTAAAGTGAACCTGGCCTACTTTTTTGGTAGAAATAACTTTAGCGCTGAATCCTCCCCGCGTTGCCCAAAACTTGGCTGCACTTGCTGCTGCAGCAACTACGGAACTTTCTTCGATTACCATCGGAACACAGTAGGTCTGCTCATTGATCGTAAAGTTGGGCGCGACTCCATAAGGCAAATAGTAGTTGCTAATGGTATTTTCACTAAAGCCGTCAAAAATGCGCTGTTGGTCTTCGTTTCTATGCCAAAAGATCATCAGTTCCCTCGCGACCGGTTCATGATCTTTGAAAAAGTTTTCAACAATCCAACGAAGTTTCTTTCGTTTAGACATTTTTGAAAATCCAGAAATAGATTTCTTCATTACGATTTTAATTTATGAAGTTGCTTTTAACAACTTTTATGCTCGGATTTGGCACAAGGCGTTGATCACAAACTATTTTTTACACGCAAAAATTGCTGAGCCAATGCAAGACCCTGCTTTTGCGAATCAATATACTGATATAGGGGTTCGTATCCTTCTCTAGCGTATTTTAAAAAGCTTGATGCTTGACCGTATACAGAAGAAAGGGCTAATTTATTAATTAAATAGTAACCGTCCAAAAAGTTCTTGACTCCTCCGGAAATAATTACCTCTTTGCAGCGCATTTTATCACCAAGTTCATTTTTAATGCGATTACTAAACTCAACCATCTCATCCGCACTGTGCCCAACATAAGCTAACTGCTGAAAAATTTGCTGTTTCAATGGATCACTTCTGAGGAGTTCAAGCTTGGCAAAATTAGTTCCACCGTTTGCGGCAAACTCAACGGCTGCGAGTGGTAATTGATATAAAGCTTTCAAACTTTCATATCCCATTCCCTGTCCAACTTCTTTTACAATTAATGGCACTTTTACCGCATCCAAAACGCGTCGAATAGTATCCAATGGCGCACGTGTAAAACGATCTCCTTCCGGTTGTAGCCATTCCTGAAACGGATTAATGTGGATTATTAAACCATCCGCCTGCAATTTGTCAACAAGTTGATTGATTAAAACTAAATTATTAGTATCAATTAATTGCTCAATTTGTGCAATTCCCAAATTGGCAAATAATAACTGCTCTTCTCCCAAAATTGACCGTACATCAAAATCTGCAAGGTATTCGTCATCAAATAGCAAACTTCGACAAGAGCCTAAACCCATGCCCATACCAAAGTCTTTGCAAGCTCGCGCTAGATTTCGATTAATGGTACGAGCTAAACTCGTACCGCCAGTCATGCTAGAGACCCACAAAGGTAAGCGCATTTTTTTTCCTAAAAAACTCAGGTCGAGGGAATCACTCGTCGTTGGGTGTGCCGCGAGTACAGGCTCATAATAGAACCGTTGATCCAATTGATTACGATTAACCTGAGATTGAAAAGCTAATTCTATGTGATCCCTTTTTCTAGCGTCTGCCGTAGGGTCATCAACGGCACTTGATGCAGTGCTATTGTCTATTTCTTTATTCATGATCTTTACAATTAAGCCTGTAAAATGTTTCGAAATAAGTCTTCTTAGGACTTCTTCCCTCTTCACTGGGGCATGGTAGAAAAACTAATTAATAAAACGAGTGCCTGAAGTTTTTCTAAGTAAGAAACAGTTGGGAGGATCAAATAGTTTACAACCCTTGTTCGCCAGAATTGTTTGCAAAAGGAACAAAATACGGTATTTTTTGTGAATTTTTTTCGCCTTTGGATTCCCCAGGACACAATATGACCTTTTCAAAGTTGGGAAATACTGGTATGAAATAAACTCTAAAAGGAAACTATTTTCAAAAAAGTGCGAAAATTTAACTGTTTTTCAAGGGGTTATGAAACAACATCTTCTTTTTTTATTTAAAAAAACTTGTTTTTTGATAAATTAAATTTTACCTTTGCAGCCGCATTTAATTCAGTTGAAAAGCTTAATAAGTTTCTCACTTGATTAAGCGAAATTATTTCATATAGGACAGACGCTGAAGTCATTATTTTAAAACTTAAGTTGACGTTCAAATAAAATTGTAGTAATTGTGGATACATTAAGTTATAGAACGAAATCAGCAAAAAGCGAGGAAGTAGAAAGAAAATGGTACATATTAGATGCGGAAAACCTAATTGTAGGTCGAATGTCTTCTAAAGTTGCAACCGTATTACGCGGTAAGCACAAGCCATCATACACTCCTCACGTAGATACTGGAGATAATGTAATTATCATCAACGCTGACAAAGCCCGCTTCACTGGAGCCAAATGGGACGATAAAGTGTACTTAAGATACTCTGGTTACCCAGGTGGACAAAAGAGCATCACGGCAAAAGAGTTGAATAAGAAAAAGCCATTCTCCGTTTTAGAAACAGCGATCAAAGGAATGTTACCTAAGAATAAATTAGGTAGAGCGATGTTCAAAAAACTTTTTGTGTATGCCGGTTCAGAACACCCACACGCAGCACAAAAGCCAGAAGAATTCAAGTTTTAATACTTTAAGAAAAAAGAAATAATTCATCAATATGGAAATGATAAATGCAACAGGTAGAAGAAAAGCGGCAGTCGCTAGAGTCTATCTGACCAAAGGAGATGGAAAGATTGTGGTAAACGGAAAAGACTACAAAGACTATTTCCCCCAAACTCACGTACAAGCTAACCTAACTGATCCTTTCGCTACTGTTGAAGCTGAAAACATCTATGACCTTAAGGTCAATGTATACGGAGGAGGCTTCAAAGGACAATCTGAAGCGATTCGAATGGCAATCGCTCGAGCACTCGTCAAACTCAACGAAGAGTTTAGATCACCGTTGAAATCACGGAAATTTCTTACGAGAGATGCACGGGTTGTTGAACGTAAAAAATACGGTCGACCGAAGGCGAGAAAAAGCTTCCAGTTCAGTAAGCGTTAATGTTTTTTGGGAACTGCTGGAGAATTTTTGCTCCACTCAATTCCTGATTATTTTGATCAGAGTTTAAAATTAATAAAAATGAAAAAACCTACCTATAAAGAACTTTTGGACGCAGGTGTTCATTTTGGGCATCAAAGAAAGAAATGGAACCCTAAAATGCAGCCTTATATTTTTAAGGAGCTGAAAGGTATTCACATCATCGACCTTAACCGAACTTTAGATTGTTTGGAGGATGCTGGGAACGCCATGCGACAAATTGCTAAATCAGGTAAGAAAATATTATTTGTAGCAACAAAGAAGCAAGCGAGAACAATCGTTTCAGAAGCTGCAAGAAGTGTAGGAATGCCTTTCGTAACGGAACGTTGGTTGGGAGGTATGATGACTAATTTCGCGACTATCCGAAAGTCAATCAAGAAGATGAATAACATCGATCGGATGTTAGCTGATGGTAGCTTGACAAGTGTGACAAAGAAAGAACGGTTAACCTTGACACGCGCAAGAAATAAACTGGAAAAAGTACTAGGTGGTATCGCTAACTTAAATCGATTGCCTGCTGCTGTATTTATCGTAGATATTCACCACGAGCACATTGCTCTAGCCGAAGCGCACAAATTAGGTATGCGTACAATCGGAGTTGTAGATACGAATTCTGATCCAACATTAGTTGATCACGCAATTCCTGCAAATGATGATGCTTCTAAATCCATTCAAGCAATTACAAACTATATGCTTGAGGCAATCAATGCTGGATTGAAAGATCGTAAGTCATCACAGCAAAAAACGGAGAAGGAAGGAACAGCTAGTAAGTAGTCAAACTTTAGCCTCCTTTAATTTAAAGATTCTTACTGGAGTTGTTCTAAACTTCTAAAATAAGTTGAACAGCAGATATTTTTATTCAAAGAATCACTTTTGAAGCTCGTAGCATCACTGCGGAGCAAAAAAATGAAAGTTGGATAAAAAGATCAATTCGTAAACATTTTTGGAGTTTTTAAACAACTTCACTATCATAAAAAAGTATAAAAAATGAGCACAGTAAAAATTTCTGCAGCTGATGTGAAAAAATTGAGAGATCAGACTGGAGCTGGTATGATGGATTGCAAAAAAGCTTTGTCGGAAGCAGAAGGTGACTTCCAAAAAGCAATCGAAGTCTTGCGTAAGAAAGGCCAAAAGCTTTCCGCTAAGCGTGCAGATCGACAAGCAAAAGAAGGAGTAGTAATTGCGCTCACTTCAGGAAATAGAAATAATGGTGTTTTACTTCGATTAAGTAGTGAAACAGATTTCGTAGCAAAGAATGAAGATTTTATTAATCTTGCTAAGTCTTTTACAGAAATTGCATTGAAAAATCTTCCTGATACAACGGAAGCTTTACTCGCGTTACCTTTCGAAGGCTCAATGTCTGTAGGAGATAAAGTAACGGAGCAAGTCGGTGTTATCGGTGAAAAAATAGAAATCGCACAGTACGAAAAATTAGTCACTGCTGCCGGAGAAGGTCAAGTAATTCCTTACATCCACATGGGATACCGTGCGGGAGTAATCGTAGCACTTAACCTCGAAGGTCCTCAATTTGTTGAGCCAGGTAAAGATGTAGCGATGCAAGTAGCAGCGATGCGCCCAATGGCACTCGACAAAGATGGTGTAGATGAATCTATCGTTGCGAAAGAAATCGAAATCGGAAAAGAAATCGCAATCAAAGAGGGTAAGCCAGAAGCAATCGTTGAAAAAATTGCAATGGGTAAACTTAATAAATTCTTTAAAGACAATACCTTACTCAATCAAGCTTTCGTTAAAGATGGCAAGATGTCCGTAGGAGATTATCTCAAAAGTATTGATCCTAAACTTACGATTACCGATTTTAAACACGTTGAATTAGGCTAAAAAAAAAGCGAATTAAGATTATTCTTAATTCGCTTTTTTTTTATTTCGTACCAATATCCTTTTCTTTTAATCAATCAAGGCATTACCTTTGCAGTTACACCTTTGTACTTGTAATATAAACGTCTTTTAATACCCAAATCATGACACCTCGATATAAAAGAGTTTTACTCAAACTGAGTGGAGAATCGCTGATGGGAGATCAAAACTATGGTATCTCTCCTAATATGCTTACTTACTATGCAACCCAGATCAAAGCTTTACTGGAAGTTGGTGTGGAAGTAGCGGTAGTCATTGGAGGAGGAAATATATTTAGAGGTCTACAAGCTAAAGAATCTGGTATCGAACGGGTACAGGGAGATTACATGGGAATGCTCGCCACCGTAATCAACGGAATGGCCTTGCAGAGTGCCCTAGAATCGCATGGTGTGTATACTAGACTTATCAGCGCCGTAGAAATGAAAGCGATCGCAGAACCCTACATCCGTCGTCGTGCTATTCGGCACCTAGAAAAAGGGCGAGTAGTAATTTTTGGTGCAGGTATTGGTAGTCCTTACTTTACGACAGATTCTGCCGCCGCACTTCGTGCTAATGAAGTTTCTGCCGATGTTATTTTGAAAGGTACAAGAGTAGATGGTATTTATAGCGCTGATCCAGAAAAAGATCCTAGTGCTACGAAGTTTGATAAACTGTCGTTCGCACAGGTCATTAGTATGGGCTTAAGCGTAATGGACATGACCGCTTTCACCATCTGTCAAGAAAATAATTTACCAATCGTTGTTTTTGATATCAACAGAAGAGAAAACTTAATGGAAATTATCGAAGGGAAAATGGTGGGAACGTTAGTGACCGTATAGTTAGTTACCCAAATTGTAGGGTCGAGAAAGGCAATAAACTCCAACGTTTATTGCCTTTTTTATAAATGGATTTCAAGGACAAGTCTAAAACGAAAGTATGAAAAAAATTATCTACTGCTGCTCAATACTTTGCTATCTAATGTGTCAAGCACAAACCTTTTTTGCGCAAAAGAGCGTATCGATTGTAGGAACTAATTTAAAAATAAGCCTTACCGAAAATTACACTTTAAATCCTAATTCTGCGATGATCTCCAGCCCAACGAATGACATCGTATTCATGGAAATGGCAGGTGTCAATTATCAGGGTCAAATGAAAGACTTTGAAGGTATTGAAGGTCAATATGCTGAAAAAGGGATTCAACTTCAACAGAAACGCAACGGAAAAATTAATACTTACGATGCCATTCTAATGAGTTTTGAGACCCAACCTGATATGTATCAAGTTTTCTTTGGCAACGAATTTTTTTGCGCAATGGCAACTGTCGTGGCGAAAGATACGATGAGTACGTTGGATGAATCAGCAATATATTTGATGCTGAATACTATCGAATATGAGAAGAGTACCGAATCTGCACTTGATCTACACGCTAATTTCATCATCGAACCTCACGATGAGCCTTGGGAGTTTATGGACTATACTGGGAATATGTTTTTTTATGAAAATAAACGCTCCGAAGAAGGACTCTTAGTGATGCAATTGCCACTAGAACCATTATTACTCAGTACGGAAGCAGATCTAGGGCACGAGTTTGTTAATAAAATGAAAGCTAAAATGCCGGAACTCAAGATTATAGAAGACGAAGCATGGCAAGCGAAAAATGTAAAGGGACACCGAATTTTATTGGATACTGGCAAGGATGGAAAAGGAAATCTAGGATTACTTTATCTATTCGTTTTTCAAGGTAAGAATTCAGCCTTCGTTTTTCAAGGCATGGGAAAGAAAAACGATGTAGCAACGAAAGAAAGGTTTAGCAAGTTTCTCAACCACCTATCACAAAAGGAATAGAAGCCTTTTGTGGAGTAATTTGGTAAGGAGCTTTTTACTTAGAACTGGCCATCGCAATGGTCACCATACTAATCTTTACATCGTCCGCTTCTTGTAGTACTAAGGCACAAGCTTCTAAGGTTGCTCCTGTGGTTAGGACATCGTCTACCAATAAAATATGCTTTCCGTGAATCGCATCGTGATCAACTAAGTGAAAAGCTTGTCGGACATTTTCAAAGCGATCCATTCTATTTTTTTGTGTTTGAGTTGCAGTCATCTCTTTCCGAATTAAAATATCGCTGGTCCAAGGTTTTTGCATCGTATCTGACAAACCACGAACGATGAGCTCACTTTGGTTAAATCCACGCAGTCGCTTTTTCTTAGGATGTAAAGGAACGGGCACAATGAGGTCAACCGTAGAAAAAACGGGCGCTTCCAATAAATGACGACCATACAACTCCCCCAACTTATAGCCCAATTTGGTTTTACCTTTGTACTTGAGCTGATGAATTAACGCTTGCGTACGACCTCCTTTGGTGAAATGATATAAAGAAGCGCCAGCCTGGAGTTTAACTCTACCCCAAAATTTTTCGGTAAAACCATTTTCTGGTTCTAAATGGAAATTTGTTTTGGGTAAGAAAAATTGACAGTGAATACAGATGAAGTGCTCGCTCGGAGGAGCTTGCTGGTGACAGGCCAAACAAAGCCTGGGAAAGAACAAGCTAAAGAAATGCTCACAAAGTTTAAAAAGGGGGCTCATTTTAAAGTAGTATGTTTACACAAAGGTAAGCATTCCTATCTAAAAATAAAATCCTGCGTTTTGAGACTAATTACAACGATTAATAAAAAGGATGACTAGAGAAAGAAAATAAGAAAGATCGAAATAAAGGACAAAAAAAGACGCCTGTCCTGGGTAGGACAGACGTATCAAAACAAAACGAAAAACCAACTTTAAACAAGTTTTTTAAATATCTTCTTTAGCTTTTTCACTAGCTTTTATATTATAACTAACCAAAATTAGTAAGCTTTTGTTTCATGACAAATGTTAAGGAATTCCTAAAATTTCAAGTATTCGTCACGTCAGTGTCATTTACTAACCAGCTTTCAGCCGAACGGGGATTTCTTTTACTTTACCATTCCGATTTACGGTCAAGGTAATGGTTTGTCCTACCGTCGCTCTCCCAATCAATTCTTGTAACTGCGGAACAGACTTTACCACTTTTCGATCTACTTTAATAATAACGTCTTTCGGTAAAACGCCTGCGTACTGTGCAGAGCCACCATCCATCAGACTTTGAACAACGATTCCCTGCGTAATATTAATGCCTAGATCCGTTGCTAATTCGTTGTCTAATTCTTGAATATCAATTCCTAAGAAAGCACGTTGGAAAGAACCAAACTTAATGATATCATTTGCAATTTTTGTCATTAAATTAACTGGAATTGCGAAAGAGTATCCCGAAAAATATCCCGTACGACTCGCAATGGCGGTATTGATTCCTAAGAGTCTTCCCTGTGCATCAACAAGTGCACCACCACTATTACCCGGATTAACGGCAGCGTCCGTCTGAATAAATGACTCGATTGCTCTACGATCCTGATTACCAATAATATTAATACTACGCCCTTTAGCACTAATGATTCCAGCTGTTACAGTAGAATTTAATTCTAAAGGATTTCCTACGGCTAAGACCCATTGACCAACTTTTGCTTGATCAGAATCAGCGTAGTCCAATACCGGCAAATTGCTTGCATCGATTTTTATAACGGCTAAATCTGCCTGAGGGTAAGTGCCTACGAGCTTGGCTGCGTAAGCACGATTGTCAAATAGAGTAACTTCAAATTCGTCGGCGAATTCTACAACGTGATTATTCGTAACAATATATCCGTCTGCTGAGATGATCACACCAGAGCCAATACCTCTTTTTTGATCAGGACCAAATAAAGGGCTATCTCCAAAAAAATCACCAAATGGATTACTTTTTCTTTCTTTTTGCTTTCGCTGATTGGCTAATTTCGTACTCTCCCCCGCATCAATATGAACAACGACTGGCATTACTTTTTCTGCCGCCGAAGAAAAATCGAACGGGACAGCGTTTGCTCTAGGCGCAGCGTTAAGGTTTTGAGTAACAATTTGAGCGGAAGGCTCAAGTGTAGGCTTTGAGTTATTTTTTGCAGTTGTCATAAATTGCAATCCGCCTAAGGTAATTAGACCGCCAATTATTCCTGCTATAACTAAAGAAAACAAGTTTTTCATAATGGATTACTTTTTCTTTTTGATGTAGTGAAGATGAAAAATAAACGCCGCATACGGTGCATTGTTACTGGCAATAGCCATTTTAACAAGACCTTAACAGCAGGATAAATCGTTGCGATACAATTTTATAATTTTTATTAAGTACTAAGACAAAATTTTTTCACCATTAAATTGTGCTTCGCTACTTAAATAGTAATTTTTACTTAAATTCAGCCTAGCTTTAGTGAAAGACATTTACTAAAGAACCATTAAATTTTCAAGACAAATTTGTTGAATTTTAGAATTCCTTGACAATTGCATAAAATTTGATGTATCTTGCTAGTAGCTTCAAATCCTGCCCCTGTAGCTTATTTTGCTGCGATTAGAATGGATTTATCAACGTCTAAAATAAAGAAATACGACCCCATACGAGTTATAAGACTTTGCGCAAGCGCAGATACTTAATTTCGAATCTGTCTTAATAATGGCAGTTTTTGGGAGCAGAATAGTAAATGGCTAAAATTTTGCCTAGCTTTAATTGATAACTGTTTTTTGATTACAAAAGTTCTTTTCTCTTGAAGAAAGATCCATTGAATATGAAGAAAATAATTCAGGAAGACGTTGACATTGAATTGTTACTACGTCCTGAATCAGCTATAGAGAAGGCGATCCTAGAGGATCCGGACTTCCAGAAGGGGCTTTTTTGGGGAAAACCTAGGTTTGGGCATCCCGAAGGTCAAATTGTTTATCATATTCAGGAAGTATTCGAAAACGTTGATCGGATGAATCAATCGCCGAGCGTTCGGGCCAAATTACGTTTAATTACTCTCATTCACGATACCTTCAAATATTTAGAAGACAAAAGTACACATCCCAGAGATTGGTCGAAGCACCATGCTGTTTATGCACGCAAATTCTTCGAAAAATTTACGGACGACGAAAGTTTACTAAAAATTGTAGAACTGCACGACGAAGCCTACTACGCTTGGCGTATGAAGTACATTTATCAAGATTTTGAAGGAAGTAAATTACGTCTTGATAATCTATTAAAAGAAATTGGTGATGACATCCAACTGTATTATCTTTTCTTTAAATGTGATACTTGCACTGGGGATAAAAACCAAGCTCCCATGAAGTGGTTTGAGCGAACTATTAAAGGAATAGAACTCGTCAGCCTCTAGCGCTAGTTTAGTGAAAACGTATCATTTCTGCCTTGGACTTTCATAAAACCTCCTTTTTATTCCCTAGAAGTCAAGCCTTTTCTAAAAAATGCTGGAGTTATTTATTTTCCTTTAAATACTTGTAAGTGATTGATTTTAAAATACTTGGATCTATTTTAAAGATAGTATACTTTATTTTTTTTCAAAAAAAAGCTCAGAAAGAAACTTTTTCGAAAGGAATAAGGTTCATGGAGATAGAAGTAATCACTTTTGCTGGCTTTAGGAGCATAATTACGATCCAAAGGTCATTTCAAATTTAATTTTTATCTTTATGATCTTGATGAAAAACGACGAACTAACGAAACAGCACTACGATCGGGTCTTTGAGCAAGAATTACTTCCTCATGCAGATGCGCTTTACAATTTTGCCTTTCACCTTACTTATAGCGAGGATGATGCGAATGATTTAGTGCAAGAGGCTTACATGAAAGCTTTTAGATTCATTGATAAGTACATTGAAGGAACCAATGCAAAAGCATGGTTGTTCAAGATTTTGAAAAATGCCTTTATCAACCAATATCGGAAAAAAGTTAAACAACCAACAAAGGTTGATTTCGAAGACATTGTAAGTTATCACGATGAAGACAAACAGCAATCTAGTTACCAAGATTTGCGGGAAGAAATCTACAAAAATATTATGGGCGACGAAGTAACCAATGCGGTCAACTCTTTGGGTTTAGACTTCAGAACGGTAATTTTGCTCTGTGATATTGAAGGGTTTTCTTACGAAGAGATTGCTAAAATCATTGATATTCCAATCGGTACGGTACGATCTAGACTTCACCGTGCTCGGAATATGCTGAAAACAAAATTACGTCAATACGCTGGGTCACTGGGTTATGGTGACGAAGAAAAATAAAATACTTGCTGTAGATAAAGCCGTTGGTTTTGCTTCAGAAAAGTTATACTTTATTTATTATACTTTTTAAATCAGTACTACTTAGTAAACTCAGACTTTAGAAAAATAGCATCAAGCAGTTCCTAACCAGAACTGTTTGATGCCTCAGTAAACAGAGCATGTTCAACCAATTCAAAATATCGACTATCTTTCAAACGACTCCTAGGTTTTACCGCTTTGGCGTGAGTTTTGTGCTATCGAGTTTTGAGTCTTGCAAGCTCCGTAGCGTTCTAAGCTAGAGCATTTTAAGCAGTCCTTAAATTCAAATAAATGGGAGATCAAAGAAATTATCAGGCGCTCGTTAGCAAAGTCAATATGTACTTAGACAACGAACTCAACAAAGAAGCAGAAAGAGAATTGCTTCGAGAAATTAAACTGAACCCTTCCTATTTGGAAGTTTTGGGAAGAGAAAAAAACTTCAGAGAATTTATTAAAAGCCGCGTCCACCGCCGCAAAGTATCCCCCGCACTCATCCAATCGATAAAAGATAAAATCCGCATCACTTCGTAATTCCATTACCGTCACTTGCTTAATGTTTAATCGCATCTAAGGTCGCTCACTTTAAGCTAAGCGTTCCAACCGCTGTATCAGTTATCTAAAAAGCTATTGAAAATAAAATTAGTTGTTAAGTTCGTGAACTTGCAATCGAGTCGCTCTGCAAGGTTGTTGCTGTATGGGCTGACGAAAAATAATTGGGTACAGCGTATTCCGGTAATAAAATGGTAATTAAGTTAATACACCTTCCCTCGCGCATCCACCAATAATGGATTGAGTACTTGATCGCCCTCTGCCCAAAAGAGCATATTGGCTAAGTTGACAACGGCGCAAGCGTGGTTGGGAATAATGCGTAGCTTATCGCCTACGGTTAAGGCTACGTCCGTATTTCTAACTATGAAACCATGTTCTTCAGATAGTTTTTCGATGATCAAGGCTTGCTTCTTTTGACCAAATTCGGAGAGTGGATAAGCAATACCAAATCCTTGGATTTTCGTGCTGCCGTGACCACCAGAATCGGAACTCAATACTTTTGAACCGGCATCAATAATGTAGTATTTTGAATTGATGCTTACTATTGTAGCGAGTATGGTCAGTGCAATATTTTTGCGTTTAATTAATTTTAAACGGAGTGGAGTACGATCCATGAAAACGTAATTGCCGGGGCGAATTTCGGTGACTCCCGCGTAGGATTTTGCAGCGAGTACCGTTGGTGTAGCACCTACAGAAACTTCCTTAACCTTGATTTTTTGCGCAAGTAGTTTTTGTTTTAAAAATCGGAGTATATCCAATTCTCGCTGTGCAATTTGAACAACTGCTTTTTTGTCAGGTGCCATATAAGCGTGACCTGCGTGCGATAACAAGCCAAGAAAACTCAGAAAAGGGTGTGCTTTGCTCTCAATTTGGGCGGCTAACGTTAAAATCAAAGGGTCATCTACATCTAATCCACAACGGTGTAATCCAACATCAATTTTCAAATAAACAGGAATTTTATACTGGTGCTTCAAACTAGCTACGTGAAGCGTATTCAAAACAGCAAGACTGTCTACAATTAGACGGAGCTTGGCTTTATATTCTTTAGCAACAAGGAGTAGTCGGTCTATTTTTTCTGGTGCAACAATTGGATAAGCGATGGTAATGGAGCGGATACCACTACGAATAAAAGGAATTGCCTCATCTACTTTTGCGGCGGTGATGCCCACGGCACCTTCGGCAAGTTGTAAGTTAGCAATGGCGATACTCTTGTGCGTTTTAATGTGTGGTCTTAGTTTAAGTTGGTGTTGATTCGCAATTTGTTGAACAATTTCAATATTTTCATTTAGTATTTTGCGATCCACTAAGACGGTCGGAGTTTCCATTTCGGTCATCGGAAATACAATCATAATTAGTTGTTTAGCGAGGCGATTTTTTAGCGTAACAATTATCTTAACATCAATTTAGGAGTACTCAATGCTGAATTTAGTAAAAATAAGACGGAACTATTCATTCTAAATCGAAGTTATTTCCGTGCATTACTCAAAGAAAATATTATTTTTGCACCCAATACAGACGGTATACTTTATACAAGACTTCGTTGATTATATGAAAATGGATCCAAATTGGATTATTTAATCGTGCTAGAAGCTTTAAATACGAATTAACAAATGTACTTTATCAGCTCCCATTTATTTTTGTAGCTACCCTATCCCTTCCCTTTAGATAGCGTTAAGCGCTATGGCAAATTTTCAATTTTAATAAAAAAAACTTGCGATTGATCCAGATTGGAAGTTCTTAAACATAAGAAAGATGTTAGACAAACTAGAAGCTATTCACGAACGATATATCCTATTGGAAGAGCAACTCTCTAATCCAGAATTGATGGGAGATATGGCTAAGTTTACAAAAATTAGTAAGGAATATAAGGAATTAGAGACGTTTGTGAAAGTATATTTTGAATACAAGGAAGTGCTAGGAAATATTGCTACTGCGAAAGAAATGCTGGCAGAGAATGATTCAGATATGAAAGAGATGGCGAAGATGGAATTGGACGAACTAGAGCCACGGAAGCGAGAGATGGAAGAGGCAATTAGATTATTGTTGATTCCTAAAGATCCAGAAGATTCTAAAGACGTAATTTTTGAAATTAGATCTGGTACGGGAGGAGACGAAGCGAGTATTTTTGCGGGAGATTTGTATAAAATGTATTCTCGGTACTTTGAAGTACAAAAATGGAAGGTGGAAACGATTTACATCAACGAAGGCTCTTCGGGAGGATATAGCAAATTGATTTTGGAGGTAAAAGGCGAAGATGTTTACGGCAAATTGAAATTTGAGTCGGGAGCACATCGTGTGCAGCGCGTTCCAAAAACGGAATCTCAAGGAAGAGTGCATACTTCGGCGGCGACAGTAGTTGTGATGCCTAAGTTTGAACAAGAAGATGTAGATATCAATAAAGCAGATTTGAAAGTAGATACTTATCGAGCAAGTGGTGCGGGGGGACAACACGTGAACAAAACGGAATCTGCGGTACGAATTACTCACATTCCTTCAGGAATCGTCGCAGAAAGTCAGGAAAGTAGAAATCAATTGCGGAATAGAGAAATTGCTTTTGAGCGGCTTTATGCGAAGATGTATGCAATCGAAAAAGAGCAACACAATTCAGAAGTAGCAGCACACCGGAGGTCTTTAGTAGGATCTGGCGACCGTTCTGGAAAAATTAGAACCTATAATTATCCTCAAAACAGAGTCACTGACCATCGGATCAATCTAACGTTGTACAGCTTGGATAAAATTATTGCAGGAGATATTGCTGGTGTAATTGAAGCATTACAAGTAGCAGAAAACGCCGAAAAACTAAAAGACGGAGAATAATCATTTGTTTTCAGGTAAAACAACTTCGGACTAAAGTATTCAAGGGTATACCAGAAACAGAAATACAAGCCTCCCGTTTTGGTTAGTTGAATAAGTCTGTGAAAAGTTGTATTTTGGAGGAAGCGTTTATTTTAGACCAACGTTTAAAAATTCTAAAGAAATCGCCAAAAGTGCCTACTTGCAGTAGATTTACTCCATTTCCTAATCAGATTTCTTTCAATTTTCAACCAACTTTCAATCCTTACTTAAGCTCGTCGCTCGTTTGACGACTTAAAGCATAATACCTGCGCCTAGCTTTTACAATCATGAATTTGCATGGTGGTTAGTGAGGAAAATGATGAAGGATTAAACCTTTCTGGCAACTTTACGTCTAATACAAGGTGAGTGCGTATACCGAATTGGGTTAAACTTAATGGTTATTACCCAAAATAACTGCAAAGTATAGTCTCTGTAAGTAATAAGAAGCATACCAAAAAATAAAATCTATGGATAGAAGAGCGACGCTAGCAAAGCTTTTTGGAAAAAAGGAAAAACGAAACGAGGTTCAAATATCGTCACCCGTTATCAGTGGACTAGCTCCTTACGCGGGGATTTGGGATTTTGAAAAAGCGGCACATTTGCTCCGTCGTACGATCTATGGACCAAGCTATATACAGATAAAAGCCGTTTTAGCCGCAGGAGTAGAAAGCACCGTTGACCAACTTTTAGCACCAGAACCTTTACCTGACCCGCCATTAAATTTCAATTATACAAATGATCCTAACGTCCCCATCGGAGCAACGTGGATTAACGCCCCTTTTTCTGCAACGGATAACTTTATTGAATATCGCGGTCAATCTCTAGCAGGTTGGACGCTAGAATTAATGGCTAATCAAGGGATTTCTATTAGAGAAAAAATGGTACTTTTTTGGCACAATCATTTTGTCACCGCTAATAATGAAGACATCCGTTATGTTTATCGTTACAGTAATCTATTGAGAACTTATGCAACGGGAAATTTTAAAACATTAACAAAAGAGATTACGATTGATCCTGCAATGCTCCGGTACTTGAATGGTAACCAAAATATCAAAGCGGCGCCTAATGAAAACTATGCGCGGGAATTGCTAGAATTATTTACGGTAGGGAAAGGACCTTTGGCAGGACCAGGAGATTATACGACTTTCACGGAGCAAGACGTCATTGCAATGGCTAAAGTTTTGACGGGATGGCGAGACGTCGGCTATTTGGATAATACGGGAAGTGTTCCAGTACAATCTATTTTTGTTGCGCCACAACACGATACCAGCGATAAACAATTATCTGCCCGATTTAACAACGCAATTATTAGCAATAATGATGGGGAGGAATACCAAGATCTAATTGATGTAATTTTTGACAATGAAGCTGTAGCAAAACATATCTGTCGCAAACTCTATCGTTGGTTTGTCTTTTACGAAATTTCAGCAGAAATAGAAGCAACAATTATCAATCCGATGGCTATTTGTTTGGAGGAGAATGATTTTGAGATTAAGCCAGTATTATCTTTATTATTGAAAAGTGCTCACTTTTACGATGTGCTCAATATTGGGTGTATGATCAAAAATCCGATTGATTTTACCTTATCGGCTTTCAAACAATTTGAGATTGCACAACCAACGGATTTAGAAGAACGGTATACGCTGTGGGTACAAATCTTCGGGGTAACAAATCTTCAACAAATGCAGTACTATACTCCACCGAGTGTGGCGGGATGGAAGGCTTATTATCAAGAACCGGGTTACGCGCATATTTGGATTAATTCGGTCACCTTACCCTATCGACTGCTGGTGACGAATGTTTTGTCCTTTATCGGTTTTGAGGTTGGTAATACGCGAATTATTATTGATGTTTTTGATTTTTTGTCTAAAATCGATGATCCTACGAACCCTAACGCAGTTGTTATCGAATTTGCAAAAATCTTATTTCCACAACCGTTAGCGATTAATCAAATAGTCTTTTTGAAAAGTATTTTGATTCCTGGATTACCAGATTTTGAATGGACAGTAGAATATGGTGCATACCTTGCTGACCCCGATAATGAAATGTTGGCCAACCCAGTGAAAATTAAACTTCAAGCCTTGGTTCGAACGATGTTGAGTATGCCCGAATTTCATTTAAGCTAATCGTCCTAAACTTTATCAAATGAAAAGGAGAAATTTTTTACAAAAAAGTACAGCACTTTCCCTCCCACTAATGTTGAGTGGATTCAAGTTAGGCGCAATTCCTAAATCTTCCCTATTAAGCAATTTGAGTAATGGATCAGATAAAGTTTTGGTCATCATTCAATTGGGTGGCGGAAATGATGGATTAAATACCGTGCTTCCCTTAGATCAATATAGTAATTTGGCGAACCTTCGTTCGAATATTCTGATTCCTGAATCTCAGGCAATTCCATTAACCGATACGGCGGCTTTGCATCCAGCGATGACCGGTTTTAAAAACCTATATGAAAATGCTCAACTGAGTATTATTCAAAGCGTCGGTTACCCGAATCAAAATCGTTCTCATTTTCGCTCTACGGATATCTGGACTTCAGGATCTGCGGCGGATGTCAACGAAACGAGTGGATGGTTGGGACGGTATTTTGATTTAGAACACCCGGAATATCCAGAAGGGTTTCCTAACGAAACTTGTCCTGATCCGATTGCACTGACAATTGGCAGTATCGTTTCAGAAACTTGTCAAGGAAATGCAGGAAACTTTAGTTTAGCAATTACAAACCCAGATTCAGTGGGAGCTTTAGTTGTGAGTGAAGAAGGGGACGTACCAAACACGCCTTATGGAAGAGAGCTAACATTTATTCGTGATTCTGTTGTGCAAACGAATGCTTATGCGAGTACAATTATGGAAGCTTCGGATGGAGCCAATAATTTATCAACACTTTATCCGGAAGATAATCCTTTGGCTGAGCAGCTAAAAATTGTAGCACGCTTGATTGCGGGTGGTCTACAAACTAAAGTTTATGTAGTTAATTTAGGTGGTTTTGATACACACGCAGGGCAAGTTCAAGCAGGTGCACCGACTTCGGGTATACACGCACAATTATTAGAAACCTTGTCGGGAGCAGTAGCAGCTTTTCAAAATGATTTGCAACTTCTCAATATCGCAGAACGAGTAGTTGGAATGACTTTCTCTGAATTTGGTCGTCGTATTCGCTCTAATTTTAGCTTAGGAACAGATCATGGTACCGCTGCGCCAATGTTCGTTTTTGGAGCCTGTGTAAATTCTAAAATTATTGGAGATAATCCGGAGATTTCTACCAATGTAGATGTGCAAGATGGGATACCGATGCAGTATGATTTTCGTTCGGTATACGGTTCTATTTTAATGGATTGGTTTGGAGTGTCGGAAGGAACAGTCAAAAGTTTATTGGATGAAAACTTTCAGTACATTCCAATTATTGAAGGTTGCTCGACTTCTGCTTACGATTTTAGTGAAACACAGGATATTGAGGTTTATAATTTTCCAAATCCATTTAGACGAACCACAACAATTAGTTTCACCTGTCGTGCGGAATGGCTACGAGTGAGTATTTTTGATATGTTTGGCAACGAAATTAAAGTGCTCGCCAATGGAAAGTTTCAGGCGGGAACCCATCAACTTAATTTTGATGCGAGTGGTCTTTCCAAAGGAAATTATGCGTATCGAATCCAATTTAGAGATCGACAAAAGACTAAATTAATGTTATATGGTGGATGATTCAGGATTTCAATTCGTGTTTTCTTTAAAAAACTAAGGTAAAGTTTGTATTTTACAGTAGAAGTCAACTTAATAATGGCTGAACAAACAGGAATCACAGAATTAATCCCCTTTTATTGAATAGCGGTTTGCAGGAGCTTACCCATTTGAATATTTATCCTTCAAGCGAAGCAGTAATTGCTTTGTAAGTACGAATACATAATTTAATGGTATTGGTACTTACTAATAAATTTCCAACGAATTCATTAAATAAAGACTGTTACCAATTCACGATTCCTAAGCAACCTAAACTTACGAACCGTGAAAAAGAACTTTACCTTTTGGCTACTGTCATGCTTATTATGTTGCAGTACACAAAACCTTCTTGCGGGTAACACTTGCAATACTGCTACTCCACTTACTACTAATATGTCTTTGTTCGAAACGTATTCGAATTTAGGAACATCGGCTTCTGGTGTTCCTGCTCCAGACTGTGGTAATTACATTTCAAATGATTTTTGGTTTTCTGTAGTTGTACCACCTTCTGGTGAACTTAACATCGTCGTGCAATCCGGTACGATGACAAATCCAGCAGCAGCACTCTACAGTGGAAATTGTTTTAGTTTACAGCAAGCAGCTTGTTCCGAAGAAGATTTATGTGGAGATGCAGCGGCAGCAATTTTACAATCTACCTCGCTTACTCCGGGAGCAACGTATTACATTCGTGTTTGGGCGGTTGGAGGTGCACCAAATGGCAGCTTTGATATTCGAGTTTCGGAAACAAATGCACCGTCAAGTGTTCCTTTGGGTTTAGATGCTTTTGTAGGTTCAGCCAGTCAGAATGGAGATTGCGTAACGTTAACTACAGCAGCTCCTAGTCAGGCAGGTTGTGCTTGGACTTCTGCGCCTGATGATATGACACAAAATATAGATAAAATTTTAGTCTTGAATTTTGGTAATATAAATGGGAATGGTGCAGATGGAATTGTCATTGGTTTTCAACGATCTGCGGCGGGACTTAGTGCTTGTGAAGGCGGTGGAGGGAATCTTGGTGCGGGAGGAATTGGAAATTCTTTTTTCATTGAATTCGATACCTGGGATAATGGTTTCCCGATGGATATAGGAGATGATCATGTCTCCGTTTTTGTAAATGGTTTGATAAATAATCCGATCAATGGTCCGGTATCTTTAAACGGTGGAAATATAGAAGATGGGCAAGATCATACCATTCGTTTTAAATGGGATGCAGGTACTTTTGACTACGAAGTTTATTTCGATGAACAACTTGTTCTTTCCGGCAATTATGATATTGTTACCAACTGTCTGAATGGAGGGACGCTAGCACACTGGGGAGCTATTGCTTCTACCGGTGGAGCTTTTAATAACCATACGGTTTGTCCTTATGTACCTGAAAGTTATGATACGGGAGTTGAGCAAACAGTTGCTGCAACGATCTGTGAAGGGGAAAGTTACTTTGCGGGTGGAGCGAATCAAACAACTTCGGGCACGTATACGGATATCACAAATTTACCCAATGGTTGCCAAAGTGTAACTACTACAGACTTGACCGTCTTGCTCAATGCAACAGAAACAATTAATCAAACGGTTTGCGATGGAAGCTGCGTTACGGTTGGAATGGATTCCTATTGTACTACCGGAACTTTTGTTACAACCTTGACAGATGCCAGTTTTCGAGGATGTGACAGTATCGTTACCTTGAATTTGGAAGTATTAGATCCTCAAGCGCTTATTCTAGATAATCCACAACCTACTTTAGATTGTAATAATAGCTCTTTGTTTTTGGATGGAAGTTTTTCTACTCCTTTTGGTGGTGTAACTTACCAATGGACAGGGCCATCCGCAGGGTGTATTCTACTCGGTGAAAATACGGCTTTTCCTCAAGTTAATTGTCCGGGTACTTACTCTCTATTAGTTACTCAAGTTTTAAATGGAGTTGTCTGTAGTGCCACGACCACGGTAGAAGTTGCTATCAATCAAATACAGCCTATCGCTGATGCAGGAGCACCACAAAATTTAGATTGCGTTACAGGCTGCACCGTTTTAGATGGCTCAGGATCTTCGATGGGAACAACAATTGTTTACACCTGGTCCGGTCCTGGCATTGATGGAGGCAATATAAATGATCAAAATCCAACAGTTTGTCAAGCGGGAACTTACACCTTAGCTGTTTTTGATCTCACGAATAGTTGCGTAGCGACGAGTAGCGTAATTGTGACGGGAACCACTCTGCCTGTAGTAGATGCAGGAATTGATCAAATAATTGATTGTACGAATCCGACAGTTACGTTGGATGGAAGTGGTTCTGATACAGGTAGTGATTATGATTTAGTCTGGACAGATGATCTCGGGGTGCAGGTGGGATCGGGCATGACCTACGTTACGAATATTATTGGTACCTATACCTTAGTTGTAACAAATACGTTAACGAACTGTAGCTCGACGGACCTTGTCGTTGTCACTGGGAATAGCCTTGCTCCGCTCGCAAATGCTGGTCCAGATGGAGTATTAAATTGTACAATGTCACAAGTGATATTGGATGGAACGAGTTCTTCTAGTGGTTCAAATATTAGCTATGAATGGCAAGATATGAGTTCAGTTGTAGTTGGCAATGAATCGTTGCTTACTGTATCGAATTCGGGGACTTACACTTTGGTCGTTACCAATACTTTAACCAATTGCTTCGCGATGGACGAAGTAACGATCACCGAGGATGCAGTACCACCTATTGCTGATGCGGGGGCTGGAGGAACTTTATCGTGTACCGCTGCTGCGATTACCTTGGACGGAAGTAATTCTATTCCAATCGGCACGGCTAATTATGATTGGTTTAATGCCAGCAATACTAACATAGGTAGCGGGGTTTCCATTGAGGTATTTTCGGCAGGTATCTATACCTTAGTTGTAACTAATCAAGTTAATGGTTGTTCGGCTAGTGCAATGGTAACGGTAATGCAAGATGCTGATGTTCCCGCCGCCATCGCTAATTCAGATGGTATTCTCACTTGTCAAAACATGATGGTTTCATTAAGTGGAAATGGTTCAAGTACGGGAACTAATATCACCTATCAATGGGTTGATGATCAAGGTGTCGTTCTAGGTGCGGATTTAGATTTAAGCGTAACTGATCCGGGTACGTATACACTCATTGTTTCGGATGTATCAAATGGCTGTTCTGCGGCTACGGACGTCGTGGTATTAGAATATACAACTTTACCTTCTGTAGCAATTGCTCCGGTTAATCCATTAACTTGTGAAGATAACCAAGTTACTCTAAATGGAAGTAATTCTAGTACTGGTATCAATTTTTCTTATGAGTGGTTTGATATAAATAATGTTTCGATAGGTTTAGGTCCAATCATTACTGTTGATCAAGCGGGAACATACACTTTGGTGGTGACGAATCAAACAACGATGTGTTTTAATTCTTCTTCCATCGTTGTTACTCAAGATGCAGCCATTCCAACGGCAGCAATTTTTGCAGCAATTGATCAACTAGATTGTAATAATGAAAGTTTAATTTTAACCATTGGTAATTCCAATATAGGGTCCGAATTTAGCTACGCATGGACGGATGGTATAAATAATTTAGGAACAACAACTGAAATAACGATAACTACTCCTGCAACGTATACCCTTTCCGTTACAAATAATAATACGGGGTGTGTGGCGGAAGCTTCAATAGTGATTACTCAAAATATTAATTCCCCAATTGCAATTGCTGCCGGAGGAAATCTAAGCTGTAGTAACCTTACGGTTGCTTTAGATGGAGCAGGCAGCAGTACAGGACCAATGATTATTTATGAATGGGAAAATGCTGACGGTGATTTTTTATCGAATGAACTAAACCATGAAGTTTCATTAGCTGGAAATTATTTCCTAACAGTAATTAATTCAGAAAATGGTTGTACAACGACAGAAATGATCGTAGTAGAAGACAATAGTACAACGGTACAAGCAGACGCTGGTGTAAATGCAACCCTTACTTGTAATTTGACTTCACTTACTTTGGATGGCAGTAATTCTTCTACCGGTCCTTCAATTAGTTATCAATGGATTACTGCTTCTAACATATTATTAGGAACAGAAATTACACAACTTGTGAATACTGCGGACACATTTTACTTAATAGTTACAGATGTGAATAATGGTTGCTCAGATACGGCTTTCGTGGAAGTGATGCAAGATGCGGCTTTACCTTTGGCTGAAATTAGTGCATCAGGGATTCTGACTTGCCTTGATACGATTGTTGTTTTGGATGCTACCAATTCTATGGGCATTGGAACGTTGAGCTACGAATGGTTAGATGAGAATGGAGACTTTATTTCAAACCTTGATACGCTGATAACCAATAGCGCAGGAACGTATCAATTGGTAGTGACGGACATTAACAATGCTTGTAGCGCGACAACTAGTTTTGTAGTACAAGAAGATATTACAACGCCTACCGCCGACGCAGGAATGGATGCGACGATTAGTTGTAGCATACCTAGCGTTACACTAGACGGCAGTAATTCTTCCATAGGAAACAATATCGCTTACGAATGGAGATCCCCAACTGGTGTGTTTCTTAGTAGTTCAATAATGATTGACGTGACTGAAACAGGCATTTACGAATTTGTAGTTAGCAATAATAATACAGGTTGCACCGATACCGCAACGGTAGAAGTGCTACAATCCACGGATACACCAACGCCAATTGTTTTAACACCGGATACCTTGACTTGTGGAGTAAACTCCGTTTTATTAGTTGGAGATAATTCAATGGGACAAGGTACGTTAACGTATCAATGGGAGAATATGGCAGGACAAGTTATTGGTGCGACAGCTAATATTTTAGTAAATGAAATAGGTACGTATACACTTACCGTTGAAGATGTAATTAATGGTTGTAGTTTGAGCACTTCCGTTGTAGTATCGGAAGACATAAATAGTCCAATAGCTGCTGCTGGTGCGGACGGTACGCTGACTTGTTTATTGACAAACTACCTCCTAGATGGAACAGGGTCGAGTCAGGGAATGGTTTATGAATATGAATGGCAAGATGCTAGTGGAATGATGCTTAGCAATGATCTCAATTATGAAGTGTCCAATGCAGGCAACTATACTTTGATTGTTACGAATACGGATAATGCTTGTACTGCAAGTTCAGTTGTGATAGTGACGGAGGAATTGAGTCCGCCGCTCATAGTGGCAACGGTTAGCGGTATATTGACTTGTACGACAACTCAAGTTGATTTGAATGCAGCTGCTTCACAAGGGGGAGGTATGTTGACTTACGAGTGGTTCAATCCTACAAATAATTTTATTGGAAACGAAGCGATCGTAAGTGTTGAAAACCCGGGGAATTATCAAGTAATTGTTACAGATGTAGCAAATGGTTGTACGGCTTCGGAAACTGTTTTAGTTGTAGAAAATACCACAGCGCCGATTGCCGCAATTATTAGTTTGACAGATCTTAACTTGTCCTGTGCACAGAATAGTATCATTGTGACCGGAAGTAGTTCGCAAGGTATTGGCAGTCTTAGTTATGAATGGAGTTTAAATAATGTTTTCATTTCTAACGCAGAAAGTCCTGAGGTTTTATCGTCAGGTATTTTGATGCTAACGGTTACTGATGATAGTAATGGTTGTATCGCTTCTACGACGGTAACGATTACCCAAGACGAAGCATTACCAGTCGTATCCATTGCGGAGGCGGAAATACTAAACTGTTTAGTAACGGCTACTCAATTGAATGCAATAGGCTCTTCCACAGGCAGCGAATTTGAGATTAATTGGACTGGACCAGGAGTGATTATTGGTGGGAACACGTTGATACCAACTATTAGTCAAGCAGGTGTTTTTACGCTGATCATTACAAATGTATTAAATGGATGTATTAATTCGGCAACTGTAACGGTAGCAGAAGATATTGCAACTCCAGTGACAGACATTGTAACACCAGACGAATTTGACTGCACCACTACCAGCTTAGTGCTAGATGCTACAAGCTCTACCACAGGCACTGGGTTTAACTATAATTGGACAACTACAAATGGTACGATTGCGAATGGAAGTACGAGTTTAATGCCAGAAATTACTTCGGCAGGGATATATACTTTAACCATCTTGAACACGGATAATGGATGTTCTGCGACGGAACTAATTGAAGTAACGGTAAGTGAAGACGTCATAAGTGGTGTGATTTTCCAAGTGGCTAATCCACTTTGCTTTGGTGAACAAGGAAGCATTTTGATCGAAGAAGTTGTAGGAGGAACGCCACCTTATCAGTACGCTATTGATAATAATACTTTTGGAAATTCTCCCGCATTTAACGGCATAGCTTCTGGGAATTATACAATTAGTATTAGGGATGCTTTAGGTTGTGAATACAGTGAAATGGTGACGATTGCTTCTGTTCCCGAGTTAGTGATTGACTTGCCAAGGAGTGTGCAAATTGCCTTGGGAACATCTTACGAGTTACCGACTCAAATAAATTTATTAGGAAGTGAAACGGATACTATCATTTGGACGGAAAGTAAGACGTTAGATTGTATAGATTGTTTAAATCCAACGGCTTCTCCACTAAGCACGACTAATTATGCAGTGACGGTTATTTCTAATAATGGTTGTATCTTATCTGCCGAAATTACGGTTTATATTGATCAAACGAAAGCAGTTTATATTCCAAATACTTTTAGTCCAAATGGAGATGGTGTAAATGATTTTTTCTCTGTTTTTGCGAATGAGAAACAAGTTGAAGAAGTCCAAGTATTACGCGTTTTTTCTCGTTGGGGAGAACAAGTTTTCGAAGCAAAACGTATTCAGCCGAACGTAGAGACTCAGGGTTGGGATGGATTCTTTAAAAATGAACAAATGAATCCAGGCGTACTCGCTTACTACGCAGAAATATTATTTGTAGATGGCACTATAGAAATTTATAAAGGAGATATTACCTTGCAGCGCTAAGAAAAAGTGGAAAAGATCAGAGAAGATAAAACTCGAATTCATCTTCTCTGAAGTGAAAAATCACCTTCTTTTATTGCTTAATAAATTGTTGTGTTGCCATTCCTTCGATGGTGATGAGTTGTAAACTGTAAACACCCGTGGGAAAATCTTTTAGCTCAAAGCGAAACTGTTGTAACTGATTAATCGGAGAAATATTTTTTTGGTAAAGGACTTTTCCATTGGTATTGACTAATCGAAGTTCAAATTTTTCTTTAAATGAATCCTTCCATGTAAGCACTAGAAAATCGCTGGTCGGGTTTGGGTAAAGGTTAAAACCACGCTGGGCAAAACTAGGTCCTGTACCTACAATTAAGATCTCAACAAAATTACGGGTAGTATCTGCGCCACATTCGTTACTCGTAATAAGTTGCACCTCATAGTTTCCATTCTGCTCATAAATATGGGTAGGATTTTCGGTAGTAAGGAGAGGGGAATTATCACCAAAATCCCAACGATAGCTCGTACCGTTAGTCGATTGATTATCAAATTGAGCTAATTCATCATTGGTTACTACGGCGAAGTCTGCAGTAGGTTGATCAATAATACTAAGGTTGATGGGATTGGAAGAGAGTGGTGCGCCACAATTATTGGACAAGACACAACGTAGATTTATTCCATTTTGTACGGTTGACAAATCGGCGATTGTTAGTATTGCTGTATTTACATTAATATAAACGGCACTTCCTGTTAAATCTTCAAAAATACCCATATTTTCAATTTGCCATTGGTAGTTTAAATTGTTACCAATCGCTTCTACAGAAACTTCAATCGTATCGCCAGCACAAACAGTAAGGTTATTGGTTTGAGTAAGAATTTGAGTAGGTGTAAGTTCGATGGTTCCCACCGCGATATTAGGCAAACTTGGTACGCTTCCTGCGCTCCCTGCTTCGGCGCTATTGTTTCCATCATTGCAAGCCGTAGAATTGATAGACAAACCAGGCAGTCCACCCGAAAGATTAATTAGATTAGTATTTAAAATGCTTGCATCAGCCAGTAATTGACCACCACTACCACCACCGCCAGGTCCCATACATCGTGCATTTCCATTATTGTTGACAGTACCGCCATTCCCACCGCGCGCACTAATAGTTAAATCTTCAATACTATTTGCTACCAGTAAAATACTTCCACCGGCGCCACCACCACCTGCTCCGTCGCTGAGGGCTTCTTGACTGACATCTGCTCCGTTGGCGGAAAGCTCAAAACTATTACCTTGAATTGTATTAGCTTCAATAATAACGATACCACCACCATTACCACCGTTCGTGCCCAAATCATTATTAGTATGCCCAGCACCGCCGCCACCGCCGAGAAATAGGGTTTGCGTGCTAGTAGGAATTATTTTTCCTCCGACACCAGGATTGAGACCTCGACAGCCAAAATTAGAAGGCTCATTATTTCTACCACCATTTCCTCCCGCTTGAGTATTAGCACCGCCGCCGCCGCCAGCATTGTGATCATTTCCACCACCGCCACCATTTGCTTGAGCACCTCTACCAGCTTCTTTATCCGTAAGAAAAGCAGCGATACCTTCTCCTTTTTTAGCACCGCGCCAATCGTCAATTTCATAAAAATAGCCAGAAGGATTGAATAACCAATTACAGTTGTTAGGACTTACACTATTGATGTTACCACCTCGAAACCCTTGGCTCGTGGTCGAAATGGGCGCATTCAAAGTAAGGGTTTCGTTAACCGTAAAAATAAGTACACCACCGGTACTACCATTCCAAGCTTGTGCGGTCAATAACTCGGTAACAATGGCTTCTTCGTACTCAGGAATGCTGATTAGTTGCACTGCCCCATCGGAATTATATTGATGAACAAGTTGATGTTTTAAAAAAATACTATTGCCAATAATATTGGTGATTTCGCCTTTTTCAAAATTTCCAGCAGAATTGAGTTGGAGAATATTGCCAAAACTAGCCGTATTGGATTCATTAATATCTGCGCCTTGCATTTGAATTAAGAGCACATTCATTCCTAACTGAAAATTACTAGCATCGGCAACGAGGATTTCACTTTGGCAAGTATCTATACTGAGTACTGCTTGATATTGGTTGATGACGCCCGAGAGATTTGATTGTGCGAGCAGGCAAGGAAGGAGCAGCAGGTAACTGCTGAGCAAAAGAATTGTTTTTCTCATAATTTTTATAATTCGATTTTTGAGCATTTAAGCACAGCAGAAATGTATTGCTTCGGCTGGCTAGGAAAATACGATGCTTCTTTGTTCGGCTTTACATACACCAAACAATTAGTACTGCACTACCGATATAAGCAAAAGCTTCTACGAAAGCTGCTCCGATATTAGGCACTTTTTGATTAATGATTTCGTCGGTTAATTTCTCTCCGGGCAGTAGTACTTCATCTGCAATCCAACGCATTAAAGGTAACATTACGATGCCGAGACTAACATCGATCGCGATTTCAGCGATGGTACTTCCCCAACCTTCAAAATCGCCCGTAATGCCATAGCTAATTAAAATGGCTAAGGCAATCATTGCTCCCGCAAAACCAATTCCAGCAGCAACGTTGTCGCGCTCTATTTCATAGTGAACATCGTAGGGTAAAAGAAGGCTGTAGATTTTGGTAGTAAGCAGCATTAAAACTTGTCCAATTGCCCAAAAAATAATGACACTGAGTATTCCAGAAAGAAAAATGCCATAATTACTTTCGGGAAAAAAATCGGGAGATTGACCAGAAACGGCACCGTAGATGACTAGACCAGAAGCGATGTAATTAGCTGCTTCGATTACTCCAGTTCCTGCATTACGATCCTCAATGATTTCCTTAGCGACACTGAATTGATGCAAAATAAATTTATCATTAACCCAAGAAGAGGCATTTAATAAGCAAATCGTTAAGACACCAAAAACGGCGATGTTTATCATATCAGTCGTCAGGCCATAAGAAGTACCAACGATGGTGCCACCTACGGCGAGGAGCACTCCAATGAAATAACCTACATAGGCAATAGAAAAGGCGACGTTATCTTTTTGGACTAATTCGTCACTAATGTTGATCTTACGATGTATTTGACCAAAAAGGATTTTGCCAAAAAAGAAAAGGGAGAGTCCACAGGCTAAATATAGAAAAGTTCTTAGTAACCAATGTAAATCTTCGGGGCTAAAAAAGTCATCCATCCGTTGTTTATTTTATTCGTTATTGACCCGAAAAGGGGAATCAACGCGCGTAAAAGCTGCTTAATACACAATGTATTAAAGTTTTTCTTAAAACAACTTTAAAGTAAAAAAAAGCTGAAAGAAAAGGAAACCTTAGCTCAGTTATTAGTTGAGAAGTTCGATTGTGGAAGTCTCTTGATCTAATTTGGCGGAAAGCCTCAAGAAATTGAGTTGCTATTTGGGTAAGTAAATGATGGAACAAATTAGCTAGTTATTACCAGGTCAAAAAGCAATAAGTTCCAAGACAAATTAATGATGACACAATTTCGCCTTAGTACTTAAGTCAAACCGCGAAAGTTAAATGTGGATCGAAGAAACGAGCCTCCTACACATGATCAAAAACTGCTTCAGGAATGTCAAGTATGATCGCTCCGACATTTCCAGTCTCATTGATATTCATTAACTGGACAACGGAGATTTTATTAATCAAATCAGCATCAAAGTTTGTTTCGATTTTGATGTAATTATCTGTAAAGCCAGACATTAAGCTTTTATCTCTGTGTGCTTCAAATAAAACGGAACGTCGACGACCTAAAAAGATTTTATAAAAGGACCTACGCTTTTGTTCAGAAAGTGCGCGTAGCATTTCATTACGTTTTTTACGCGTAGCCATATCCACCGGTGCTTCCATTTTGGCAGCATCCGTATTGGCTCTTTCAGAATAGGTGAAAACGTGTAAATAGCTTACGTTGAGTTGCTCAATAAAGCGATAGCTTTCTAAAAAATCTTCCTCCGTTTCTCCAGGAAAGCCGACGATAACGTCAACGCCAATACAAGCGTGCGGCATTTTGCGACGAATATAGTCTACACGATCTTGGTACAAACTTCGTTGGTAACGCCGCCGCATTGCTTTGAGTTGCTTATCATTTCCAGATTGGAGCGGAATATGAAAATGAGGAACAAAGCGATCAGATACGGCGACAAAGTCAATGACTTCGTTGGTGCAGAGATTCGGTTCGATGGAAGAAATGCGAAACCGTTCAATGCCTTCCACTTGGTCGAGTGCTTTGATCAAATCAATAAACATTGCTTCTTTTTTGACTTTTGCGCCTTCGATTACTTCGGTGCCATTACCAAAGTCACCGAGGTTAACGCCCGTAAGCACAATCTCCTTAACGCCCATTCCAGCGATTTTTTTCGCATTAGCGACTACACTTTCGACGGTATCACTTCTACTACTCCCTCTTGCCAACGGAATGGAACAAAAAGAACACTTATAATTACAACCATCTTGCACTTTGAGGAAAGAACGAGTCCGATCGCCAAAAGAAAAAGCATCGGTAAAACTATTGGCGGTTTGTACCTCTTTGACATTGATCATTCCTTTGCCGGGTGCTTTGGAAAGATCATCAATATAATCTAAGATGCGGAATTTTTCGGAAGCACCAAGGACGAGATCTACGCCGGGAATTTCGGCGATTTCGTCGGGTTTGAGTTGTGCGTAGCAACCAATAACAACAACAAAGGCATCGGGAGAAGCTTTGAGTGCCCGTCGAACAAACTGCCGACATTTTTTATCGGCAAAATCTGTTACCGAGCAAGTATTAATCACATAAATATTTGCCCCTTCATCAAACTTAACGCTCGTAAATCCTTGATTTGCGAACATTCTTTCGATGGAAGAAGTTTCCGCGTAATTGAGTTTACAACCTAGGGTATGAAATGCTACTGTTCTCGGTGTTGCCATTAGAATAAATTTACCAAAGTAGTCTGCTAAATCTTGTAATCAAGATATTTAGATGCTTACTTGTAATAGTTTGAATGATACTTGGATTTTCGGATAGATCAAGGCTAAAAAATAGACTAACTTTCCGTCCACAAAACAATTTTGGTTTTCTTTCTGCAAAGATATAGTTTTGTGAGTGAATTGGCTAAAATAATTTAGTCGATTCCTCGTTTAGCAAGTATTTTGTAGTTTGTAAGCCTTTACAGGCAATAAGTGGATTGAATATAGCCTTAGAATGGGCTTTTTTAGCTTAAAACTTGTTCGATAAAAAGGTTTGTTTCCTCTAATTATAATTTTCAATTATGCGATTGACCCTAGTTTTTCTCTTTTTGTGCAATCTTATTTGTTCCACGGTTTGGGGACAAGAAACGATGGAAGAATTACCGATTACTTCCGAGACGATTTTTGAAGATGAAAACGGCAATTCTATCTCTTTTGAGACCTTTATTGAGTTAACATCGGGTACGGGTTATGTCATTGAGCCTACCTTGGAAGATGGGACTTTAAAAAGTTTAAAAATTATAAAATCCGCTTTAGCACCCGCCACGACAAAGTCTAATGAATTTGCCAATCCAGCAGAATTAATTGATCGGGCGCCGCCGGTATTTGAAGCAACAGATTTGGCGGGAAACTATTATCATTCTAATGATTTACAAGGAAAAGTAGTGGTATTAAAATTCTGGTTTATTGCTTGTCCGCCGTGTATTGAGGAGATTCCAAAACTTAACAAAGTGGTAGAAAAATACACGACGGGAGAAGTAGTTTTTTTGGCTGCCGCATTAGATGGGAAAGCTGCGTTAAAACAATTTCTACAAAAACAAAACTTTGACTACCAGATTCTTCCCGAAGCGCGCGATTTTGCTCACAGTTTTAACGTTTTAGGTTATCCTACACACGTAGTGATTAATCGCTTGGGAAAAGTAGAAGCGGTATTTGCAGGAGTTAATTACGAAATCGAAGCTAAGTTGACGCAGGCAATTGAAAGTGGTTTACGGCGAGTAGCGAATCCAGAGACGAACAGTAAGCTAGGAGAAGCAGCTGTTGAGAATCCAGTGGAAGAAGAAATACAAGTTAATCCCAATAGTGTCATCAAAGACAAAACGGGAAAGCGTGTTGATTTTGGAAAATTCGTTGAGATGATGAATACACAAGCGTATGAATTATTAAACAGAAAAGATGAGTCGGGTGCGCGTTACATTTTAATCCAACCTATAGCAGCGCCTGAAAAAGGAGAGTAAGGGTTTTATTTTTTAGATAAAAAAGAGGAAGTTATTTTAAAACTTAAATTCAAAACCAATTCGCCAACTGTTAAAATTAAAATTCGTACTAAACTGATCAAAATTGTATTGCTCACCTTCAAAATTAGTTTTTCCATTCCGATAAAACAATCCTCCTGTGTATAGAGTAAGGCGAAATTTACGATTAATTTCATAAAAGGCTCCTAATCTTGTGCTGATATCAAAAAAATTAGTCGTTGCTTTTTCGACCTCCACATCATCCTGAAATTCTTTTTCTATAAACGTATTGTATTGTAATTCCGGTTGGATAAAAAAGCTAAAATCATGCTGTGGATTAATGGTGTAGCGCGCAAATACTCCACCACCGATTAAGTCTATTTGACGTTTAATATCCACAATTGTTGGGGTATTGATAAAAGCTTCTTTCCCACTAAATCTCGTAATTTGATAATTCAAATTGAAGCCTAGCATCCAATGTGCGTTCATTTCTTTTCCGAGATAAGGGTTGATGGCAAAGCTCGTTGTTCTATCCTTAAAGTCGTTAATTACATTTTGTCCAAACCGAATATCTAAAAAGCTGATTGTTGTTTGCTTTGTAGTGGAAAAACTTAGGTTTCCGCCGGCGATGAAGGAGGGAGAAACCGCTTCCGTTTGTGCGTGTAGGTGCACGATTGCGAAGAGCGAAAGTAGGCATAGGTTTAGTGTTTTCATTGGTTTATTTTTTGTTGGAACGATTAATTCTAATTAGCTCCTTATGACGGAAGTAGCTTGAATTAGATTTCAAGTTTTTGAAACTTATTTGTCTAGCTTTAAAGTGTGCTTAAGAATTGTCGTCATACCGAGAGCGTCAGTTTGATTGGTTTCAAATTTCCAGATTTGTTGATCACTTTCATTTTTAATTATTTCACAAATGAGGCTGTAATCAAAATCAGGGAAATTTAGAATTACAAGTGCTGGCTCATGCTGGTAGATCCAGTTAAAATCATCCCCAAGGTTAAACATTCTTCTCGAACCAGTTCCGGCTTCTTCAAAGGAATAGTCGAACATAAACGAACTAAGGTATTCATCATATAGCGTATCTCCTCTGAATTCCTGAATGGTTTGTTTACTGGACCAATCCCCAAGGATGTTGTTTCTTTTGATTTCGTATTCAGGAATAACGAGAACCGTATCTTCTTCCGTAGATTTACAATTACTAAATAAAGTAAAAAGAAAACATAAGACAAGGAAGTAAGAATATTGATTTTTCATAAAGCTTGAACCGTTAATAATTAGACTGATGAAGAAGTAATTTTAGCCAGATATATTTAGCCAACTTGAATTAGGAAATTATTTTTTTTGAAAGCTCAGCGTATGTCTAAAGTAATCTGCGAGACCGAGAGAATCTACTACGTCGTATTCCCAAACCTGTTGATCTATTTCGTTAGTTTTTACTTTATATACTGTTGTATTCCTTAAGCTAAACATAGCGACATTATCATCTGCAATGATGACTCTTGGTGGATCATATTGGTAGTACCATTCAAAGCTGATATCAAGATTAGAGAATTTACGAGAGCCTTTACCGTCAGCATTGAAAGTAAAGCAAACTTCCGTTGGAGTATCAAAGCTAAGATGAACCGTATCCGCTCTGATTTCTTTAGTTGTTCTTTTAGCGTACCAAGTTCCAACAATATTACTTCTTTGAACATTAAAATCTAATTCATGCTGTGTGGTCTCTTCTTTGCAAGCAGTAAATAAACAAGTTAAAATTAGTAAGCTAAAGTAGTATTTGATATTAGGCATAAGCTGGTTATTGTATATACGGTTACAATCGATTCATCATCCAGACCTCTAGGATTTCATCCCAGGGCCCGACACCTATAAATTTTATTGTCCATCCTTGTTCAGTTTGGGTATTTTTAGTAACCGTGTAAATTTGATTATCGTCAGAAATCCCAAAGATTCCATTACTATCGTTTTGATAAATTAGCATAAATTTTTCTGGACCGAATTGATAGAACCAATTAAAATCGACAGTACTGGTATCTGTATATTTTACACCACTTCCATCCTCGTAAAATGAAATGTCATATTGTTCTATATTTTCAATTTCAGTATTTCCATTAATCTTCCATTTTCGATTAAGGTCTAAAGTCCAATTTCCTACGATATTAGCTTTTCTAGCATTAATGTCGACTATCGGAACGGCAGTGTTTTCTTTTTTATTTTCTTCTTGACAAGAAACAAGGAGAAAGAGGAACGTGCAAAATAAGAGGTAGTATATTTTTGATTTCATTAGAGTATGAATTTAGCTAACTTTTAGGTTTAATTATTCTTTATGAATTTAAAAGTTTGACTTTTAGTGTCATTAGAATTAAGCTGAATAAAATAAACACCGGTTGTATAACTACTAACATCGAGGGTAAATTTGTTTTTTCCTGAAGTAAGAGCTAAGTTTTCGGTACGTAGTTTTTCTCCTAGTAAATTAAAGATAGAATAATTAACTTGTTTTTGTTGAGCTACGGTAAGTTCAATATTAATTATTCCCTCGGTAGGATTAGGGTAGATGTTAATGAGCTCAGGTTGAATTTTAGTTGATAATTTTAACTGACTTTGTTGCAAAGGAAGTTTTATTTTCCCCGTTTTTATTTGCGCAATAAATTCATCCGCAGTCAGAATTTGACTTGCTTTAGCATAAGTTATCTCATCAGTATCGATAGGGTGTGATTCGTCATGATCATTGGCCGCAATATTACAAGAGAAATCAGCACAAACGTACCCCATGAAATCACCTTGGCAAGACACTTCTGCGCGACAATTTTCTCCACAAGAACTATGACCATAAAAATTACTTACGAGGGCACAGTAGCGAGGTATTGTGTTGTTAATTACGACGATGTTATTAATGACACAGAAAGAGTTAACACACGCAAGATTATATTCACAGTTTTCGTCATCGACTAATCGTTTTTCGAAAACCTGTTGTCCAACTTCAAGTAATTGGGTTTGACCATCTTGACAAACACCCCAAAGGTTACAAAATTCGTAGTAGAAATTAGCCCAACCTAATTCGTCAACAACTGTTTCTTGAGTTACAGGACAGTAGCTATAGCGAGTATTACAATCTAAGGATACTTGATAGTCAAAGTAATTGTTATAAGCTTGACCATTGCAAATAATAGTCTTGGCACAAGGAATAGTAGAAGTGCTAACTTCACCAGGTTGAGAGCCAACAGAGAAACAAAAAGGACCTTGAATACAGCCATTTTTATCTCTGACGTAGGCGCAATAATTCCCAGCCGCTAATTTCTTAATTGTTTGTCCTGTGTACTGACTATTATTCCAGCTCACCTGATAAGGAGGTGTACCTCCTGTAATTGTGAGACTTACTTCACCAACGGTCAACTCATCGCAGGTATGTAAAATATTGGCAGTAACATTCATATTGAATTTGTCACAGTCTACAATCTCAAAACATTTAGAAGTTTCTTGGCAACCATCATCTACGGTGATGCAATAAATTCCTTCTTCCGTCATATCACCAATTCCCATACAAGAATAAGCCGTATACCCGTTTGGTCCTGTCCAGCTACAAGCGTAGTTGCCTGTCCCTCCAGATATCTCTTCAATAATAATGTTAGGGTTGGGAAAACCTTTAGGAGTTCCTTGTATTGATAATGGGAGCGGATTAGACTGATTCCCATAACAATTTTCGAGACCACTTGAACCAGAAGTAGCGCAACAACAAATTTCTACTTGCATTGTTTTCTTGCAATTGAATGCATCAGTTACCGTCAAGTAGTAATTACCTTGGCACAAATTATTTAGGTCTGGTGTATTCGCACCATTAGACCATTTATATTGATATGGGGGATTGCCATTTGGGGTTTCAATATTAATCATTCCAGTGCAATTATTACCATTAGGTCCGGTACTACAATTACTTACGTTTTGTTTATCTGCCACAACAACTTGAAGTTCATTCCCCATTTCTATAGTGAAGCAATTTTGAAATTTACAATTATTTTTATCACTAACCGTTAAGCAATAGATTCCAGAAGCGAGGTTGATTCTATCCTTAGTATTTGCGCCATCTGACCATTTATAGCTGAAGGGTTGATGACCAGACTGTTCACAATTCACACTAGTTAAGATAGAACCTTCTTTGGCACAAGTTGGATGAGTTACTTGCCCTTCTATCGTACAATCATAACTACATTCACATTTTATTTTAAAGCTTTGTCTGGCAATTCCACAAAGCGCATCCTCAACTTCAACCTCATAAGTAGCGGCAAAGACATTTTGTAAATCTTCTCCGTCATTATTACCTTGAATATTACTGTTCGTTTGAACTACTACGGCGCCATTGAAAGTAATGCGCTTCCACGTAACGTCATAAGGCGGAAAACCCGTATTAATTGCTAAGTCAATGTCACCATTTTTACAACTTTGATTATATGTTGGGTTGGTAATATCAGCAGTTAAGGCATCCTGACTGAAAAGTGGTGCATTGCAAAGGAAATAAAGTACAACGATAAATATAGTTTTAGTTGTCATTGCTTCTTAATTTACGCTTGATGAAGTCACTGGGATTATTGGAGTTGATTAATCCATTAGCTTCTTGCTGGGAAATCCAGCTATATCTTTTGGATTTATGGTTGTAGAATAGACATTGATTGGTATCGATTGTTTTCCTAATTCTTTTTAAATAATCGTATTCAAAATTGATCGAAAAAATGTTTTCAC
>JBGCFY010000062.1:0-7887 GCA_045110315.1 Saprospiraceae bacterium
TCATCACGTACGGATTGGTTCCCACGATTATTTCGATATCATTTTTGACGATAGCAAATTCAAAGAATTATTCGGAGACTTGGTTTCTGAGGACTTTCTGCAATTTACAGACCTGAAGCCATACAGTGAAAGATTGGTTGCCGCCAAGAAAAAAACTTCCTTGACGGATGCAATTACAGTTGGAGAAGGAAAAGTTGATGGTCGTACGCTAGTCATTGCGGCGATGGATTTTAGTTTTATTGGTGGTTCGATGGGTTCTGTGGTTGGAGAAAAAATCTCCTTGGCGATTGATCATTGTATGCTGATTAAAGCTCCCTTAATGATTATTTCCAAATCGGGTGGGGCAAGAATGATGGAATCTGCATTTTCATTGATGCAAATGGCTAAAACTTCGGCAAAGCTATCTCAATTAGCGAAGGCTGGTATTCCTTACTTTTCTTTTATGACCGATCCAACCACGGGAGGCGTAACAGCTTCTTTTGCGATGTTAGGGGACATTAATTTTGCGGAACCCAAAGCATTAATCGGTTTTGCTGGTCCACGAGTAATCAAAGAAACGATTAAAAAGGATTTGCCGGAAGGTTTTCAAACTTCAGAATTCTTGCTAGAACATGGTTTTCTTGATTTCATTGTAGATCGAGAAGGTTTAAAAGCAAAAATTAGTGATTTGATCTCCTTTTTTAAAAAGTAGAAGTTTCAAATACTTAATAGAAATATAAAAGCGCCGCGTTGATCATTCAACGCGGCGCTTTTAATTTTGGTAAAAAAAGTTTAAAACAACTGCCTTATTCTTGTATCACCATAAAGCCTTTTTCCAAAGGGGACAATTCTTTCACCAAACTATCCAAAAAGTCTTGACCATATTTTAGATAAAAGCCCATAAAATTGTCATGCCTTTCTTGTAATCCGAGATTAGGAAACAATTTTTCCTTTAAAGACTCTATTTGACTTAAAGCCGTTTCGTGTTTCTTTTTTTCTGCCCGTACAATTCGTCCTTCTAACTGATCTAAGGTTTTCAATTGCCGTGTTTGCTCAGCCAGAATAGCTTTTTCTAGCGTCGGATCTACTTTTTTAGCGATTTGTGAAATACTTTCGTAAGCAGCATCAATAATGGCTTTCTCCTTTTTGATATTTAAATCTTCCTCTGCCTGTTCGTGTACAAATGCTTTAACCAAATCGGAAGTTTCCCGAAATAAGTCTTTGCTCGTAATCCCCAGTTTATCCATCCGCTTAGTCATTCCTTTATCTAGCCAAAGCACAGAATTACGGCGAATCAACATTGGGAAATTCAAAGCAAAATGCTCAAATTGAGCTTTACGCTCCAACCAATATGCAATCTCTCCACCACCACCAATATAGGCTAAATTGGGTAAAATTAACTCTTGGTACAAAGGGCGCATAATAACGTTCGGGCTAAATCTTTCTGGATGTTTTTCCATTTCTTCGAGCAAAGCCGTCTTCGTAAAAACTAAATCCGTATTTAAGATTTTGTACTGCTCGTCTTCCAAGACAATTCGTTCTCTAGATTGATTTTGTAAATAGAATAAGTTAATCTCCCGCGGAAAAGCCTGAGCTTTAAAACCCAATTCATTCAATTGAGCAGCTGCCGCTTCAATGAAAGGTTGTGAGACTTGTTGCAGTAACTCTTCCTTCATAATCGGCACGAATAAACGCTTTAAGGCTGGCGTATTCATGTCTAGGATTACCAATTCCGTAGATTTGAACAATTCATGTGTAAAAGCGATCGTCGCAGCACCAAAACGATCGTGTGCTAAGTACGTTTTTCGCAACATAGAGACGAGTGCAGTTGCGTTTTCAGAGCTACCAAGTATCGCTTGGACTTCCTCGATTATGGGAGCTAAGCTAGCGGTATGCATGGCACCAACGGCACCGTTTTCCTTATTTTCCCAGGTAATCGTCTTATTAAATAGGTGCAAATGATTAATTTCCTCAAAATCATGGTCTTCTCCTCCGGTAACAAAAATGGGTACAAATTGCCGATCAGGATAAGCCTTAGCAAGTTGTCGCGAAAGATTAATGGTGGAAGCAATTTTATAAATATAGTATAAAGGTCCTGTGAATAAGCTAGGTTGATGTGCTGTCGTAACGGTATAGCAATGCTTAGCTTTTAATTTCTCTATTTGTTGCAATTGTAGCTTAGTGTCCGTTAATTTGTCGTACTGATTCGATAGAACTTCAACGAGTGTTTCCCGATCTACGGCTTGCTTTTGTTTATCTTCCATCACCGCTTTGAAACTTTCTAAAGCGACCTCGTATTGGTAGAAAGGACGTAAACGAGTGTCACCGGTTGCGTATGCGCTATCTTTTTTTGAAAGCTCCGTAACTTGGTCAAAGGGAATTCTAGTAATCTGCATATTTTTACTGCTTTTTTTCTTGGCAAAAATGCTCATTTGATTCAATTCAAGGATACTTTTTAGTACTCGATCTATCTCAGAATGGCCTATTTCTTTTAACGATTGATTTTACTCGTATCCAAGCTGAATCGTCGAGGGGCAAAGGTAATTGGATTCCTTAATTATTTTCTATCTTTGATACGACAAAATCAAATTTTGAGCAAATGCAAAAATATATTCTTTCTCTTGATCAAGGTACAACAAGTTCCCGGGCAATTTTATTTGATCACAAAGCTAATATTGTTGGTGTTGCTCAGGAGGAGTTCACCCAATTTTTTCCGAAATCTGGTTGGGTAGAACACGATCCCGAAGAGATTTGGTCTTCTCAATTGACGGTCGCTCGTAAAGTATTACAGGAAAATGGGATTAGTGCAAAACAAATTGCCTCCATTGGAATTACCAACCAGAGAGAAACGACCATCGTCTGGGACAAGCAAACTGGCAAACCCATCCACAACGCCATCGTCTGGCAAGATCGACGGACAGCTAATATTTGTGATGAATTAAAAAATGACGGACTACAAAATTATGTTCGTAAAAATACAGGACTCGTCATTGATGCTTACTTCTCGGGAACTAAACTAAAATGGATTTTAGACAACGTAAAAGGCGCACGAAAAAAAGCAAAAGCAGGTAAGTTGCTATTCGGTACGGTAGATAGTTGGCTTGTTTGGAAGCTCACGGGTGGAACAATCCACGTCACGGACTATTCTAACGCTTCTCGTACAATGATTTACAATATTAAAAACTTGGCTTGGGATCAGAAAATGATGAAAGTCCTCGACATTCCCGCCTCGGTTTTACCAAAAGTCTGCTCTTCAAGTGAATTATACGGAAATACGACGCCGGAGCTGTTTGGTGCAGCGATTCCAATTGCCGGCATTGCTGGAGATCAACAAGCAGCACTTTTCGGACAGGCTTGTCATAAAGTTGGAATGGCTAAAAATACTTACGGTACGGGCTGTTTTATGTTAATGAATACGGGAGAAAAAATGGTTGTCTCCAAAGCGGGTTTAATTACTACCATCGCTTGGGGATTGAATGGAAAAGTAACCTACGCTCTAGAAGGTAGTGTCTTCATTGCTGGTGCAGCGATTCAGTGGCTAAGAGATGGTTTGAAGTTGATTGACGAATCTCCTGATTCAGAGTTTTATGCTTTAAAAGCAAAAGATACGGATGGTGTATACGTTGTGCCTGCTTTTACGGGACTAGGAGCACCATATTGGGATATGTACGCGAGAGGTGCTATTTTTGGGTTGACCCGAGGCACGCAGAAGTCTCATATTATTAAAGCTACTTTAGATTCTTTAGCTTATCAGAGTAAAGATGTCCTAGATGCAATGGAAAAAGATGCAAAACTTAAAATGAAGACGCTCCGCGTTGATGGTGGCGCAAGTGCTAATAATTTATTGATGCAATTTCAAGCGGATATGCTTGGAACCAAAGTTGAACGACCTAGTATTATCGAAACGACAGCACTTGGTGCTGCGTATTTAGCCGGACTTGCTGTTGGATATTGGAATTTGCCGGACATTAGTAAAAAATGGCAACTGGAAGCTACTTTTAAGCCTAGTGTTAAAAAGTCTACTCGGGAGAAGTTATATAAAGGTTGGCAAAAAGCAGTTCGTAGAACTATGAACTGGGAAAAAGAAGATTAGTCTATGTTTAGTTATATTTTAAAAAGATTGCTCTACGGTTTAGCCGTTCTGGTGTTGGTGGTCGTACTCGTTTCTTCGATTATTTATCTTGCTCCGGTTGATCCGGCTCGCTTGACCTTCGGACAACGTTCAGATACAGCTTCGCTTGACGCTAAACGGGATGCATTGGGTTTGAATCAAGCACTACATATGCAATTAGCGGCTTACCTCAATGATTTATCGCCCATATCGGTACATGAACCTACGGCAGCCAATCAGAAGAAATATAGCTACCTAAGTCTATTTGCTATCGGTCAAAAGGTATTAGTTGTCAAAGCTCCTTATCTCCGAGAATCTTTTCAATCTGGGCGAAAAGTGAGTGATATGCTCTGGGAAGCGATTCCCTTAACGGCAATTTTAGCGATTAGTGCCATTTTGTTGGCGAGTATCATTGGGATTACCTTAGGGGTAATTGCCTCGTTAAATCAAAACTCTTGGTTTGATAATGCTGCGGTATTTTTATCGGTGCTAGGATTTTCGTTACCGAGTTACGTTGCCGCAATGCTCTTAGCACTCTTTTTTGGGTATTACTTAAATGCTTATACCGGTTTAGAAGTACAGGGTAGTTTGATTGTTTTAGATGATTTGGGAGACGAAAAAATTGTTTGGAAAAATTTGATTCTACCTTGTCTCGCTTTAGGCATACGACCAGTCGCCATTATCACCCAGTTGACGCGAAGTGCCATGTTGGAAGTATTATCGCAAGACTTCATCCGCACGGCTAAAGCAAAAGGCCTTAGTCGCTATAAAGTGGTTGTCAAACACGCACTTCGAAATGCTTTAAACCCTGTTGTTACCGCAATTTCTGCTTGGTTTGCTTCTTTATTGGCGGGCGCTATTTTTGTAGAAAATGTATTAAATTATCAAGGGTTAGGAAAACTAACCGTTACCGCTTTACTTAACTTTGATATTCCTTTAATTTTAGGAAGTGTACTATTTATTGCCTGCGTTTTTGTGGTGATTAACATTTTAGTTGACATCGTTTATGCTTGGCTTGATCCGAGAGTAAAATTAGCTTAATTCATGGAGCACGAAACTACTCAGTTCTCTTTCTTTCACCGTAAGGAAGATTTAGAAAAACTAAAAACAACCGAGTTTGATCTATTGGTGATAGGCGGCGGTGCTACGGGAACAGGAATTGCCTTGGATGCTGCTGCTCGTGGTTTGAAAACAGCTTTGGTTGAAAAAGGAGATTTCGCCTCTGGTACAAGTAGTAAGTCTACAAAGTTAATTCATGGTGGTCTACGATATTTAAAACAACTTGACGTCGCCTTAGTACGAGAAACTGGAACGGAAAGAGCGGTCGTACATCGTTTAGCACCACATTTAGTGCTCCCCGAAAAAATGCTAATGCCTCTAATTGAAGGTGGAACTTACGGAAAGTGGGCAACATCTTTTGGCCTTTGGGTATACGATGTATTGGCAGGAGTAAAAGATGACGATCGTCGGCAAATGCTCAATAAAGAAGAAACTTTAAGCTTAGAACCTTTGCTCGACGAAAAAGGATTAAAAGGAGGCGGTTTCTACGCAGAATATCGCACGGACGATGCTCGCTTAACCATTGAACTAATCAAAACAGCAGCAAGCTTTGGTGCTTTAGCCTTGAATTATTGTAAAGCAGTAGATTTTACCTACGAAGCGGGAAAAGTGATAGCGGTGGAATGTAAGGATAAGCTGTCAGGGGAAAGCTTTTCCGTCAAAGCAAAGAAAATTGTTTCAGCGGGTGGTCCTTGGGTTGATTTGTTACGGAAACAAGATGGCTCTGCGAAAGGAAAGCGATTACACCTAACGAAAGGCGTACACCTTGTCTTTCCGCACGATAAATTACCCTTGCAACATACCACTTACTTTGACGCGCCGGACGGTAGAATGATCTTTGCAATTCCACGCGGGCGTATTACTTACGTAGGAACCACGGATACTAATTATCAAGCAAATCTCGATCGAGTAGTGGTGACAAAAGCTGATGCTGAATATTTGCTTTCCATTTTAAGTCACGCTTTTCCTTCGGTACAATTAAATATTGGCGATATCATTTCTAACTGGGCTGGTTTGCGACCGCTGATTCACGAAGATGGAAAATCACCTTCGGAATTATCCCGCAAGGATGAAATCTTTGTTTCTGACACAGGCTTAATTTCTATTGCAGGAGGAAAGCTGACGGGCTATCGTAAAATGGCACAGCGCGTAGTTGATTTGGTTATAGAAAAATTAACGGAAACGGAAGACTTCAGTAGTAAAGTATGTCAAACTGAAAATATACCACTGACGAAAATGCCATTTCAAGACTTTGAGGAAGTCGAACGGTTTATTACGGAGATCACGCCTCGTTTAGAAGCGATTGGCTTAGAAACTTACCACGCCACTTATTTAGTAACGACTTACGGCAAATCTACGACCACCATCTTAGAGAAATTAAATTCCTTCGCTGAGGAAGAATCAATTATTGCTTTGGGACGCGCGGAACTTTGGTACAGCGTACATCACGAAATGATTTGTCGAGCAGAAGACTTTTTTGTACGCCGAACGGGGCAATTGTATTTTGATATTGAAAACGTGCACCTGATTAAGGACGCTGTGTTAAAGGACTTATCGAATTATCTAAATTGGACGCCCGAAACCTTCCAAAGCGAACAGGATCGTTTAGAGGAATTGCTTTACGATGCGACGCACTATTACGAAGAAGAATTAAGCTAAAATGCTTCGTTTTTTGCGTTAAAAGCTATCTTTATATCAGCGAAGTTGTTTTAAAATAGATCTTAATACCTTCGGTTGCTAACATCATTTTAAAAAAACTTCAGCAAAAAAAACTAGACCAACTTCATCATTTTAACACTGAATACGCCGTAAAATTTCAATGCATCAAAAATGAAAGCACAAATTATTACTGCCCTAATAGAGCAACTCGGAACCGAAAAAGTCTTAACCGAAGCTGCAGTAGCAGAAAGATATTGTCATATCTGGCGAATGGATCAAAGTCTTAATGCAATAGCTGTCGTACTTCCCAGAACGACGGAAGAACTCGCTGCGATTATGAAAATTTGTCATCAACATGGGCAAGCAGTTGTGGTGCATGGTGGCTTGACGAATTTAGTTGGTAGTACTGAAACGCAGGCTGATGAGTTGGTTATTTCCATGGAGAAGATGAACCAGGTAGAAGCGTTGGATGATAAGAGTAGAACCATTACCGTGCAAGCGGGTGTGATTTTAGAAAACATTCAAAACCTAGCGAAAGAAAAAGCGTTGGTATTTCCTTTGAATTTTGGGGCAAAAGGCTCGGCACAAATCGGTGGGGTAATTTCTACCAATGCTGGAGGCTTACGTGTTTTTCGCTACGGAATGACTCGAAATTTAGTAATGGGATTAGAAGTTGTATTGGCAGATGGAACGATTATGTCCTCCCTGAAAAAAATTATTAAAGACAATGCTGCTTACGACCTCAAACAGTTATTTATCGGGTCGGAAGGTACGCTTGGAATCATCAGCAAAGCCGTTTTAAAATTAGTAGAAGCTCCTCGGAGTCGAACCAGTGCATTCGTCGGATTGAACGATTACGAAAAAGTAATAGCCTTGCTTAAGTTTATGGACGCTGGGCTCGCTGGGACGCTAAGTGGGTTCGAATTGATCTGGCATACGACCTATTCCGCGATGACTTCACCACCTGCGTTAGCCAAACCACCTTTGCCGCAGGAATTCAAATATTATGTATTATTAGAGGCCTTGGGAAGCGACCAAGAACGCGATCAGGAAACCTTGCAAAACCTACTGGAGCAAGC
>JBGCFY010000063.1:0-5350 GCA_045110315.1 Saprospiraceae bacterium
ACTAATAGAAGAACTTAACAAGTATAAGTAATCTATGGAGGGGACTAGACTTATGGCGCTTCCTCATTCACTCGATTCCCCTCATTCATAAATCCGTACAAGGTGCGAATGCCTTGGTCTGCCATCACTTGATCATAGATATTGGATAAGAAAGTAGTATCCATCTCTAATTGCTGACAGACATCCTGAAAGAAAACGGATTCTTTGTTGGGACTAAAAAAGTCAAAGACGGAACGAATCCCTACGGACCTTAATTTATCAATGTTTTTTCCCGCAAAACAAATGAGCTTGGCCTGACCAATCCAATCTAGTAATTGCCTAGATTTGAAAGGCGTTTCGATGAGTAAGTTGGTGATACTAGCCGAAGCTAGGTTTTGGGCATTGTCAATTCCAATTTCTTCTAGGCGTTCTTTATGTTGCATACTAATGCCTTGAATTCGATAGAGTGATAAGTGATTATTGGTCAATTGATCGGCATTGATAAAACGCTGAAAAACCTTGATTAAATATTGTAACACACGCTCCGGAAACATCCCCGTTAAGAAGGCAATGGCAGCGAGCGAAGCATTTAATTGTAAGTATTCGGGATTACTTTTTGCACCCAACATAAAAGATAGTACTAAAGCGGTAATCGAAGCGAGCAAAATGCGAATCCCTGCACTATAATAAACACTTGGCGATAAATCATTGGCAATCAAACGACGGATGATATTGGTGGCAGACCAAATAAAACTACCTAAAAAAGCAAAAGTCAATACCGAGATACTGCGAGCCATCAATGCCGCATTATCTTTCCCAAAAGCAGCACCACTCAAGACCACATTGTCTTTCATCCCGGTGACAAATTGATCCGCAAAAACGATATACGCAATGGCAAAAAAGCAAATGAGAAAAGAGAAACCAATGGGAAGAATAAAGCGAACCAAAGAGTAAGTATCGCGCACTTTCTTTTGGGTACGAATCCCCAAATCGTCTAATGCTTTCTGATATTCCTTTTCTTTCTTTGGTACCAAATATCGTAAATAAGAAATGGCCGTTAAAGGAAAGAAAATAGAAAAGATGGCAATGATCATCACTCGACCACAAACTCCAACAAAAGTCATACCTTCAAAAATATTTAACATCATAAGACTAACAAATTGTAAATGATACATATGGTGATTCTACGGAAAAAGCAAAAGCTTTTAATAAAATACTTGATTCGTTGTAGAATCAACGTGTTAATAAAGATAGTTAATTATATTAAAATTATTTAATGTGTTTTAAGTCACATCAGAATATCATTTTTACGCTTAATGCCGTCTTAAATAACTTCAGCATCAAATCCCCCTCAAGATTGACGTTTTAAAGACTAAAATTGTAGCTTTATAGCAAAATTCTATCGCTTGAAAGATTTGCTCTTATTAACACCGCCGTTTACCCAACTCAATACGCCGTACCCTGCTACAGCGTACTTAAAAGGCTTCCTGAATACAAAGGATATTTCAGCATTTCAAATGGACCTGGGGATCGAGGTCATCTTATCTCTTTTTTCCAAAAGTGGGCTAGAGGATCTATTTTCTTTTGCAGCAAAAAAAGGTCAAATTCATAGCGAAAATGCACAGCGTATCTTCGCCTTGAAAAACTTGTATATTGGATTAATTGACGAGGTTATACTATTCTTGCAAGGCAAAAATCAAACCTTAGCGAGACAAATTTGTAGCGAAAATTTCTTGCCCCAAGCGAGTCGCTTTGAAACGCTTAGTGATCTTGAGTGGGCTTTTGGGACGATGGGAATTCAGGATAAAGCTAAACATTTAGCAACGCTATTTTTAGAAGATATTGCCGACTTTATCAAGGAAACCGTCGACGAAAATTTTGGTTTTAGTCGCTACGCAGAACGCTTAGGTCGCAGCGCTAATAGCTTTGACGAATTATATGAGGCACTCCAAAGCGACACTTATATAGATGAATTAACGCTTTCTATTTTAAAGGAAAAAATGGAAAGTGTACAAGCTAAATTGGTTTGTTTTTCTGTACCTTTTCCAGGAAATTTATACAGTGCTTTTAAATGCGCACAATTCCTGAAAAAAGAATATCCGAAAGTCAAAACAGCGATGGGCGGTGGTTTTCCAAATACGGAATTGCGCTCCGTCTCTGATGTCCGAGTGTTTGATTTTTTTGATTATATCACTTTGGATGATGGAGAATTACCCATCGAATTATTAGTGTCAAATATTAAAAATCCAAACCAAAGTAATCCTGATTTTAATTTTTATAAACGGACTTTTTTAGTGGAAAACGGCGCTGTCCTTTATAATAATTTTTCGCTCCGCAAAGACTACGCACAAAATGATCTTGGTACGCCAGATTATTCAGATCTTTTGCTAGATAATTATATTTCAGTGATCGAGATTGCAAATCCAATGCACAGTTTATGGAGCGACGGACGGTGGAATAAGTTAACGATGGCACATGGTTGCTACTGGGGAAAATGTACCTTTTGTGATATTTCGCTGGATTACATCAAGCTATACGAACCCATCACTGCTCAGCTTTTGGTGGATCGGATGGAAACTATTATTGCCCAAACGGGTGAACGTGGTTTTCACTTCGTAGATGAGGCTGCACCACCCGCATTAATGCGCGCCCTGTCGCTAGAAATTTTACGGCGAAACCTAAAAGTAAGTTGGTGGACGAACATTCGCTTCGAGAAAAGTTTTAGCTACGATCTTTGTCGCTTATTGCAAGCCGCAGGTTGTATCGCCGTTTCGGGTGGACTAGAAGTTGCGTCGAATCGCTTGTTAAAGTTAATTCAAAAGGGCGTTACGGTGGAGCAAGTCGCTCAGGTATCTAGAAACCTTACGGAGTCGGGAATTATGGTACACGCTTACCTCATGTATGCCTATCCGACGCAGACTGTTCAAGAAACGGTTGATAGCTTAGAAATGGTACGACAACTTTTTGAGTTGGGCGTCTTACAATCTGGGTTTTGGCATCAATTTGCCCTTACGGTGCATAGTCCAGTAGGGATGGATCCGGAAAGTTATAATATTACGCCACAACCAGCGAAAGTCAGTTTTGCAAACAACGATCTTGCCTTCGTTGACCATACGGGAATTGACCACGACCAATTTAGTTACGGCTTAAAAAAATCTTTGTTTAATTATATGCACGGGAGTTGTTTTGATTTTCCTTTGCAGGAATGGTTTGAATTTGAAATTCCACCAACTACAATTCCTAATAATTTTATTCAACGCAGTCTAGAGGATCCTGCACAGCACGAAATGAAACCTTCCGCAAAAGTTATTTGGTTAGGTGATTTACCCAAACCAAGCCGAACAAAAAAAGTATTGTCATTCGATTTACACGATAAAACGGGAAGCGCGGAGATTAGTTTACCACTCGCTCAAGGAGAATGGTTGTTAAAACTGTTACCCGCAATATCAATACAAGAAAAAGACGTGAAAACTTACGCACAGGTCAAGTCGCTATACGAAAAAGAATTTGAGGATTTTCTCAGTTTTTGGTATGGAGATAGTATGGAACTTTTACGAGAATTTGGGCTACTAGTTTTGTAAGTGCTTACCAGTAGTCTTAACAAAAAAGAAATTGCGTTTAAATTTTCAATTTAAGCCCAGATCGCAGTAGTATCCAACCACCAAGCTGTCGCTTTAATGTGTGCCGCCGGATAAACTAGGTAAGTTCCTTGTTGCGAAAATATCTGCTTAACAATTGGTGCTTTAGCGGCGCCCGTTACCAAAAAGTGAATCTGTTTCGCAGCGTTGATTACTGATCCAGTTAAACTAATTCGCTGTTGTCCCGAATCTGGATGAGTAGCTACGACACAAATTTCATCTCCTTTCAAAAAATCCATTCGATCTGGAAAGATAGACGCAGTATGTCCATCGGAGCCCATGCCCAAGAGTACCAAGTCAAAAACGGGAACTCCGTTAACGCTAGGTAATTGCTTTTGCAAAAGTTTAGCATAACGTTGCGCTTCTTCCTGTGGGTTTGCCTCTCCTCGAATCCGGTGGATATTTCCTTCGGGAAGGTCAATCAAGGAGAGCAATTTTTCTTTAGTCATTTTGTAATTGCTCTCGTCATCTTCGGGCGGAACGCAACGTTCGTCTCCCCAGTACAAATGAACTTTTTGCCAGTCAATCTGATCACCATAGTGCTCTGCTAATTCAGTGAATAAGAGCTTAGGAGTACTGCCACCAGACAGTGCTAGATGAAAAACATCAGCCTTCTTTAGGGTTTGACTAAGGTAATTCGCAAAAGCGGCAGCTACGCTAGGATTATCAAGGTGAATATGAGCTTGCGGCATAAGTATTTTATTGAAAAAATGAGTATCGTTATGTAAGGTTAGGAAGACTTAAAGTTCTTGAAAATCTCCTCCAGTTGTTAATTCGTTACAAGGGTTTCGCCAAGTCAAATCTTCGGCTTCGATGAGTTTGGCGACAATCGGTGGTCCCCAAGTTCCAGCGGGGTAACCATAGACTTTGATCTTAGGATTCTTTTCCCATGCGTTCAAAATGGGTTGTACAAAACGCCAAGCTTCTTCGACTGAGTCACCGCGAGCGTACAAGGTCGCATCTCCTTTGATAACGTCAAGTAAGAGGCGTTCGTAAGCAGCAGGCACGTGTGCGTTTGTCAAGTCCGAATAGTGAAAATCCATACTTACATCCTTTACCTCAAAGCCCGCACCGGGAATCTTCATTCCAAATTTAAGTAAGAGACCTTCATTGGGCTGGATGCGGATGATGAGTTGATTATTATCGTTATAGACCATCGTCTCTTTTCGGAACAAGGCATTTGGTGGATCTTTAAATGTAATGACGACTTCGGTGGCTTTAGTAGGTAAAGCTTTGCCCGACCGTACGTAAAAAGGAACGTCTGCCCAACGCCAATTATCTATGAAAAACTTCAGTGCAACGAAAGTCTCGGTACGAGAATCATCGGGTACACCTTCTTCTTGTCGGTAGCCTGCAATATTTTTACCGTTAATGGTCGACTTGGTATATTGTCCTCGAATGACTTGTTTAGAAACATCTTCTTCGCGAATCGGTCGAATAGATTGTAGCAACTTGAGTTTTTCGTTTCGAATGGCGGTGGCTGTTGCTGCGATGGGGGGTTCCATCGCGATGTGGGCAACGATTTGCATTAAATGATTTTGAAACATATCTCGCAATGCACCCGATTTATCATAATAGCCTCCTCGACTTCCTACGGTTAGGTTTTCTGCGTTGGTGATTTGTACGTGTTGAATGTAATTTCTATTCCAAAGTGGTTCAAAAATGCCATTGGCAAAACGGGTTACTAATAAATTCTGGACCGTTTCTTTACCCAAATAATGATCAATACGATA
>JBGCFY010000064.1:0-6382 GCA_045110315.1 Saprospiraceae bacterium
TTCAATTTCTCCTAACTCTACTCGATGCCCGCGCACTTTAACTTGTCGGTCTATCCTTCCCAAGAATTCAAGGTTACCATCTGGCAACCATTTTGCTAAATCTCCCGTGCGATACATTGTATCTCCTAGCAGTTCGGGGAAAGGATTTTCGATAAAACTCTCAGCGGTTTTTTTAGGTAATTTCCAGTATCCCGCACCGACACCGACGCCAGATACGCAAAGTTCGCCAGGAATACCGATGGGACATAAATTTTGAGCTTCGTCTACGATTACAATATTCATATTTGCGATCGGTCGACCAATTGGAACCCTTGGAGAATTCGGATCAACTTTTTCGGTAATTGCATATTGCGAAATATCATCAGAAGCTTCACAAGGACCGTAGCCATTCAGGATGCCCATTTGTGGAAAATAATCTTTCCAAATATTCACTAGTTTGACGGGAACGGCTTCCCCTACCATCATGATCCATTTGAGATCAGTTAGTGTTGGTATATTTTCTAGACTATTGAAATAATCAACCATTCCCCAGATATAGGAAGGGACAAATTCAACTAAGCTTACTTTTTCTTTTTGTAATAAATCTAAGACGACCTCGTAATCCAGCAAATCCAATTTGTCTACAATTACGACGGCACCTCCTTTTAAGATTGGTGCTAAAATTTGCCAAACCGAAATATCAGAACCAATTCCTGCGCTTTGCAAAAACCGGAAACCATCCGCCAATTGCATTTCATCGTATTCTGCTAAAATGTGGTTCATTGCTCCGTCGTGGCGCGTGATTGCTCCTTTAGGTTCTCCCGTTGACCCTGAAGTATATAGAATGTAGGCCCAACTGCGCATTTCATTCTGATTCTTGGGATTCTGGGTAGCGGCTGTATTTATCGTAGCAACATCTTCAATAATGGCTAAGCCTTTTCCTACAAATTGAGTCGCCACGTCCGTTGTACAAGCATTCACAAAAAGTGCCTTTTTCGTAGCAATTGCTGGCAAGCCTGCGAGTAAATCCGTTGTACTAATCACGGCGTGCAACTGACTACTTTCAATCATTTTCTCTATTCGTTCCGCTGGATTTTGAGTATCTAGTGGAATATAGATGGCCCCAATTTTAAGGATACCGAGTAAGCAGCTCACCAACATCGGAGTACGATCTAGGTAAATCCCAACGAACTGTCCAGGTTCTATACCCATCGCTAGTAAGCTATGACTTACTTGATTGGCAGTATTGTTTAATTTTTCATAAGTCCAGTTTTCTTCGCCGTGAATGACAGCCAACCTATCTGGAAATGCTGCTGCATTTTTTTCAAAACGGACATTGATAGGATCTTCGTTTCCTAGATCTTTTGCTCCTTCGTTGAACCATTCTCCCACTGCATTTGGCTTCAAGCCTAAGATTAACTCCCGCTCTTGCTGCGATAAAATGGATAAGTCTTCCATATTAAAGCTGGAAGTATTTTCTGGTGACAATGCTAAAATCTGATTTAAAACGGTATCAAAATGCAATTTCATCATTTCGACAAAATCGTCTTTGAGCAAAGTACTATTATAGTTGAAGTTGATACTAAGTTGTTGTGTAATATCAACATTGATCGTCAATAAGTAATTTGTTTGATCTTTGATTTCGACAGCGCCCATTTTGAGTGACCAATCAGTGCTCAGCACTTCCCCCATCGGATAATTCTCAAAAACCAAAATACTATCAAACAGGTCTCCTTCGAGTTTGTTCCAAGTTTTAATATTAGAAAGTCCCGTATATTGATAATCCATTGCACTTACGTGCTGCTGTTGTAATCCCGCCAAAAATGCTAAAAAGTTTTGACCTTCGTGATACGTTGCTCTAAGTGGTAAGGTGTTAATGTACAACCCGACCTTTTGATCCGCTGCTTTCAATTCCGCAGGTCGCCCAGAAACGGTGACCCCAAAAACGGTATCAGTCGTTCCAGCATATTGTGCTAATAAAAATGCCCAAACGCCTTCGAGTAAAGTATTAATCGTTAAGCCATGTGCTTGTACAAAAGTTTTGACTTCCGTTAAAAGCTGTTCGTCATATTTCAAGTAAATATCTTTCACCGCACCTGTTCCTTTATTTCGGTCGAGCGTGTTCCCCACAAATGGCAACAGCGTTGGCGCTTGAAACCCTTCCATATACTTTTGCCAAAACTGTTCTTCTTGGTAATTATCTTTTGCCTCAATGAATTGAATAAAGTCTTCGTAGTGTTCTTCCGCGCGGATCACTGGCGCTAATCCTTTCAAATACTTACCGTAATCTTCTAAAATTTCTTCTACAATAATTGGCATCGACCAACCATCTAAGATAATATGGTGGCAAGTCCAAACCATTTTGTAAGCACTTGCTTTCGTCTTCAATAAATTAATCCGTAATAATGGTGCTTGATCAAATTCAAATCCACGGGCTAAATCTTCTTGGAGGAAATTGTTGATTTTTTCTTCTTGTGCTGGTGCAGACAATTTCGTTAAATCTAAGTGACCAAAAGGCAGGTCTACTTCCTTCATGATGCATTGCACCGGAACGTTTAACTCTTCATGAAAAATCCCACTCCGCAAAATACTGTGTCTTTGCAAAACATTATCCCAACATTTCTTGAAAATTACTGGATCTAATCCTTCTGGAAAATCAAAAACGTACTGTTCCGTATAAGCAGCAGAATCTCGATCAAATAAATAGTGAAAAAGCATTCCTTCTTGCACCGGACTCAAGCGGCAAATAGATTGAATTTGTGTACCACGGGCTGTTCCATTTACTTCCGTTGCTAAAAAACGATCTAAATCTTGGTAACTAACCTTAGCAGACAAACCATAATCGGATGGTGTCTTTTCAGGCGTTGCTTTTGCTTGACAATGTTTGATAAAAGCTTTTAGGTTAACAAAATAATTTTCTGCTAAATTCGCAATGGTTGATTCATCATATTCCGCCGAAGAATAACTCCAAGTCATTTTCAATTGGCCTCCCGTAATCATCCCATCCAATTCCAAATTACTAAGCATTGGACAAGTCGGCGCGTTCATTGCTCCGACAGCTTCTTTTGCTTGATCAAACCAAGCATTTCCAGCAAAGAGATTATCGAATTGACCTAGGTAATTAAAGATTACATTCCATGGCGTTTGTGAAGCGTTGGCACTTTGTGCTGCGGTAGTTTGCAAATATCTCAAGGGACCATAACTCATTCCTTTATTAGGAACAGCCCTTAATTCTTCTTTGACCGATTTAATTAATTCATGGGGGTGATCCATCACGTCACTACTGAGCGTAACCGGATAAAGATTGGTAAACCAACCAACAGTGCTACTGGTATCAATTGTCTCTGACAAGTCTTCTCGACCGTGACCTTCTAATCCAACCACGAGGGATTCATTTCCTGACCAGTTACAAATTGTTTTGGTCAAAACACTCAATAGAACATCATCAATTTCGGTATGATAGGCTTGATTGACTTCTTGCAACAAGGCCGTTGTTAACGATGCGTCTAAGTTGATCGTCAATTCTTTTCGATCCTTGGTTACTCTATTTTCAATAATTCGATCTACGGGTAAGGCTTGATACTTTGTAGCGCGTTCCTTCCAGTATGCTTGTTGGGCGAGTACTGGTTTTCGAGTAACGTATGCTTCCATAAAGGAAGTCCATTCTCGATACGAAGTTGTTTTCGTTCCTAGATTAATGGCTCTACCAGCCATCAATGCGTCCAAGGCGATGCTAAAGTGATCTAATATAATTCGCCAAGAAATACCATCAACTGCTAAGTGATGAATAACAAAAAGCAATCGGTCTTTCGTTGCTGCGGTTGGTGTTTTAATTAAGACTAATTTAATCAGTTCTCCTTTTTCAATGGATAAACTTTGTTGGTATTGATTACAAATTTCGGTAATCGCTGCCGTAATATTTTTCTCTTTATTTGAAATCGTTTCTACTATTAAGCGTGGCGTAGCACTACCATAAGTTTGTTGCCAAATTCCATCTACCAATTGATATTGAAATCTCAACGCATCGTGATGTTCTACAATCGCTTTTAATACTTCTTGCAAATATCCTGCTTCCACCTGCTTCTCTAAATCGACTAATAACGCTTGGTTATAATGGCTAGACGCGTCGTATTCATTTTCAAAATAGAAATGCTGAATCGCAGCTAATGGCGCCGTTCCTTCCAACAGACCTTGCTCTGCAATCGTGACATTTTCTGCCGACTTGATTACGCCTGATAAAGCAGCAATTGTGGGTAATTCGAAAATATTTCTTGGAGATAGCTTATATCCAATTTGTTTTGCTCGACTCACCATTTGAATCGTGACGATAGAATCTCCTCCTAGTTTGAAAAAATTATCGTGAATACTGATTGGTTGAACATTTAAAAGTTCTTCCCAAATCGTAACTAACTTTGTTTCTATTTCATTTCTAGCAGCTGTAAAGTCCTCACTTTCAATACTCGTTTTTGTTTGCGTAAGCGCTACTAAATCGAATCGTTCGATCAGTTTTTTCTCATCAACTTTATCACTCAAGTTAACGGGCATCTCTTCGATAAAACAATAAAAATCAATTTGCATATATGCAGGCAAACCATTTTCACAAACATTGCGTAAAGCTGCTTCTATTGCACTTTCTGTGGTAGTTTCCGTTTCTTTATCTACCACGATAAAAGCAACCAATGCATCTTGCTGAGCACCACCGCGATGAACTAAAAGGTGTGCATTTTTAACTTGATCGTGTTGTCGAATGAGGGATTCAATTTCGCCTAACTCTACTCGATGTCCTCGAATTTTTACTTGTCGATCAATTCTTCCTAAAAAGTCCAAGTTACCATCGGGCAACCATTTTGCTAAATCTCCCGAGCGATACATCGTCTCTCCGAGTAGTTCAGGAAAAGGGTTCTTGATAAAACTTTCGGCATTTTTCTCGGGTAGTCCCCAATATCCGGCACCTACTCCAATTCCGGTAACACAAAGTTCCCCTGCGATTCCAATGGGACAAAGTGCGCCATATTGATCCAAGACGACGATATTCATATTCGCGATGGATCGACCGATTGGAACTCTTAATAAATTAGGGTTAATTTTTTCGGTAACGGCATACTGAGAAATATCATCCGATGCTTCACAAGGACCGTAACCATTCAAGATTCCCATGTGGGGAAAATAACTTATCCAACTATTAACCAGCTTCACAGGTGCTGCTTCTCCACTCAGCATGATCCATTTCAAGGCAGGTAATGTCGGGACTTCCTCTAAATACTTAAAATAGTCAATCATTCCCCAGAGGTACGAAGGAACAAATTCAACTATATCTACTTTTTCTTTTTGTAATAAATCAATAACAACTTCGTAGTCCAATAAGTCCAATTTGTCCACAATTACTGCCGCACCCGCTTTTAAGATTGGTGCTAGCATTTGCCAAACTGAAATATCGGAACCAATTCCAGCACTCTGCAAAAATCGGAAGCCATTGGCTAGTTCCATCGCCTCAAATTCGGCTAGCAAGTGATTCATCGCACCATTGTGACGCGTGATCGCACCTTTAGGCGCTCCGGTAGATCCTGAAGTATACAACATATACGCCCAAGTATCGAGCTGGTTTCTGTTGTCTGGATTATGGGTAGGATAAGTAGAAAGTTGCTTACGATCACTTAGTTGCGTTGCTTCGTTACTCAACTGCTTCCGAGTTGTCTCGGTGAGTTCATCGACCAATAAAACGTTTTGGAGCTTATGATCTTCCAGAGTAGTAATCCACCGTGTTGTCGAAATTACAGCTTTGGCTTGACTACCTTCCATCATTTTCACAATACGTTCGGTAGGATTTTGGGTATCGAAAGGTACGTAAGCTGCTCCCGCTTTCAAAATTCCCATGAGTCCGGCGATCAGTTCAGGACTTCGTTCTAGGAAAACTCCGACGAAATCACCATTTCCAAAACCCGCTTCAATCAAACGATGAGCAATTTGATTGGAGAACTCATTAAGTTGTTGATAAGTCCAACGGTTATCACCGTGGATAATTGCTATCGAATCTGGATATTGCGTCGCAATTTTTTCGAAGCGTAGATTTATGGGTTCTGTATTACCTAAGTCTTTTTCTCCTTCGTTAAACCACTCCCCTTCTGCGGTAGCACCTAAGCCTAGAATTAAAGTTCGCTCTTCCGCTAACAACATTTCAACTTCATCAACACCTTGATTTACATTTTGCGTTAAGCTCCGTAAAATTTGTTCAAAGTGCCTAGCAATTCGCTCAATCGTTTGGGCTTTAAATAAATCCTCTCGGTAAGTAATTTCTAAAGAGAAGTTGGTTGCTGTAGGTACTAAATTGAATCCTAAAGTGAGTTCTTGAGCGGCAAGATCGATTGGCTCCGTGGCATTCAATAAGAATAAAACTTGATAAAAA
>JBGCFY010000065.1:0-36196 GCA_045110315.1 Saprospiraceae bacterium
GATCCGTTACCGAACTCTCCGTCAAATTGTACCGAATTTTATCGTAGCCAAACTGCTCTGGCGATTCTGCCTCAATGGGCATTCTTACGTATTTCATACCTAATTTTTTTTGCTTAAAATATTTTCTTCGTCTTCAGTCGAATTGAATTCCCAATCACTACAACGTCAGAGAAAGCCATAAACAGCGCACCCCACATTGGATTCAGATAACCTAACGCTGCGATCGGAATCGCCACGACGTTATAAGCAAAAGCCCAAAATAAGTTTTGCTTGATGGTTTCCAAAGTCTTTTTGCTAATCGCAACGGCCGTTTTCAAATAGCTTAAATCCCCATTCAACAAGACGATTTGTGCCGACTGGATGGCAATTTGAGAAGCCGTACTCAAAGAAACGCCAATATTCGCACTCGATAATGCTAAAGCGTCATTAATCCCATCACCAACCATTGCCGTGGAAGCAGTCGCACTCCAAGCTTTGATTTTAGCCAATTTCTCGGTGGGCAATTGAGCACTTTCATATTTTTCAATACCCAACTTTTGAGCTGTCGCTGCGACCTTCTCCGCTCGATCTCCGCTTAAAATAATCGGTTCAATACCTTGAGCTTTTAAGTAGTTAATCGTAGCTAAAGCGTTTGGTTTCAATTCATCCTGCAGGTTTATTCCAGCTAATAGTTCACCATTTTTACAAAAATATAAATCAAATTTAGTCGTTGGGACTGTTTTCAAAATTCTGGCAGAACCCAATTCAAAAATATTTGCTTCCGCATCCCTCGCTTTCATCCCCACCCCTTTTCGTTCTTCCACTGCTGACAAAGGATAAGTCTTTTGTCCCGTCAAACCTTGTGCTTCAAAATGCTTGATCATCGACTCCGCAATGGGATGAGAGGAATGTTGCTCTAAGCTGTAAATAATCTGGTTGACTTGATCTTTATCCTCCGTAAAATACTCAAAATCTTGTAATTGAAACGCGCCCGTAGTTAAGGTGCCCGTTTTATCAAATACCATTCTCTGGATACCTGCAAAGACCTCTAGGGTTTGTGCTCCCTTAATTAAAATTCCATTTTTAGCAACTCTTCCGACGCCAACCATTACCGCCGTTGGTGTTGCTAATCCCATGGCACAAGGACAAGAAATCACGAGTACAGCAATGCTATTCATCAATGCTTGATAAAAAACTACATCAAAAATAAAATGTGAAATCAACAAGGTTAGCAAAGCAATTAGCAATACCACGGGCACAAAAATCGCACTAATCCGATCTGCCAACCGTTGAATATCAGGTTGATCTTGTTGCGCTGATTTTACGAGTTCAATCATTTGCCCCAACACGGCATCTCTTCCCGCAGCCGTTACTTGTACCTGCAAGTTACCCGTTTGTACAATTGCACCACCTATAACCTGATCGTCTTTTCCTTTTTCTACCGCAAGTGCTTCTCCCGTCAACATAGACTCGTCGACTTCTGCAAAACCATTCAAGACTTTAGCATCCGCGGGGATTTTATCTCCCTCATTCAACTGCAAGCGATCACCAACTTTGATTTTATCTTGGGTTATCCAAATAATTTCACCCAACTGACCAATTTTTTTCGCTTTCGTGTTTTGTAAGGCTAATAGTTCTTTAATTGCCGAGGTTGTTTGCTCAATAGATCGGTGCTCAATGTAATTCCCCAATAATACAAGCGTAATAATCATCGCACTCGTTTCGTAAAAAATATACGCCGCAACGCCTTGCCAAGTCCCAATTAAACTGTAAATAAAAGCTGCTGTACTCCCAATAAAAATTAACACATCCATATTCGGTACGCCCGACACTAAGGAGTGGTAAGCGCTCTTTCCAAAGTGGAAGCAGCCAATTAGAAAAACAGGTAAGCAAAAAGCCAGTTGCACCCAAGGGTTATCCAAAAAAGATAATCCCGAAATAGCAAACATATGGAAAAGATGTTGCACAAAAAGCGGCAAGGTAAAAAGTATACTGACGGCTAGCTTACGCGACAAGGTCCACCAAACAACCGGGAGATTCTCTGCTACCACTGAAAAGCCTAATTGTTGAATACCCTTTTTTACCGTTTCCATTTTTACTGCAGGATTCGCTTCGTAGCGTACTTCCTTAGTCGCAAAATTGACATAGACTTCCGCTAGTCCTTGCTTTTTTAAATATTTATTTAGACTCATCGCACAATTGTTGCAAGTCATCCCTTCTACTTCTAGTTCTACTATTTTATTTTTCATTTATTTTAGATTAAAATCATCATTTTCGCTGAAGCCAGAATTTCTATACGAAAGTCGTTTTGAAATCGGGAAAGAAGCCGAATCTGTCTGCCAATCAAGTAGTAAGTAAACTTGTTGGTCAAGAGGAAGCGCTGTTCAAGTTTTACAACCGTAACTGCGGCGACGAGAGACAAGAGGAAGTACTGGATTTCAATCCTTTAGCACTAATAAGTATCTTGCATTTTTCGCCTCGATTGAAGCAAAATTTTCTTCCGTCAAAATCACCAATCTATTTGAGCAACCTACTTACGAAACATAATCTTTATTGTATATTTGTCCCTTTAAAGTAAGACAAAATAAATTTCACGACAAAGTTAGAACAGTATCCTATGCAAATCTGTTATAATTTCAAATAGTTTTTACATAATTATTAATTTTTTTACAACAAAACCATCGCTATTATGAGAGCAATCTTGCTTTTTACTTTATTTACAGCACTTACTTTCGGCGCTTGTACGAATTCAGAAACAAAATCTGACAAGTCTACCGAAAATGCAGAAAAAGCTGCAAAAAAGAAAGTAGAACCTACAAAAAAATATACGCTTACTCCTTTTAGTTCCTCTACGGCTTATCCCGATGCAACAATCGAGTCTATGAGCTACAAAAAAGGAAAATTCGACTTTAAGGTTTCTGGAAAAGAATACAAGTTAGGCGCACAAACGCCCGACGCAGCGCAAAAAAGATGTGCTAATTCTGCTAAAGGTCAGCACATTCACCTGATTGTTGACGACGCTCCTTACGCCGCGAAATATACGGCTAGTTTTGAGCACGATGTCGCCGACGGAGAACACCACCTTCTAGCGTTTCTATCTAGATCTTACCATGAAAGTATCAAAACAAAAGCTGCCTCCAAAGTGGAAAAAGTAATGGTAAAAGATAAAACGATCACTAGTTCTACGCCAATCGAAGACCCAATTTTGTTTTACAGTCGACCAAAAGGAACCTATACCGGAGCTGCTAATACTAAAAAAGTCATGCTAGATTTCTTTTTAGCGAATCTTGATCTTGGAGATGGCTATACCGTAATGGCTTCCATCAACGGAGAAGACCACGAAATCAAGAAATGGCAACCTTATTACATCGAAGGTTTACCAATGGGTAAAAATACCGTTAAATTGAGCTTGATGAAAGATGGCGCGTTAGCTAAAACCCCTTTAAACCCTGTGACTAGAGAATTTACTTTAGCAGAAGCGGTAGAAGATAAGATTATGCCAAAAGGAAGTGCCCCTGCCAAAAAAGAGTCAATGCCGAATAAATAAGTTAGACCGAGTACCTTAAAACGGAGATGCGCTCCGTTCGTTAAAAAAAGCTCCGTTTTATCTCATGATAAAACGGAGCTTTTTATTTTTCAAATTTCACTCAAAGATCAATTAACTAATTCGTTTAAAGTCATTTTTACATCAAAGATTCTCCCATATAATTATTCTACACTGATCGTTCCAAAAAATTATCAAGTTAATTCGAAAAAAATTCATTAAAGTTGTTCTGCTTTTGGGAACTTATTTTATCTTTGCAGCGCTTTATAAGTAAACAAACTGATTCAGTTCAGTTTGAATTCATAAAGATGGTGGTTGTAGCTCAGTTGGTTAGAGCATCGGTTTGTGGTACCGAGGGTCGCGGGTTCGAATCCCGTCTTCCACCCTAACAAAAAAAGCTAGTCTTAACGGACTAGCTTTTTTATTTTACCCTTTTCGACAACTACCTTTCTTACTGCAAGTTCGTATTGATTTCGTAGCCGCTAATTTTCACGACCGCGCTTGTACTACTAGCGCCCTGCATCATCCCTTTTGCTTGGAGCTTATCTCCTTTGTCGTTGAAGTTTAAATTATTGAAACTCTTCTTTGGAAATTTCAACTTCCCGTAGTCTGCATCAAAATCTAACTGGTATTTCACAGAACTAGGAATTCTTACGTTGATATCCATATATTTTCCGGTGATGTCCAATCCTTTCCAACTACTCCCAACCGAACTTACACTAAGGTCTGATTCAAAATCTTGGTTCAACTGAATTCTTCCATTTAAGGTTTTGATATCAAAATCACCATATTTGCTATCCTCACTCTTAAAATCTCCCAAGGTTCCTACCTCGATATCATCTTCGAAAGAAGTTTCAAATTGAAGGCTCCCAGCCGTACCGATTTCAAATTTCCCGTACTTAGTATTCGCCACGAGTTGATCTACTTTTTTGAGATTCATTTTCGTCTCAAATAGCATGAAGTCTCCTGCTTCTAACTGATCGATAGTCAAGGTAGAATACTTATCATTGAGCTCAAGTGTCCCATTAATCTTATCAATGGTAAATTTGCCTTCGAAGGAAGCAATCTTGGGATTCGTTAATTGCTTAATAAAATGCTTCGAATACTTGCTATCCATTGTTAACTTAGTCGCACTGTCGAGGTTTAACGTACTTTCAAATAGCGATAGTTTTAGCGACTTTAATGTACCTAAGTTAGCGGTGCCGTACTTGAGCGACAAATCTAGCGCTCCAGTCAATCCTTTCGCTAATAAATCTGCTTCAAATAATTCAACGGAAACTTTTCCGCTACGAGCCTCAATCTCAATATCTTCGTACTTATTATTCAGTACTAATTCCACACCGTCGGGTACCCAGAGTTCGAAGTCAATTTCCATATTTGAAATTCCTTTGACAGCGTCTCCATCCTCGAAAGTAATTTCGGTAGAAAAAGTAGATTTTCGATACATTGAGATTGCAGGTAACGCAGCAATCATTTTCGTTCCACCACTATTTTTCTCTTGGAATTGAATTTTCTTAATTAAACGCTGTACATCAGCATCGGATTTCCCGCTTACGTTGTAAGTAACCTTCGCTTTAACCTTGTTTCCAGTGGCTTTTTTGACGGTCAATTTTCCATAGGCATGCTGAACCGAAAGGACATCATTTGCACCAATGCTAAATTCTTTTTCAATTACCTTATTCTGCGCTTGACTTACCGAAGCTATTGAAAGTAAACAGAATAATACTAGTGGGAATAGCTTATAAAACTTTTTGCTGATTTCTTTTTTCATGACGTGATTTTTTTTCAATTTCTTTGTTTAGATGATCTAAAATTCTCAACTTTCTTTCGTAATACTTTTTCAAAACTTTAATAATTTTTTCATCATTAGAAAGATTGGGCAAATCATTTCTAAATTCTTGATGAATCTCATCCAACACCTTAAGTTCTGTGAATATATCTTTAAAATCTTCTTTAGAGATTTGATCCAATTGTAAGGATTCTTTCTTCTTGGCAACCGCCATTTGGTATTTTTCCTCTTGCTGTAAAAGTTCCGGCGGTAACTGTCGCGAAGCTGTGTTAATCGCAGGGTTTAGCGTTTGAGAAGCGATCGCTGCACCGCCGTCGGATACTCCCTGCTGGTACATTAACCAGCCAAAAGCAACGAGTAATAATAAGGAAGCTGCTGCTGCGTACCATTGTAAAAATCGGTAAGATTTCTTCTGAGCAGAATCGTTCAACGCGCCGTGGATATTGCGCCAAAGCTTGGTTTCGTCTACCTGTTCGATTCGATCTAAAGCCGCTCGCTCTTCTTTTATTTTTTTTTCAAAAAGATCCATAAGTCTAAATAATTGTGGCGTTTATAAGAAACAGTTTGAATTTAACCCAAAAAGCTTCTAAAGAGAGAAAATATAGAAATTGCCTTATGACTTGGCTTTCAAATTTTTAGCAACTAAAATCTTTGCTCTCCGGTATTGAGTTTTTGAAGTTGACTCCGAGACGGATAAAATCGTTGCAATTTCTTGATGACTATATCCCTCTAATAAAAATAAGTTAAAAACGAGTCGACAACCTTCAGGTAATGCTTTAACTGCGTGGTGAATCTGTGTCATATTGAACAAAGGTTCAATGGTCTCTTTTTCTTCGTGATCTAATTTCAACTCAAGCGCTTCCGATTCTAAAAAGTAAATATCTCGTCGTTGTCTAATAAAATTGAGCGTAGTATTAACTGTAATTCTTTTAATCCAGGCGCCCAAAGTAGATTCTCCTCGAAAAGAAGATAACTTTTGAAAAACCGTAATAAAAACCTCTTGAATAATATCTTCTGCATCTGCTCTGTTCGTCACCATTCTGATTGCAGTATTGAACATCGCAGTGACATACTTACGATACAACTGTAGTTGCGCCCGTTGATCTCCGCTGATACTTCGTTTTACTAAGGCTAGCTCATCTGATTTTTTCGTAGTCACTTTGTAGTCTTTAAGGTGTTGTAAGCGTGTATTTAAACTTTCAGGATTAGGTAAAACCCAAAATTCGGGAGACTTTTTGTCAAAAAATTCAAGGAAATTTAGTTAATTAATGAAAGTTTAAAATGCGCTAAGTTATTTTCTAGAAAATGGCAATCTTGAAGTTTTTTACCAATGATTTGCCCAAATTCATTCGTGGAAAAATGATTCAACTTCCGACGCATAAGCGCAACTTTTCACCGTTTTCTTTATTTTAAATAACTTGTACTATAAAGAGGCGAAAAAAAAAGGATAGTTGTAATTCCCTCAATTTTAATCCTATTTTTTTTGAGGATCAAAGTAATTGGAAGTGATTTGGAGAGAAAATCCTAAATATTAGGCTCCAAGTCAAACAACAGCTCTAGTTGTCAATCCACTGAAGCGGTATTGATAATTCGTAAAAAGAAGTTTTGTTTTAAAAAAAGTACTTACATCGCGCCTTTGGTAACTTTCAACTTTGCTACGTATTCGTTAGCCGTGATTTTTTTGCCTTCTTGAGGATAAGGAGATAAACTAATCAATTCGATATCGTATCCCCGAAAGTTCTTAACCTGACCACATTTAGCCTCCGCGTCATCACAAAGTCCTTTCGCGATGAGTATAAATTCTTCTATTTCTTGGTCGTGTTTTGCTTTCAAAATGACTTTCCCTTCTCCTGCCCACACGCAAGAAGTACCTTGAGGACATCTTCCTTCCGTTACTTTCGTAAAACTCAAACTCAAAAGTGTCTTTTTAATGTCTACGGACTGACTCGGTCGCAGCTCAAAGACTTCTCCTTGACTTTTTTCTTCGTCGATATCAACTAATAATTTGGTATCTCCACAAGCGAACAAAGTCAATAAAACTAAGTAAAACGCGAGCAATTGTATTTTTTTCATCTTTTCGGATTTAATGGCAGTTTTTAAGCTTCCTTTTGGTAATTTTTGTATTAAACAGGAATTTTATCTGATAGACAGACCTAACTAAATAATTTATTTGCCAAGGTAAAGATACATTTTGAAAATATTTCATTCTTGAGCAGAAAGCTAGCGAAAAGTCTAATACAATTGAGCTACCGTATACCTAATTTCTCCTTTCAAGATTAGAAAAAAACTATTTACCAAGAAAAGTATTGTAAGTAATTGGTATATTTGACATCATTGTTTAGCAGCCCCCTGCGACGACTAGAGAGAACTACTAAATAAAATGCTATTAGGAAAATGAGTGACGTACGATCTACTACAAAATGGCAAGCAGGATTGAAGGAAAGTTACCAGTCTTCTATTTACTGGAATGCTCAACCTAGTCCTACGGGAACGATTGATTTGTATTATGCCGATATAAATGACCTGACTTTTGCTACGAATTGGGGAGAACAGCTCATTGGCAAAAATAAGATTGCACTTTCTATTAATGCTTCCGTCAAAGAAAAAGATCATCTCCTGCAAATTTTCACCGATACCAAGAATCGGAAAAATGACCATTCCTTTGGATTTGGCTTTCCTTTTTTCATTTATCATGATCCAGAAAAAAATGTACCGCCCATCGTTGCACCTTTGTTTATTTGGGAGTTAACGATAAAACCGAATCCTACGCGTTTGGATACTTGGGTAATTCAGCACGACGAAACGAATGCTATTAAGATCAACGAATATTTAGTTGACCATTTAGAGCAAAGCTATAATTTTAAGCTAAAAGCACAATGGCAAGAACTAGCGTTGAAAAAAGAGATCAATCACCAATCTTTATCTAAAATTTGTCATGAACTGATTGTCGAGCTTTCGTTAACTGACGGTCGAACCAACGTTGGGATTAATCCTTTTCCGAAGCAAGAAGAATTAACGGAATTATTGGAAACGGGTGCGATTCATTGGTCAGGCGTTTTGGGGGCATTTCCATACGTAGCGCCTAGTGTCCTGCGGAATACTCAGATAACTCCACCACCTTTGCGCGTGGGGAATTATGAACATTCGGTCGCTTTATTTCGCAACGACCCTTTTCAAAAAGAAGCGATTTTAGCCTTAGCTCAACACGAACTCATCCAAATTACTGGACACCAAGGTACTGGAAAGACCTACACACTTAATAACATTTTATGCAATGCGCTATCTAATGGTAAAAAGTCGTTGGTCATTTCCAAAAATGCACAAAGCTTCGTCACCATTCAAAACTTACTACAAAGTAAAGGTTTGGAACATTTATCTTTAGTCCTTCACAACGATCATAAAGACAAACTGCACTTACTGGAGCAATTAAGAAATTCCGTGCAACGAACCGCCGAAGTAGCCTCTTTTGATCCGGAAGAATACCAACTTTTACTTAATCAATATGAAAGAGCGCATCAAAAATTAGACAAGGCTTACGAGGTACTAAATAAAAATATTTTTGGCGCTTATAGTTGGACCGAAACTGTTGGTCAATTTTTAGCTAATAATCGGCTCGAAGGAAAAGAACTTCTTGCTAGCCAACTTAATCCACAAGACTTTATTTTTTCGTTCGAAGAGTACGAAATACTAAAAGCGATGGTCAAGGAGACGGAACCTATTTACAAAAAAATTCCCACGCTCAAACATCCTTTGAATACCTTGGCAGGAAATATCTTTTCAGAAAAAGAGAAAGCGGAAGCGGAAAGTTTTTTGGAAGATCGACTAAAACATTTTATAGATAAAGCGGCAGATTTACAACATCGATATATTCTCAAGCTAGATGCTTATGTTCATCAATTGCGCGAACACTACGAGGATCATTACCAAAGTTTAGACCAACAATTAGAAATTACCAAAAACAAAATTGCCGATTACAGCAGTCAATTTGGTGCAGCATTTGAAAGTTCGAGTGTTGTCAATGCGGGAAAACTGCGCGTATACGGCGTTTTTTCAGATAAACATAAAAGTATTTTACAAGCGAAGGAAGACGTTGCTAAGGAATATGAGCGGCTCTTAGCTTTATACGATAGCCGTACTTACTTTGAGTACGAATTTCCACGCGGAGAAGATTATAAAAACATGACTAAGATTCGTCAAGCTTTGGCGGATTTTGCGAGTAATTTGCAACACTGGCGACACCGAAACCCAGGGATTATTCAGGAGCAAGTACAAAAGCTGAGCAACCAAACGGTACACCCAAGTTTGAATTTCAAACCGCAAATTAATGAGTTGGAATATGCCCTTGACGTTTTGATTGCAGAAATAAATACGACAGGCATTTATCAAGCGTATTTAAAAAATAATCGGCTTACCATTCCGATGCGCCAACAATTCTTAGAAGACATCATTGAGCAATTGGAAACGAGTCTTTATCACCTTAGAGATTTTGATAATTTTTACGATTGGCGGAAGCATTGGTTGCCTCTCCCTGAAAAATCCAAAAAACTCATTCGAGCCATCATCAAGGTAAAACCGAGACATTGGACCGCAGCATTTGAGAGTTGGTATTTGCATCATCATTTGCTGCTCAATCATCAAGCACAACTTCCTGACAGTGATATTTTGTTGCAACAATTTATTGAATTAGATCGAAGACTATGCTCGATTTTACCGACTCAAGTCCGTGATTTTTGGAAAAAACGGCAAGCGCATACGTTAAAAGAATTTAAACGGGTAGACAGGGAACGTTATCAACTTATTTTTGCGTCGAATGATCAACAGACGATTCTTGAACGTCCTTTGAAAGCTTTATTTCAAATTGACTTTCCTGCGTTTACGGATATGTTTCCAGTAGTGATGTTGAGCCCAGAATTAGCCGCAGAAGTTTTGCCAGACATGGAGCAATTTTTTGACTTAGTTTTATTCGACGAAGCACAAGAAATCTCAAGTGAGCTTGCTTTTCCAGCGTGGAAGCTGGGCAAACAAGTTGTCGTAGCGGGCGACGCAGGACAATATAGACAAGCGACAAACGATTCCATTTTAGCCTATGCGACGGAACAACAAGCGAAAGCGATTTCCTTAGCCTATTTACATCAAGAAATTGCACCGAGTATTGCCCGTTTTAAAAATAAATACCTTTACCAGCAATCCTTAAAATTATTGCGAAGTGGTTTAGAAGAAAGTCGTGCCCTTCAGGCTCAATCACTCAAGGGAGAATATCACGCACCGACGCAAACAAACTCGGTTGAGATTGATGCGATTTTATCCGCCTTACAAGCAATTGAAAAAACGCCAGAACATCGGTATCCTCGGGTCGCTATTATTTGCTTTACGCGAGCACAACGGGACGCGATTCAACTGGCATTAATTCAATTACAACAATTACAACAACCTGGATATCATAAAATTGAAGCGCTCGAAGCAGCGGGTTTGGCCCTTTATCATTGGGAAGAAAAGATCGAAGCGATGGAAGTTGCTCTTCTTTCCTTAACCTACGGTACCAGCAAAAAAGATTCGGAAATCGAAACGCAATTGCAAATCCTCAATACACCGAAAGGCTTTGCTCAGCTAAGAATGATATTCAGTTTGCCGTTGTATGGTTTATCCATTTTTCATTCCTTGTCGGCGGAAACCGTAGCCAACTTTTTGCAACAACCGGAGCGACAAGGAAGTTATTTATTAGTAAATGGTATTAATTATGCGCATCAGTTGGCGCACGGACAAGCAATGATTGAGGAAAGTAAGCTGACGGCAGCGCAACTCAGAGGCAGTCAATCGAAGCGATTTTTTGTTGAAGAAGTAGCGCAAGCATTGCAACCATACTTAGAACCCGGTCGAACGCATCTAAATGCGAGCACCGAAAATTTGAGCTTATCTTTAGTGATTAAAGCTTTATCTAAAAACGCGGCAAACTTCGTTTTACAAACGGACGGATTTTTCTCAGATGCTAAAACGGGGGCTTATACTTGGGAACAATATTTGCGAGAAGAAGTAACTTTTTTAGGCTTGGAAACTTTGCCGACCTGGTCCATTAATTGGTGGAAAAACCCTAGTCTTGAAGCGCGAAAATTAGCAAGTATTATTATTCGTAACGACACCAACTCTTTCGAAAAAGCATCCATTGTTACAGGTGAACAAAAAACGGAAGTCGGTTTGGAAAAAGAATAAGTTATACTTTCTGTTTAGCTTATTCCAGCTCTACCTCTACCCTAGTAAACAAACGATCATCCGGTGCATCTAAAGAAATTGCCGGTTTAATTTTGATCAACTTTGCTTTATTGATACCAAAAGCTTCAACGGCACGGCTTACTTTTCTGCCCCATTTTTCGGCGAGCTCAATTTCTGAAGCGTCGTTGGTAAAAGGCGAAATTTTTATTTTTGCGTTAGAATTATTTTTGAGATGAGTGGTTAACATTTCCAAATAGGTATCAAACCCTTCGTAATCTTCTACTTTAAAATCGTCAGCTTCAACGTTAAAAAAGTAAGCTTTTTCCAAACTAAGTGCTTGCGGTTTAGCTGCTTCCATTGCTGCTGAAAGAGAAGCGTTAGAGACGGCTTTATCACTGACGATAAAGTTTACGCCATTGTATAAAGTTTGATCAGTGAAGGATTCTTTATTTACTACTTGGGCAGTGGTTGAAATAAGGGAAGTTTCCGCCATTAGTTTAACCAATTCTTTTTTAATTGCTGCTGCTCTTGCGAGTCCTAAATTTTTAAATCTATCATCGTCATTTTTTTCAGTTTTAGTATAAAGTCCTTCTAAGTTTAGTGTTTTTTCTTCGCGATTGAGGTATTTCACTATTTTGGCAAAAATAGCTTTTGTATGATCGGAGAGTATGGGTTCTGAACTATTGTAGCGAAAACTAAAATTATCCGTTGCCGCAAAGCGAACGGAACCGTCCGTAAATATAAATGGCGATATTGGTGTTTCTTTTTCATCGAAGCTATTAGCTAACCACCACGTGCCTCCTAAAATCCAAAATGCGGATAGAATGATAATTGGGAAAAGCGATTTCATGGCAGCTGTATTTTAGAAATTAATTAGCGATGATTGATCATTGTTGTTGTGAGTCGTGCAAAATTAGATAAAAATTAAACGATCTGTAGAAATATAATTATATTTTTTCATATGTTGTGCTTAAGTAGTAAAATAAGATTCCATTAATTGATTCCGACTAGGAAGTTTATTTGAAATTAATTATCTTAGAGCGAACCAATTAGGCTGAATTTATTCTCCGCTGCTGATCAATTTTCATTTTTTGATTTGAACGTTCAAGCTTTTTTACCCCACAATCTAGTGATCTACCCTTTTTCCAAAACCAGTTTTACTAAAAAAATTCTATGATCATACTCAGTATTTTATTAGCTACGTTGAGCAATTATATTCTTTCTTTTTTGGCACTATTTGGTTCTTGGTTGTTGGGGATTTGGTTTTGGAATTTCTACTCAAAGAAAAAGCATACGGAGCAACTTGATGAACAAAAACTAAAAGTGAAAGGATTGGAGGAAGAGGTTCGGAATTCTCTCGTCGTTAAACAGGAAATTGAAAATCATTTTGGTGGCTTACAAACTAACTTTGTGGAACTACAATCCAAACATACTAATTTAGAAACGCAATATCAAAACGTTCTAAATAGACCCAAGGAAAAAGAAATTGTAGAAGTTCCCGTAGAGGTAATCAAAGAGGTGGAAGTGATCAAGGAAGTACAAGTGGTAAAAGAAGTGCAAATCGTAAAAGAGATCGAGCTCATTAAAGAAGTTCCGGTAGAAGTTTATAAGGAAATTCAACACCTTAAGCCAGTTGAAGTAATTAAGGAGGTGCCCGTGGAAATGATTAAAGAGATAGAAGTGATCAAGGAAGTGCCCGTAGAAGTAATCAAAGAAGTAGAAGTAATTAAGGAAGTGGAAGTCGTAAGAGAAGTCCCCGTAGAAGTCGTAAAGGAAGTGGAAGTGATTAAAGAAGTAGAGATACTTCGAGAGGTTGCGGTCGTTCAAGAGGTAGAAGTAGTTAAAGAAGTCGAGGTCATTAAAGAAGTGGAAGTGATTAAAGAAGTACAAGTCATGGTAGAAAAGGAAGTCCCGATTGAACTGATTAAGGAAATCAAAGTGATCAAAGAGATTCCCGTAGAGGTCATTAAAGAAGTAGAAGTATTGAAGGAGGTGCAAGTCATCAAAGAAATCCCCGTGGAGGTAATTAAGGAAGTACAGGTGATCAAAGAAGTGGAGATCATTAAAGAAGTCCCCGTAGAGGTAATCAAGGAAGTACAAGTTATTAAAGAGGTCGTCGTGATCAAAGAAGTACCCGTAGAAATGTGGTCTAGCAAAGAAACCATTAAAGAAGTGGAAATGCTAAAAGAGGTAGCCGTTACGGCTTCGTCACCACAAACCAGCCGGTATCAATCTAATTATCTACAAATTGTAGAAGGTATCGGTCCCAAAATTGAACAACTCTTAAATCAAAATGATATTCATTCTTGGAAAGATCTTGCGAAAACGGACTACGAGTCGCTAAAACAAATACTCCATACCGCAGGTGCGCGTTTTGAAATGCACGATCCTAAAACTTGGCCTCAACAAGCGAGAATTGCCTTAGGCGGAAACTGGGATCAATTAAAAGCCTATCAGCAGAATTTGGTGGGTGGGAAAGAAAAAGAATAAATTTTCGGTCCATACCGTTTTGTAAAAAAGCCAGCAACTAAAAGATAGTTGCTGGCTTTTTTCGTTGGTAGAAATACTATTTCAATGGCAACATTAATATAAGGAAGGCTATTTTTTAAAACACATTTAAATTTAATTTAATACAATAAAAGTCTTAATCATCAATAAATACTTACTTTAAAAATCTTTTTATAGTCAATTTGTAGATTATTATTCTGCAATAAATCAATCAAGTAAAATTTTATTTTAATATTTATTTACTTTTTTTTGAATATTTAAACATAATCCTTAATTTAGAGTGTGTTCGAGTTTTCTGGTTTGGTTAAGTTTAAAAGATAAAGGATGCATAACGCCGAATTTACTTTTGAATAGCTAGCCAATCCTAAAACTTCAAAATACCCTTAATATTTAGAACATCAAAAAACTACTGATTAAGATAATTGGTAAGATTACTCTTGTTCTATTTTAGTTTTAAACTGTATTGTAAAACACTATTTTCTGATCACCGAGGTTGTGTTAAATTCCGATTGGTATGCGCAATTACTTTTTCCTTGATTCTTTTTATCATTGAAGTTGTTTAAAAATAGATAGATGATTTATTTGTAAACAACTTCATCCAATGTATTACTTACTCGTATACTAAAAGTGGAACGAGTTTGAGTAAAAATTTAATTGCCTCTCTACCTTATTGCTTAAGACAACTTCAACTCTAAACTTGTAAAATATGAACACTAGCTTCGAGGAATTAAGACAAATCAAACATCACTTGCCAACGGGCAGTATTAAGCAAATTGCCGGTAAGTTAAACCTAGAAGAACAAACAGTAAGAAATTATTTTGGTGCAACCAAGTATGAAAACGGACAAATCGTCGGAAAGCATATCCAACCTGGTCCAAATGGTGGTGTGGTAAACCTGAAGGATGATACCATTTTGAAAATGGCCAGAGCAATCATCCAAAGCAGTAGTGTAGCCAGTTAAGTAACAATTAAGGACAAAAAAATTAATTTTGTCTTAGTACTTATCACTGTAACATAAAACGGGAAATAATTATCTAAATTATTTCCCGTTTTTTTATATTTCTTTATCCTTAACTCGACTTACATTTTAAGGTAAAAATCTTTAGTCAGTGCGATGTACTCATCGGTGTATTCGTGGCGACCACCTTTTTGAATGACTAAGCTATCTTTTTCTAAAGTTTTTTCTGTGGGTTCGAATTGTAAGAGCAATCGCTCTACTGATTTTTCAGCTTTAGCTTTGACTTCTGTCATTTTGCTACAATATAAATTATACTGAGCAGCCTGCTCTTTAAAGCGTAAGCCCTCGATCAAGGGCAAGATCACACAAAAGCGACCTTCCGGTGTTAATAATTCTCTCGCTGCTTGTAGCAATTCGCCCGTTGGTAATTTTACCGTATGCCGAACGTTGGTTCGGTCTTGATTGATAGAAAGTGTTCCGCCCGTAAAGAAAGGAGGGTTACTGACAATCAAGTCGAAGCGTTCTGTTGTTGTCTTCTTAAAATCTTGAATTGGCGCTAATACACTTCTCAGTCGATCACTCCAAGGTGCCGCTTGCATATTATCATTCGCCTCTTGGCAAACTAGCTCATCAATTTCTACGCCTACAATCTCGGCGTTTTCTGTTCTTTGCGCAAGCATAATGGCAATAACGCCCGTTCCAGTACCAACATCCAAAACCTTTGTTGTAGAGGACGATACTGCTGCCCACGCCCCTAGTAATACTCCATCCGTTCCAATTTTCATCGCACAGTTTTCCTGCCGAATGTCAAATTGTTTGAATTTAAATATTTGACTAGCTTTTTTCTTTTTTTCAAATAACATAAATAGAATAAGCGATTTAGTGTAGAATTGTATAAACTTTGACGACTATCCTTAACGGACATAGTCTATGACTAGCTTTTCCAGCGTTCGCCAGTAATTTGGTCAAGTTTATACATATTACAAATATACAACGAATATTTTGGCACTTGGTTCTCGAATTGAGCGACTTATCCAGTTTTCTTATAAAAAATCAAAAGGCAGCTTCGAGGTCAAATGCCTGAAAACTGCCTTTTGTATTTGGTTAGTGCTGCTAAATTATGGAGCACTCATCGTTGAATGATTGCGAAATATTACCCTAAGGCAATAGTAAACTTAAAATAGCACACTCCTTATTTTCTATTACTGAATATCCGCTAAGTTACGAATACTAATTTGCTTAGAATCATTGAACTGTCCTACGTACGCCGTAACAGATACCGTTCCCGTAGCTACTGTTGCTCCCGCAAAACTTGCTTGTGACCTAGTGTACAAATCAATCGTTCCCGTCGCATCCGTAACGGTAAGTCCACCTTCGTAAGTAGAACCACCCGAAATTTCTGCTCCGGTAATCGTAATGAGTGAAGATTCATAATCTTCAAAATCTGCTAATAAATCAGAAATGGTAATCGTTGTTGGAGTAATCATATTTCCGCTACTTAGTTTGGTAGCATTACTGGTAGGAACATTATTAAGCTGTAGTAAACCATTAAACTCAGAAACTTCTAGATTTGAAATAACGACCTCAAGTTCGTCTCCCATTGCAAAAGCATTATCAACATCTAATCGTAAAATAATTCCTTTCCCACCTTCTTCTTGTAGTACCAAGTTTCTTCCCGTGATATTACCCGTAGTATAATCGGAAGTAACAATTCCTTTGATTTTTTTGTTGTTGGGTGCATTTGTATTCGCACCTGTAAATAAAGAACGAACGTCGCTGATCGACATTAGATCTTCATTTCCACCACCACCGCCACCGGTGGTACCACCTTCAACGTCATCGCCTTTTCTCATATTAAGTTGCTCTGAATTAAATTGAGAAACGATCGCAGTAACTGAAACTTCTCCAGAAGGAACAGCGTTTGTCGCAAAGTTAGCGCCAGAACGAGTGTACAAATCAATGGTTCCACTCGCATCCGTAAGGGTCAAAGAACCAGAGAAAGTTCCTCCACCAGAAAGCATTGCATCCTCAATTTTCACTAAGGTAGATTCGAAAGCTTCCAAGTCATTTTTGATTTGACTGACCGTTACGACTGCTGGAGTAATATTTCCCGTACCAATTTTACTAGCCTTTACGTTAGAAACATCTCCTACTTGTAAAAGACCATTAAACTCAGACATTAAGCCTCCTGAGAGATTCACCTCAATTTCGTCATTTAATTGAAAGCTATGATTAGCATCAAAACGGATGACGATTCCATCACCTCCCGGTTCTTGTACAACTAGGTTTCTTCCCGTAATGTTACCACTTTGCCAATCTGAGATTACAACTCCTTTAATTTTCTTACCTTCTGGAGCAGCGATTTCGCTACCAGAAAAAGTATTTCTTAGATCGGTGATGCTCATTAAATCTCCTCCTTGATTTCCACTACCACAACGATCACTGTCCATTTTGATATCTTCTAAACTTCTAACCTGCAATTGCAAATCGTTATTATAGATACTCATCACGGCAACTAAGGTACCATTACCACTTGCCATTTCGACACCCGCAAAATCTGCAAAACCACTAGTACGCACGATAATTTGATCGCCATCACAGTTAGCTACATCCCGGTTTAAACCAAAACTTGTTACCGCATCGGCATACGTCCCGCCCGTTAAACCTTCTACAAATTCTACTTCAGAAAGTCGGATTAAAGTATTGACATCATCCGGTCCAAGGTCTGCAATGGATACATCTCTCGGTACCAATGTTTGTCCAGTAGCTCCTTTTTCAATAAAGCGATCAATTAAACCGGAGTTAATTCTTTGAATATCAGTTCCGTCTAAAGAACCACCTAAGGTTGGCAAGTTATTGCTACGACCAAGGTATAAATCTTTACAATTGACATAAACTCTACGACCGACGGGATAAGCACTATACAAAGAAACTGCATCGATGCTAAGGTTGATTCCTCCCGTGCCATCTTGAATTCTTAATTCTTTATAAAAATTACCTGCTTCGTCATCAGAAATGACGATACCTTCGATCACTAAGTCTTCTGTGATTTTGGTAGGAGTATTGGTAATCATGGCTAATAACTCACCAATGGTGGTATTGGAATTTGATTTTACCACGTGCCCAGGTGGTTCATCGAACTCTTGATCGACACAAGAAGTAACGAATACTAGACTAGTCAGCAATAAAGCAACAGGAAGTAAGGTTTTTATGAAAAATTTCATACGATAAATTCTTTTATGTTTTAAATAATTCAATTTTAAAAAATGCTGAAGTTGATTAGAACTTCATTAATAGTTACGGATGTAGCGTAAGTGTTTAACTGCTAACTTACAATCTAACCGTTAAACTCACGAAATAGTTGGTTCCAAAACCATAATAATATCTAGAAGGAAAACGATTTGGGTCTCGATTAGCGAAATCATAACGCAATTGTTCAAAACCACCCGTCACAATATTTTTATTGTTTAGAATATTATTAACTCCTACGTTTAGATAAAGAAAGTAATTTCTAATTTTAAAAGATTTACCACCAAAAACATCAACGGTAAAAGCACCTTCTCTTTCCTCTTGGTCGATGATTTCATTCCACTGTTCAGAATCTTTTTCAACAAAATCCACTTCGTTGTCTACCGCTAATTGGGTTCGTCGATCTGGGTTGAATGGAATATACATATTACTGATGTAGTTCGCGTTAACATTCAAGAACCAAAAATTCTTTCCTCGGTAAGCTAAACCAACGGAATATGCCGTTTGTGGCGTTCCACCTACTTTAAAGTTTTTGGCGTAAATGGTACGATCGACATCTGGCTGTAATTCCTGCTTCGTGTTGTCATTATAAACAATTGCAACGGGACGGTTCGTGTAAGTATAGTTTCCGATAGCAGCGACGGCGGTCATGTTTAAGCCTGAAATGATTTGTGCATCGATAGCCAATTCTAAGCCCATATGTTGCTGGTTAATCCCTGGTACGATATAGTTTCCAAATGCTCTATCTTCAATCAGCGGTGCGTCTACATAAAATGGTCGAATCGTCGTTTGATTTTTCATTTCTGTAAAGTAAGCGCCAACCTTCGCTTTGATGTAAGGCGACCGTAAATAATAGCCTGCTTCTACGCTTCTCAGTTCTTCTTCTTTCAAATTAGGAATAATTTGATCCCGCGTTCTTGGTGCTACGAAAGTATTTCTGAAAGTAGGGGCACGCGTTAGGAATGCTCCATTGGCATAGAAATAATTTCGACCATCTAATTTATACGTTACGCCAGCTTTTACACCATAATTCGTAAAATTCAACTTTTTACTATCGCCGAAAGATTCCTCTGGGAATTTGCCATTAACGTAATTTCCAGTTCGCCACATTTTAGTTTGCGAAACATCTCCCGCCAAGAAAAAGTCAAAGCGATTATAAGAAAAGCTAGTTTGTAACCAAACGCCTAATTTATTCAAATGAGGTTCGTAGTTATAGCCATATTCATCTCCTTCTTTTAGTACTCTGTTAATATTATTCAAATCATTTTGCTCTGCATTCGGAACAGAATCCAAGGCGGCAACACCCTGAGCAAAACGATCAATATCAATAAAATAATCAGCCCCTAGTAAATCATTTAAAACTCGGAAATTTCTTCCTGCGTAGATCTGGTAACTCACACCACCCGTCAAGGTAAAATGATCATTGATCGCATTGGTGAAATTGGTATTAATATTAAACTTTTTACTATCGAAGCGACGCTCTTCTACCAAAAATTGAGCGTATTTTCCAGTAACTACTTCGCCTGGATTACCATTGGCATTTTCAAAAGTAGCCGTTGAATTACGGTTGACTTCATAAAAATCATCCCATTGCAACTGCAAACGACTAGGATCTTCTTTATACCATTCTTCTTGAATTGCAGCAATTTCTGGATCGTCGATAAAGCTAGGCAAGTTTCGGTAATAATCTCCCCGCGGATCATTGGCATCTCGCCAATCCAAAGCCGTAGTTCCATTTCTACCAAATTGATAAGAAACCGCCGTAGTAATAGAAGATTTTTCATTAACGGTCCAATCGTGTCGAAGAATAAAGATCGGTTGATGCGTATTGGCTACTCTTGCATTACGTTTTTCGCCATTTTGGTATCCCCAGTTTGGATTGAAAAAATTTGTTCCTGCAAGGTCATAAACTTCTTGGGTTACCGCACTTCCACGACCTCTTTTCAAGGGTGCACCTAAAGCGGTAAAACCGATAGAATGCGCATCATTAATTTTCTTTTCTGCACCGAAAAAATAAGCCCAAGCATCATAGGAAGTTCCTTCAATGTAACCTTCTTGTGCCCATCGACGAGATCCTGAAAAGGTAAACGCCCAATTGTTTGGCATTAATCCCGTAGAATAGGTCAACATAACTCGATTGTTATAACTTCGATTAGAAATACCGTAAGACGCTCGAATTTGCTTTCGTTGTCTTGACGCTCTCAAATCAATATTCGAAGCACCACCAATACCACCGAAGGTATAAGACTGTGCCGACAAGCCGATTTCAGTTTCTCGGTTTCGCATGACATCGTTCAAACCACCAAAGCTATTCCAATATACTCGACCACTTTCTAAATCATTAAATGGTACACCATTTAAGAAAAGGTTGGTATTTTCGGAGTTGTAACCTCGAATTCTAAACCGTAGAGGACCAAAAGTATACGCCGCCGTCGATACAAAGATATCGCGCGAAGCGGTGAGTAATCGAGAAATATCCTGATTCTGATCATCGTTTTCAACGATTTCTGTATCATTCAAACTAATTCGTGGTAATGCCGTTGCTTCGTCTGATTCTCGTTGGACGGCAAGAGAAAGTGTCCCCAGGTCAATATCTTGACCTTTCATCTCTAAGATTTTACGCTCTACCTCAACGCCATTTTTGCTAAAAATAATTAACACTGGACCATCAGGAATATCTTTGAGCTCAAAATATCCGAGTTCATCGGTTTTTGTGCTGCGTTCTAGGTTCTCAATTCGAACCGTTAGCCCAACCACAGGTTCTTGGTTGGTTGCTTCTGTCACAATTCCTTTAATGTTTCCTGCGGTAAGCTGAAGTGTCAAGCAAAAGAATAGGCAACTAAAGAAAAATTGTAGAAATTTTTTATTCATAGTTTAGTTGGTAAATGATCTAAAAATTGAAAGTAGGCAGACGAAAATAGATTCCCTTTATATCGTCTAAACACTAAGCACAGGACAAAATTAAGATTGCTACATCTTGTCTAAGCACTTATATTTTTAATTAATGATACAAAATTAATATTTTTAATAAGAACGACCCCAATATTTCACAATTTAACCGCAAGTTAATGTAACACCTAGGACAAATTACTGGCAAAGAAGAGAAAAATTATTTTCATGGGATTACCGCCGAAATGCTTGATTTTACAGCGTTTCCCGTAAAACAGCGTTCGAATTAGTATTTTTTTAACAAACCTAGCATAGCATTTATCATAAGCTTAACCTAATCTTCGATTTTTTTAATGAATATTGCGGTAAGTGCATTGGCCATAAATCCACAACACTAAATTTTGAGTGATCCTACAAGTTTTTTAACTTGCAGCCTTTTTGAGACTAATAGCTTAAAATCTACTAAAAATAAACCTTTGTATAAGTAAATTAGGCGATCAATTAGTTTCAAAATAGATTTTAAACCCTGAATCAGCCGTAACTTCTTTAAACTATACCTTTCAACTGATGAAAAAACTACTCCTCTTATTTTGCTTTTTAACGAGCTATCAAGTTTTCTTTGCCCAAGAAAAAGAATATACCGTAGCTTGTGTTGCATTTTATAATCTTGAGAATTTATTCGACACCATTAATTCCCCCGATACCCGAGATACCGAATTTACACCCAATGGTAAGCGTTTGTATGGCACTGCGATTTATCAAGAAAAGCTGGATAATCTTTCTAAGGTCGTTTCGGAATTGGGTACAGCAATTACTCCTGATGGTCCGGCGCTCGTGGGTGTGGCGGAGATTGAGAATCGAAGTGTACTCGAAGATTTTGTAAAAACGGATAAATTAAAAGCGCGCAACTATCAAATTATTCATTATGATTCTCCAGATAAGCGAGGTATCGATGTGGGTTTGTTGTATCAAGAAAAGTATTTTAAGCCTCTAAGTAGTCGCCCAATTAAAATTAACCATGTCAAAAAGAATGGCGATACGCTATTTACTCGAGATATTCTATACGTAGAAGGAGAACTTAATCAGGAGCGAATTCACATTTTAGTCAATCACTGGCCCTCAAGAAGAGGTGGGGAACGCGCTTCTAGACCTTTGAGAAACGTAGTTGCCGATTCTTGCAAAGCCATCGTGAATAGACTAGAAAAAGAAAACCCTGATGCTAAAGTGATTATCATGGGTGATTTGAATGATGATCCGATTAGTCCTAGTGTCAAAAAACACTTACTCGCCAAACGGAAGAAAAAAGAAGTGAAGGCTGGAGACATGTATAACCCATATGCTGATTTGTACCGAAAAGGGATTGGCTCAAATGCTTATCGAGATGCTTGGAGTTTATTCGATCAGATTATTTTATCTCGATCCTTTCTGGACAAAGACCAAACTGGCTTTCAGTTTTACAAAAAAAAGATTTACAATAAGAAGTTCCTGATTCAGAAAACGGGTCAGTATAAAGGTTACCCTTTCAGAACTTACAGTGGAGATTCTTATTCTGGTGGTTATAGCGATCACTTTCCAGTGTTTGTTTACTTGATCAAGGCGGTCAATTAGATTCCTCTTTTCCTCATTCTTGACCTTTACCGGTCAGCACTTCGCATCCCAATCATTGGTATAAATGATCGGGATGCGATTTTTTTATCCATTCCTCCCCTCTTCTCTTCTCAAAAAACTTATCTTACAAGGCAAGCTAAAAGCGTGATGAATACCAGAGAAATATTACAACTTTACTGGGACGGGAGTTTTGTGAATAGCATATAAATGCCGAAGTTGTTTTAAAATTGAACCTAAGTTAGCTTACGGTGTACTTCTAAAGTAAAAGATTACTTATGAAAAAAATTGGATTCCTATTCCTACTCCTAGTCGGTGCAATTGCTTTTTTAGTTTCTCACCAAGAAGCAATTCCTTTACAAGGTGGGATTCATAAAGTTTTTCCTAAACAAGCCTACCAGGCAGACTTACAGCAACTTGCGCAACTTCTTCGAGACCAACATCCTCAACCCTTTGCCCACCAAACAGCGGCTGAATTTGAAACACTAGTGAATCAGCAAATGCAGCAACTAACCGATACGACACAAATTGGCAGCTTTGTTTGGCAATGTCGAGCCCTTATTGCCAGCATAGGTTGTGGACACACAAACATTTTCCGTCCGCAACAAACGCTTGGTTTACCCATTGAATTACAATTTCCAATTTTCTTACAATTTATCAACCAACAAGCTTTCTTGACCGAAGCGAGTGAGCTACTTCCTCAAATTCCCCGAGGAACCGAAATACTTTCCATCAATGGCATTGACCCCGCTAATTTGCAAAAAAAAATCTATCGCCACTTATCTTCTGACGGCTATAACAAAAGTGCTTATGCCTACAGACTCAACGCTGAGTACCACAAATATCTACCTTATCAGTTTAACTTCCCCCGTTCCTACACCTTTGAATTCCGTACGGATTCCACCACTACCCAAAAAGTCATGATTCCAGCAGGCTTGCGCCCTAAGGCGCAACAAAAAAAAGAACAAGAGTGCCAAGACCAATTATGTTTTAAAGTGGATACGACAAAGCGAGTAGCGATACTCAAAATTCGTTCTTTTGCCTTTTATGGAGATAAACTACCCTATTTCAAGGGGTTTTTAGATGAAAGCTTTGCTACTATCGCCGACCAAAACATTACGAAACTCCTTTTAGATTTCCGAGACAATGGCGGCGGCGATCCTTATTGTGCCGTTCACCTATTGCAATATTTAGCGGATCACCCGTTTCGTTACTTTGAAAAAAATACCTTTGGATATCCCGATTTACAAGAAGAAATTTCCGTTTTCTCTAATCGCTACCAAGGAAAAACGTGGATTTTAATCAATGGTGGTGGTTTTTCTACTACAGGACACATTTCTGCCTTACTAAAACATCACAATTGGGGCGACTTTGTAGGACAAGCTACCGCTGCCAGTTACCGTTGTAATGATAACAGTACTCAAATTCACCTCAATAAAACTGGTTTACGCCTTTACCTTCCGACGCTATCCTTTGGCGTAGCGGTAGATCCGACACCTATTATACAGGGAATTGTACCCGATTCCCCCATTATTCCAAGCCTTGCCAAGATCCTTAGTGGAGAAGACTATATGTTAAAGGAAGCCTTACAGAAGGCTTCGGAATAGCCTTCTATCCCAAGGTAGGAAGTACAAATTCTAATGAAATAAAAAACAGTATGAAACATAATGGGCTGATCCTTGTTTAAAAAGTTGAGTAAGAACTTCTTAAAATATAATTTATCTCTCCACTTTCAACGCAGAATACTTAGCTTTGTCGCCGAAATAGGATAAGTTGTCTAAAATCAATTTAAGTTATCTAAAATCAATTTAAAGTTATCTAAAATCATTATTGAATAGTGAAAATAATAATTGCTGGAGCAGGTGCCGTAGGATTTCACGTCGCCGAACTTTTATCGAAAGAGAATCAGGATATCACGCTAATTGATTTAGACAAAGAAGTCCTTTTACATGCTAGCACCCATCAAGACGTGTTAACAATTTGTGGTGATGCCGCCTCTATTCATATATTAGAAAAAGCAAAAGTAGACAAAGCCAACCTTTTCATTGCCGTAACTACTTCCGAAAAAACCAATCTTTTGCTTGCCATTCTAGCGAAACAAATGGGTGCCAAGAAGACGATTGCGCGTATTGATAACCCTGAATACCTAGAAGAATTTCAAAAAGAGAAATTTAAAAAGCTGGGGATTGACGTTGTCATTTCACCACAATTACTTGCGGCGCAGGAGATTACCCGTTTATTGCAAAAAGCGTCCTTTACCGACTTGTTCGAATTTGAAGATGGTAAAATTGCGGTAGTAGGTTTCACTTTGGACATGGATTGTCCCATTATCAATCGCAACGTCGCTGAGATTAGTCGATTGCATGATGATTTTGCCTTTCGAGGAATTGCACTTTTGCGAGAAAATGAAACGATTATTCCTAGAGGGAATACCGTTTTGCGGAGAGGAGATCATCTCTACATGGCGACACAGAAACAATATTTAGATGCCGCTTCCAGGTTTGTGGGTAAAGAACCTAGAACCATTAAAAAAGTAATGATCATTGGCGGAACGCCCGTTGCGCTGCGCACGGCTCAATTGCTCGAACAGGAATATGCCGTGATTATCGTTTTACAAAATAAACGCGTCGGAAAAAAATTCATTGAAGTTTTGGAGAACAGTTTAGTGATTCACGCAGATCCTAGTAATATTGATACGTTGAAGGAAGAAGGGCTCGCCAAAATGGATGCTTTCGTTGCGCTTACGCCAAATTCTGAAACCAATATTATCACTAGTTTGATTGCCGAGGAATTAGGTGTTTATAAAACTATTGCACTCGTAGACAACGTCAATTACACCCATATTTCACAGAATATTGGGATTGATACGATTATCAATAAAAAACTCATTGCTGCAAACAATATTTTCCGTTTTGTGCGGAAAGGAAAAGTCGAAGCGATTGCTAGTCTACACGGCGTCAACGCAGAAATGATTGAGTTTGAAATTCATAAAAATAACCGTTTGACAAAAAAATGTATTCGAGCCTTACATTTTCCAAAAACGGCAGTAATTGCGGGCGTAGTCCGAGGAGAAAGAAGCATTATTCCGGACGGAGATTTCACGTTTGAGATCAACGACAAAGTCATCGTACTAGCTTTACCTGATGCGATTCATCAAATAGAAGAAATTTTTAAATAGTGGTTAACTTCGGAATTGTTGCAAATGTAACCGGTGTGATTATTATGGTAGTTGGCTTTTTGATGCTCACTACCCTGCCCTTGTCTTGGTATTATGCAACCAATGATAACTTGGCAATTATTAGTGCTTCGATGGTTACTATTTTAACGGGGATCAGTCTTTGGTTTTTTAACCGAATGGCGCCGAAAAATATTGGTAAACGCGAAGGCTATTTAATCGTTGCCCTCGCTTGGATTGCAACGGGAACCTTTAGCGCGCTCCCTTATTTATTTAGTGGGACGTTCACGGAGGTAACCAGTGCTATTTTTGAGAGCATTTCGGGACTTACCACTACGGGAGCCTCCGTCATCAATGACATTGAAGCTGTTCCTAAAGATATTTTACTGTGGCGAAGCATGACGCAATGGATTGGGGGAATGGGAATTATCGTTCTAACGGTAGCTATTTTTCCTTTATTGGGGATTGGCGGTGTAGAACTATTTGTAGCCGAAGCACCCGGACCAACCTCTGATAAGATTCACCCTAGAATTAAGGAAACTGCAAAACGGCTTTGGCTTATTTATGTAGGGTTAACCGTAATTTTAATCCTAATTCTACGGTTTAGCGGGATGAACTTCTTCGATGCTATAAATCACGGTTTGACGACGATGGCAACTGGCGGTTTTTCTACTAAAAATGCTAGTATTGCCCATTATGATTTACCGGCTATTCAATATCCGATCATTCTTTTCATGTTCTTGGCAGGAATTAATTATACCGTTATTTATTATGCATTGAATGGTAATTTCAAAAAAGTATGGCGCAGTGATGAATTTAAATCTTATCTTTTCTTAGTAGTATTCATCACGCTAATTGTTGCCACCGTTATTTTCAACGTCACGGATCACAGCATCGAAAAATCCTTCCGAGATGCCGCTTTTCAAGTCATTTCTTTAATTACAACAACGGGGTTTGTTTCTGCGGATTACACTTCTTGGACACCAGGGGTGACGATGCTATTCTTTTTGATGCTATTTTTTGGTGCTAGCGCGGGATCGACGAGTGGAGGAATTAAAATCATTCGCCATTTGGTCTTTTTCAAGAATTCCGTTTTAGAATTTAAACGACTTTTGCATCCCCGTGCCATCGTAAGAATTAAGATCGACAATCAAGTCGTTGCGCCTCGTATTTTAACGCATATTCTCGTGTTTTTACTCATTTACCTCATTCTGTTTATTGTAGGTTCGGTGCTCATGGCAATTATTTTGAGTGGAACGGATCAGGTGCTCCTCACCTCCATTGGAGCCGTAGCGACGAGTTTAGGAAACGTAGGTCCAGCCATTGGAGCTTTGGGTCCGATGGACAACTTTTCGGAAGTGCCGATGGTTGGTAAGTGGTTACTCGTTTTCCTAATGCTTTTAGGGCGTTTAGAATTATTTACCATTCTCATTCTCTTTACGCCTTATTTTTGGAAGATTAATTAAATTCTATTGGTTGACTGAAGATTTAATTTTCAACTTCAAAGTTGTTTTGAAAAACTTAAGTATCGATTAGCACGCTTGCTCACTCCAAGGTCAAAAATTGGATATTCTTTTCAATTTTGCTTACGCTCAAGGCTCAGAATCGCAAACTAATCGATTGGTAACTAGCGTTAATCTAATTTAGACGATAACATTAGAGACTATTGCCAGAAATAATTAATTTAGCAAAATTGGCAGGTATCAAAATACCTGTAGTGTCTAATTGCCAAAAGAATATTTGCGATTAGACACGCAAAATTTAACATTTTTTAAAAACCTTTCACGATGAGAACCGTTTTAACTATTATCGCCATTACGAGTCTTTTTGCGGCTTGTAATTCCGATCAAAAGAATCCCACTACTAGCACAACAACTGTTCAAAATCCAGTTATGAAACTCAATTATCCCGTAACGAAAACGGTAGCCCACAAAGATGATTATCACGGTACCGAAATTGAAGACCCTTTCCGATGGTTAGAAGTAGATACTGCTACCGAGGTAGAATCTTGGGTGAAATCCCAAAACAAGGTGACCTATGGTTACCTCGACAACATTCCTTATCGCAAAAAGATTGAAGATCGATACGAAGAATTATTCAATTTCCCGAAGCTTTCCTCTCCTTTCAAAGCGGGAGATTATTACTTCTTTTACAAAAATAATGGCTTACAAAATCAATCCGTTATCTATATTCAAAAAGGATTAGACGCTGAACCAGAGGTCTTTATTGATCCCAATGAATTGTCTGCAGCAGGAACTACATCTATTAATATCTTAGGGTTTTCTAAAGATGATAAATATGTGGCTTACTCGAAGCAGGAAGCCGGTTCCGATTGGGCAGAAATCCACTTAATGGAAGTAGCCAGCAAGAAAAAACTTCCAGACGTTTTGAAATGGGTGAAATTTTCGGGGGCTTCTTGGAAAGGTAATGGTTTTTATTACAGTCGCTATCCAGCTCCCAAAGCAGGTATGGAACTATCGGCCGACAATAAATTCCACTCCGTTTACTATCATCAATTAGGCGATGATCAAAGCAAAGACAAACTTGTTTTTGAAGATAAGGATCAACCTAATATGTATCACTTTTGCAATACTTCGGAAGATGAGAAATTCTTATTTATGTACGCCGCTCCGGGTACCAATGGATATGCTGCTTACTACAAAAACTTAGAAAAAAATGGGGATTTCGTTCCCTTGATTAAAGGATACGATTATAAAAGCTCCGTGGTTAAGCACGTCAAGGGTAAATTTTTGATGATGACGGATATTGACGCGCCCAAGTACCGTTTGGTAGAAGTAGATCCGGCAAAACCGGGTAAAGAAAATTGGAAAGAAATTATTCCAGAGTCCAAAAACTTACTCAACGGTGTTGGGACGGGTGGAAAAAAATTATTTGCAAATTACTTAGAAAATGCGACGACGCGCATCTATCAATCAGAATATGATGGTAGTAATCGTACAGAGATCAAATTACCAGGCTTAGGTAGTGCTGGTGGATTCGGTGGAAAAGAAGAAGACAACACTTTATTTTATACGTTCAGCTCTTTCGTTTACCCAAGCACCATTTTCCAGTACGACGTTACGACGGGAAAATCGAAAGAATTTTATAAGACAAAGTTGAAGTTCACCCCTGAAGATTACGTGGAAAAGCAAGTTTTTTACCCGAGTAAAGACGGCACGAAAGTATCTATGTTTATTGTCCACAAGAAAGGTCTAACCTTAAATGGAGAAAATCCAACTTATTTATATGGTTACGGTGGTTTCAATGTCAATTTAACGCCTTCCTTCAGTACTTCTAGAATTATTTTACTAGAAAATGGAGGTGTATTTGCGATGCCTAACTTAAGAGGTGGAGGCGAATACGGCGAAGAATGGCACAAGGGAGGGATGTTGATGAAAAAGCAAAATGTATTTGATGATTTTATTGCCGCAGCAGAGTACTTGATTGCCGAAAAGTATACCAACTCTGATAAGTTAGCGATTGCGGGTGGCTCAAATGGTGGTCTACTGGTAGGTGCTTGTATGACGCAACGCCCAGAACTTTTTGCGGTAGCACTTCCTGCGGTTGGCGTGATGGATATGTTGCGGTACCACAAATTTACAGTAGGTAAAGGTTGGATTCCAGAATATGGCTCTAGCGAAGATCCTGAGCATTTCAAGAACCTACTCTCCTACTCTCCTTTGCACAATTTAAAGGAAGGGGTGGAATATCCTGCAACGATGGTCACTACGGCGGATCACGATGATCGAGTGGTTCCAGCGCACTCTTTCAAATTTGCGGCGCAGCTTCAAAAAGCGCACAAAGGAGATAATCCAGTTTTGATTCGAATTGCGACGGATGCGGGACACGGTGCGGGAAAACCAACTTCCAAGATTATCGAAGAGCAAGCAGAATTATGGTCTTTTGTTTTTTACAATACGAACTCTCCAGTGAAATATTTAGAAAATTAATTCGCTAAAAAAAGCGGTTCTTTAACCAAGAAGCGCTACATTTACAGAAACAACGAATTATAATCTGAAAAAGGAGCGCTCATTGGGCGCTCTTTTTTTGTTAGCCCTTGTACCAATAGGCTTTTGTCCTTACGAAGCCAACTGCTCCAACAACCAAGCTTTCTCCGCAACCGCTTTCGTCTTTTCAATTTTTTGTTCCAATTCCTTCCGTGCTGCTTGATCGCCCAGTTGAAGTTGCAAGAGTTTGCGCACGAAACGAATCAAATTGAGGTAATTATTTCGGTGATAGCCAATTTCTTTCTGTCGGTGAATGTAAGTTTTAAAACTATCCAATAAAGAATCTAGCGCATCAAATTCTTTTAGTTCAAAATATATCCGCAGCAACATCCGACGAGCATCTAGATTATTAAAAACATCCTTAAATTCTACCTTTTGGAGCAAACTAATCGCTTGGTTATAATCTGGTTTTTGAAAGTAAAAAAAAGCCAAATTATATAAATAGGTATTTTCTCGCTCTTGGGGATGAAGATACTTTTTATATTGTTCCATAAACTGTTCTACCCAGTCAAATTCTTTCAAGGCAATACCGAGGCGCAAGACATTTTTATAATTAAAACTAGATAAAAAACCATCCTCTAAAAGACTTTTGTTGTCCAGCCCCGAACGATACAAATCTAAGGCTTCTTGAATATACTGACGAGCGCCACGATTCAGCTGTTTGATACAATAATTGATCGCCATTAAATAAATATCTCGGATTTCTGCTTTGGGAAATTGTTGCCAATATTGTTGTATCAGCTGTTTCAAGCGAATAAAATCTTTTTCATTTTCGGGCTGACTCATCGCACGATAACCGTGGTAGTAAATTGCAATGGCAGGCAAATCTTGGTAATCTCCGCGATCCACTTGTGCAATCACTTCCGTTAGTAAAGGCAATTGAAAGTCTTGTTGCCATAAATTTTTCATTGCCAAAATCAGGCAACTTTGTCGCAACAACGCCGCGATGGTAAAATTCGATAACTCTTCCGCCATTTCAGGCAAATATATTTTTCCTTGTCGACTATGTTGTAGAAAATGTTCGTAGTATTCAAAAGCAATTTGGTAATTATTATAATGATAATCAAAATTGCGGATCTTTTGCTTTTGTTGGTTTTTCTTTAATTGTTTCCACTCTTGCTCGAAGAGTTCGGGTAAACCACGCTTGCGTAAGGATTTACAAAGGATTAGTTGTGCTTCGATCGGAAAGTTATTTTGGTATTCAATGACCATAAAACGTTTGATCAAAACGGCAAGAAAAGACAAGGTATAACGCAATTTCGTAGCGTCAAAAGGTTCTGTTGGAAATAGTTTTTTGAACAATGGGATGGCAGCCAGAATCTTCTTTTGCTTTGTCGTTTGAGTAATTAGATAATCAAATAAGACAATCACATCTTCCCGTTGGTTAAAGTAAGGCGATCGTAAAAACTTTCGCATTTCTCGCTGATCTTTACGAGATAAAGCCGTTATCAGGCGAAAAACCTTCGTTTTTGAAACATCATCCATCCATTTTTATTTGACTCAAAAAAACATAAAATACTATTAATCAGTATTTTAAAATTAAAAATAAACTTATTCTACTTGACAAATATACATAATTGTAATTGTTTGAGCACAAAGAACTACCGATATTTGATTAAATTTAATTCGCAAATAAGAAATAAGATCGTTATGAACAAGCTACAACAATTTGCACTCCTGCTCTGCTTCGCTTTACTACACTTCAACCTTAACGCACAAGGCTGGGTGAGAACTTTCGGTGGCAGTTTGGATGATCGTGCAACTAGCGTGATCCAAACTACCGACAATGGCTTTCTCTCCGTTGGTGATTTAAGAAATCCTGCTACGGGCGAAGAATTTAATTGGATCAAAACCGACGAAAATGGTCAATTAAGTTGGACGTTTCAACGAGACGTTAATTTCACAAACGCCATGATTAACTTACCCGATGGTAGCACGATTACGGTTGGTACGCATAGCCCAAACCAAGTCGGTCGACAAATTTTTGCCAACCGATTGGATGCTCAAGGAAATGAAATGTGGTTTAAGTCTTACGGAGCAGAAGCTGCTAATAATTTAGCGCGCAGCATCCGAGCAAGTGCCGATGGTAACTTTTTCCTTTTTGGCAGAAATTTCAATGGAACCAGTCAAACTGGCTATCTCGCCAAAATCACGCCGGACGGAACTTTGCTTTGGGAAAAAATGCTGGAGGTGGAACTTAATTACGGTACGGTAGAAGAACTAGCAAATGGGGAACTAATCGTATTAGGTACCCAAATTGAATCTGGAATATCGAAGACGGTACTTACTAAACTAGATGCGAGTGGTAATGAAATCTGGTTACAAGTTTATGAACCTCCCGTTTATCCAAATACCTCACAACAACCTTATAGTAATAGTAATCCGAGAGAATTATTACTAACCAATAATGGTTATTTTCTACTCATCGACATAGAATATTTCATTGAACCCGATCCAAGTAATCCCTTTCCTTCTCCCTATACCGACAGTCGAGATCAAATTATGGCAGTTGATTTTGAAGGAAATATAACTTGGGAGGAAACTTATTTCTTTAGTGATGATATTCAGGACATTCTTTTGACTAGTGATGAAAATGTTTTATTGACAAGAAATTCCTCTACGCTTCACGAAGATTACTTAAGAAAAATTGACCTGCAAGGAAATCTAATTTGGGAAACGACTTTTACAAATCCTTCCCTGAACATTGGCTCTAATAACAAATTAGTCATTTTTGAGCGGGATGGTTTTTACTCACTCATTGGACATAAATATTCCCCTATCCAGATTACCTTGTGGCAAACGGATGTCAACGGTAATATCACTAAAGCAAAGTCTTCGATCCTCTTCAATGCCTACTCTTATGCAATCAATCAAAAAATCACGACTACCGATCAAGGATATCTGCTCGCTGGCTACATTAGACCCATTGACGACCCTGACAATAAACAATTTTCGCTGATCAAGTTAGACCAAGACGGTAATATTTATACGAGCACCATCTCCGGAAATGTCTTTGTAGATGATAATCAAGATTGCTTATTGGATAATGACGAAACTAAACTGGAAGATTGGATGGTTCGGGCAGAAGGAACCACCAACTTTTATGCACATACGAATAGTAATGGCGACTATTATATGGAAGTCGATACTGGTAGTTATTCCTTATCTGTCATTCCCAAAAATGATTACTGGCAATTTTGCGATACGGCTGCCGTTGAAGTACAGGATTTTACGGACGCAGTAGTAGAAGATTTTGGAGCAAGTGCTGTGGTAGATTGTCCATTTTTAGAAGTGGATGTATCAACGGCATTCTTGCGACGCTGTTTCCCAAATACTTACATTGTTCGATATTGCAACACAGGAACTCAAACCGCAGACAACGTTAAGATTGACGTTAGTTTTGACGAATACTTGCAAATAGATTCAAGTAGTTTACCGATTGTCGGTCAGGTGGATAACAGCATTAGTTTTGATATTGGTACTGTACCGCTTGGAACTTGTGGTCGTTTTTTTGTGTATACAACTTTAGATTGCGACTCCACTTTTCTGGGACAAACGCACTGTGTAGAAGCTCGGATTACGCCCGATAGTTTTTGCGTATTGCCCGATCCACTTTGGAACGGTGCGAGTATTGAAGTAGCGGCAAGTTGCCAAGGAGATAGCGTTTTGTTTGAAATTAAAAATGTAGGAACGGCAGCGATGGACGAGTCTTTAGAATATTTCATCGTAGTGGATGATGTGATTTTACGGACCGGAAATTATCAACTAGGCATTGATAAAACAAAAGCTTTAAAAGAATTTGCAGGAGGTGCGACTTTACATATGGATGCGATGCAAGTGAGTGGACATCCCGGTAATAGTCAGCCGAGTGTAACGGTGGAAGGTTGTGCGAGCAATAGCCAAGCCAACATCAGCATTGGTTTTGTTACTCAATTTGGAGAAAATGATGGTGATCCTTTTGTTTCAATTGATTGCCATGAAAATATTGGCGCATTTGATCCCAATGACAAACAAGGATTTCCGAAAGGCTACGGGCCGGATCATTACATTGAAGTCAATCAAGATTTGGAATACTTCATTCGTTTTCAAAACACCGGAACGGATACAGCTTTTAAAGTCGTCGTAATCGATACGATTTCTCCGTTTTTAGATTTGACGGGATTCCAAACAGGAGCGAGCAGTCATCCTTACGAATTAGATATTTCAGGAACGGGCGTCCTTACCTTTACCTTTGACAATATTATGTTGCCGGATAGTAATGTCAATCTATTAGCTTCCAATGGTTTTATTAAATTTAAAATTCCCCAACAGCTCGATAATCCCATTGGTACCGAAATAAACAATAGCGCTGCTATTTACTTTGATTTCAATAAACCTATCATTACCAACCTTACCGAACATATCATCAGTAATGATTTCATTCCCACGATTGAATACTTTGACCTTGAAGGTAGCATTCTTACCCTCAACCAAATTCCCATTGAGCAAGTCGATTTGCAGTTGAGTGGTTTTCAACAAGCCGTGATTCCAACTACTGCGGGTGGTCTATTTCAAATCGAAGCCTTACCAGAAGGACAAGACTATACCGTTCGACCAGAAAAGAATATTAATTTACAGAACGGCTTAACTACTTTTGATCTGGTGTTGATGAGTAAACACCTGCTGACTACTGAACAGTTGAATCATCCTTTATTGTGGCAAGCAGCAGATTTGGACAGAGATGGAAGCATTACTGTTTTAGATTTATTTTTACTGCGTAAAGTAATTTTAAACCTAGTAACGGAATTACCCAATAATGATAGTTGGCGATTTTTTCATGCGATTCCGTCGCAGCCAAATGCTCCAATGTGGGAAGAAGAAGTAACGATAGAAAACCTATCCACAGATACGCAATTGGACTTCACGGGCATAAAGGTTGGAGATTTGAATCAAAGTGCCAATCCGAATAACTTATGGTCATCAGAAGTTCGTAACCAAGAATCGCCCTTAAGTTTTCAATTGAAAAATCCAGTCTTAAAAAAGGGAGAGCAATTTCAAATGTGGTTTCGGGCAGCAGATTTCAAGGAGATTTTAGCCTATCAATTTAGCTTAAAATTTGATACCGATGCCTTAATTTTTAATAGCCTAACACCAGGCGAACTTGCTCAACTTAGTTCAGATTGTTTTGGTTTACACCTACTCTCGGAAGGAATTATTACAACGAGTTGGTTTGATTTAGCACGTAGAGCATATACAAATGAAGACCAACTTTTTGCCCTCAACTTTACCGCAAAACGAGCAGGACGACTCAGCGATTTCATTCAATTGAGCCAACAATATACACCAGCAATTGCTTATGATCGACAAGAAACTGCCTTAGCCATTGAGTTTGTTTTTGAGGAACAGGAAAGTGTGGGACAATTTGCAGCAGAAGTTTTTCCTAATCCAACGAATCAGACTAGTCAGTTGAATTACCAAATTTACCAAACGCAAGAAATGACGATTCGTTTATACAATACACTAGGCCAAGTGGTTAAAACAATTCTTCCTTCCTCCACACAAGTACCCGGTCAATACCAATATACCGTGGAATTAATAGACTTGCCCCGTGGAACTTATCTTCTAGAACTGCAATCTTCCAATCGAAAGTTTCAGCAAAAGCTCGTGAAATTTTAGGTAAAAAATAGAAAGCTAAAACAGAAAATAGAAAAAGCGTCGGTGTAGCACCGACGCTTTCTTTTGAAAACGAAAAATTTTCTTATTTTTTCTTCGCACGGGAAGTTACTTTTCTAGTTGCTGTCTTTTTTGTAGCAATGGCCTTTGGCGTTTTAGCTCGGGAGCTAGTTTTGGAAGTAGTCGTTGCTTTTCTTGTAACGGTAGCTTTTGCTTTAGGTGTTGCCTTCTTCGTTACTTTTCTCGTAACCGTAGCTTTTGCTTTAGGTGTTGCCTTCTTCGTTACTTTTCTCGTAACGGTAGCTTTTGCTTTAGGTGTCGCCTTCTTCGTTACTTTTCTTGTAACCGTAGCTGTTGCTTTAGGCGTAGCTTTCTTCGTTACTTTTCTCGTAACCGTAGCTTTTGCTTTGGGCATGGCTTTCTTCGTTACTTTTCTTGTGACTGTAGCTTTTGCTTTAGGTGTCGCCTTCTTCGTTACTTTTCTTGTAACGGTAACTGTTGCTTTAGGTGTCGCCTTCTTCGTTACTTTTCTTGTAACCGTAGCTGTTGCTTTAGGCGTAGCTTTCTTCGTTACTTTTCTTGTAACCGTAGCTTTTGCTTTAGGTGTCGCTTTCTTCGTTACTTTTCTTGTAAC